>NZ_BAFQ01000249.1 GCF_000308375.1 Nocardia aobensis NBRC 100429 | reverse complement strand
CGATCGCACGGTGGTGTTGCCGCAGCGGCGGTCACCACTGCCGCAGTAGGTAATACGCGGGTATTATGGTGGCTGCGTGGAGTACGCATGGTGGATCGGAATCCACTCGTTCCTGGATCGTGCCGAGGTGGCGCCCTGGGAGGTGATGGAGGTGCTGTATTCGTCGCGGCGCTGGCCGCGCCCGGCCCGCACCCCGGAAGGGCTGCCCGTCACCACCGTATGGGGCCGCACCGATGCGGGCCGTCCGCTGGTGGTGATGCTGCGGATGCGGCCGTCGCCGGAGTCGGCCGGCACCTGGGAGATCGTGATGGCCGCGCAGATGCGCCCGCAGCAGCTCGAGGAATACACCGCATGGGAGGCGAACCGATGACCGACAAGCACATCTTCGAACCGAAGCCCGGCGCCGACCCGCAGGCGGTCGTGGACGCCCTGGTGTTCGACGACACCGCCGCCGCACCCGCGCTGCCGCCGACCGGCGAGGAGATCGAACGCGGCATGGTCACCACCTCCCTGAAACTGCCGAAGGATCTGCGCGACCGGATCCGGGAGGCGGCCGCCGAACACTGCATCACCCCGTCGATGCTGATTCGCCAATACATCGAGATGGGGTTGCTCGCCGAACAACCCGGCCGCATGATCCCGCTCTCGGATGCGATCCGGGTGCTGAGCAGTCTGCGTCCCTCGGCCTGAGACGCGGGCAGTGCCCGTCAGCGGGCGGTCCCCTCAGTGTCCGAGGGCGTCGAGGTCGGTGGCGGCCCACAGGTCGTAGCCGTACCCGCCGGGCTCGGGCGGGCCGGGCACGATGCGGTGGGTGCGGGTGCCGTCGGGGCGGCGTTCGGCGCGCAGGAACAGATCACCCGGGTGCGCGTCGGCGTGGCGGGTGCGGGCGTAGTCGTGGAGGTGGGTGACGAACACGACCTTCACTGCGGCCTCGGTGAGCGCGCGCAGCAGCGGTCCGGCGATACGGCCGGCGTCGCGTTCGCCGGTGGAGGCGAACGCCTCGTTGCACAGCAGCATGCCGTGCGGCCCGATCCGGTCGACCACGGCGTTCATCCGGACCAGTTCGTCGGCGAGTTTGCCGTAGGACAGGGTGTGGTCCTCGTCGGCGGCGAAGTGGGTGAACACCCCGTCGCGGACGTCGGCGGCGAATTCCTCGGCGAGGACGAACATTCCGGCCTGCATCATCAGTTGCGCGGCGCCGAGGCTGCGCAGGAACGTGGATTTGCCGCCGTTGTTGGCGCCGGTGACGATCAGCAGCGATCGTCCGTCGGCGGCGAGGTCGCTACCCGTGACGGTCGCGGGGGAAGCGCCCAGGGCCAGGGTGATGTCGCGCAGCCCGCGGCAGCGCAGTCGCGGGGTGCCGGGTGGGTGGGGGTGTGGCAGGCAGTAGGGGATCGCGGTGCGGTCGAGGTGGTCTCGCAGGATCAGGCAGCCGAGGTAGAAGGCGGTTTCGTCGCGTAAGCGCAGGAAGAAGCCGTGCAACTCGTCGGCGGCTGCGGCTACCACGTCCGCGAGTTCGGCCAGCGCGTGATCCTTCAACTGCATCACCGGATCGGAGGTGAGGTCACCGTCGGCGATCGCGTCGAAAACGCCGGCGCCGCGCGATGATCCGAATCGTGTGCGGCGCGGCGGCGGTGGCCGGTGGACCACGACATCGGTGATCTTGTTGCCGGCGCCCAGGCCTGCTTCGAACTCGACTCCGTGGTCGAAGCGCAGCACGCTCAGCTCGTCGCGCACCGCTTGCAGGTAGGTGTCGTCGAACTGTTTCGTGGTCGCGATCAGGTCGGTCCAGCCCGCGGCGGTGACGCGGTCGCCGTCGCGTTCGAGCAGAGTGCGCAGTCGGCGCAGCAGTTCGAGTTGTTCGGTGAACGGTGGCAGCGCGAGCACCAGTGTGCCGTTGGCTCGCCGCCCGGCGGCCGATGTCCAGCGCCGCACCGCGGTCGCGGTGGTGGCGATGTCGTGGACGGCGCGCACGAGGTGCGGATTCGCGCAGCAGTCGGTGAGCACGTCGTGGCGGTGGGAGATCACCGCCGGATCGGCCGGGGCGGTGGCGATCACGGCCCGGACCGCGTCGGCGGCCGCCGGGTCGCTGTCGGCAATCGTGTCGAACAGCGCGGACAGGCCCAGATCCTCGACGGCGGTGTCGCCGAGCGCGGTGGGTGCGGGTGTGGTGTCGCCGGGGTAGAGCAGCCGGACCCTCATCGCGCCAGCCTCGCGGCCACCGCGTCGTAGCCGAGTCCGAAGCGGTCGGCGAGTTCGGTGGCGTAGGCGTGGCCGTCGGCGGGGCGGCGCACGATCCGGTAGCTGCGGTGCGCGCGGTCGTCCGGGTCGGTCAGTGCCACCATCGACACCACCTCCGGTCCAGCCTCGGCGAAGTCGTCGAAGAAGCTCACCCACACCCCCCACGCGCCGCGCCGCACGATGTGGGCCAGCACCTCGCCGGCGATGCGCACACCGTCGTGGGTGGTGGTCGTGGCGAAACTCTCGTTGAGCACGATCAGGGTGTCCGCGCTCGCGGTGCGCAGAATCTCGCGCATCGACCGCAGCTCCGCCAGCAGCCTTCCGTCCGGGTCGCCGGCGTGTTCGGCGCGTTCGAAGTGGGTGTGGATGCGATCGGGCAACGGCAGCCGCGCCGTGTGCGCGGGCACCGGGCCGCCGAGTGCGGCGAAGTACACCAGTTGCCCGATCGTGCGCGCGAAAGTCGTTTTGCCGCCCTGATTGGGGCCGGTCACCACCGCCAGCCGTTCCCCGCCCTCGAGCCGGAAATCGTTGCACACCACAGAGTTCGGAGAGCGCACAGTGAGGGCGAGGTCGTAGGCGCGATCGGCGTGGATCGGTTCGCCCGGTGCGGCGATCTCGGGCAGGCACACACTGCGCCCGGTTCCGGCGGCGCGGTGGGCGAAGCGGCGGTAGCGCAGATAGAACTGCATGCCTCGGTCGAAGTCGGCCACCTCGGGGGCGATGACATCGCGATGACGGGTGACGAATTCGGCCAGTCGCGCGAACGGCGCCGGATACCGGGCCGCGACCCGGTCGAGGATCTGTTCCTCGGTCTGGTTCATATCCGGCCACTGCGGTCGCGGGCGCGGGTCGTGGCGGTGGGGTGCGCCGAAGCGGGCGAGCAGCTGTGTCACGGCGGCGGTGTAGTCGGGGGCGGGACGGGCGGGGCTCACCTCGAGGGTGCGGTCGACGATCCGCAGCCGGTATCGCACCTGGGCCAGCGCGGCCTGCACGGTGTCGATGTCGTCGGCCAGGGCGCGCAGATCCGTACTCGCGCAATAGGTGTCGAGGTAGGTGCGCCACCGCAGCAGTGCCCGCGATCGCAGTGGCAGTCGTGCGGTCGCGGTGTGCAGCGCGGTCACCGCCGTCAGGTAGTCGGCGGCGGCGTCGAGGTGCAGGCGGTGGCGCTGATGGGGGTGATACAGCTCGCCCGCGACGCGCAGCCGGTGCCGCACCCGCCACATGGCGATCACAAATTCCTCTGCGGCGGAGTGGGTTTCGCCGTCGTCGAGGTCGGTGAACACTTCCTGGCGGAATCGGACGGTGTCGGGATCACGGACCGGGCGGCGCAGCAGGGCGGTGAGATCGTGGTCATCGGTCTCGCCGACGATGGCGGCGATCAGCGGTGCGATCTCCAGATCGGTCAGCGCGTCCTCGCCGATCTCGACGGAGGCCACGCGCTCGGCCGGTACCGGCCACAACACGCTGACGGTCTGCATTCCCCACCCACTTCCCACGCCGGCCGGATCGGATGAACGACCCGGTAGGGGGCTTTTCGGTCAGGCTAGCCACATCACTTACCGGCCGTCAAGTAATCACGACCGGCCCAGGCGAGGCCCCGGCAAAGTTGTACAGCCAACTACACAGTTAGCTTAGTAAATGGTACGGTGGAGTCATGTCCGGAAAGCCTGCGCCCACAGCCGCCGCGGTGGCGAGCGATCTGCGTGTCGCCGTCAGCCGGCTGCTGCGGCAGCTGCGTGCTCAGGCCGAGGGCAGCGACCTCACCAAATCCCAGAGCTCGGTCCTCATCCGCCTCGAACAGGGCGGGCCCGCCACGGCCACCCAGCTGGCTCATGCGGCGGGAATGCGCCCGCAATCGATGGCGAAAATCGTTCGCGCGCTGGAAGATGCGGGTCTCATCGCGGGCACACCCGATCCGGCCGACGGCCGCAAAACCGTCCTGGACCTGACCGATGCCGCCCGCGACGAATTCCGCACCGGCCGCCGCGCGAAAGAGGACTGGCTCACCCGCGTCATCGAGGCCGAATTCACCGACGCCGAAATCCGGCAACTCGCCGATGCGATCGAGCTGCTCGACCGCATCGGCCGCGCCGGCTGATCGAGCGCCCACAACCGAAATCCGCGACCCGGCCACCGGGCCCGCGCGTCCTCGCGCGCGCCGCACCCGGTGCTCCGAACTCGCCCGCCAGCAAAGGAATTCGTCATGCCCGTCACCACCGTGGACCCGGCCACCGCTCTCATCGTGATCGATTTGCAGCAGGGCATCGTCGGGCGGCCGCTGGCACATCCGGTGGAACCGGTGATCGCGCGGGCGGCCACGCTCGCCCAGGCCTTCCGTGACCGTGACCTGCCGGTTGTGCTGGTCAACGTCGCCGGTACCCCGCCGGGGCGCACCGACGCCGGCGCCACCACCATGACCGATCTGCCGCCGGACTGGACGGCCCTCATCCCGCAGATGCGGCCGCATCCGGGCGATATCCAGGTGACCAAGCACGCCCGCAGCGCCTTCGCCGGTACCGGGCTGGCCGACCGGTTGCGCGCCGACGGAGTCACCCAGGTGGTGGTCGTGGGCATCGCCACCGGCGCCGGTGTCGAATCGACCGCCCGCGACGCCCACGAACAGGGGTTCCACGTCACACTGCCCGTCGACGCGATGACCGATCCCGACGGCGGACGCCACGACCACAGCATCACCCACATCTTCGGCCGCATCGCCGAAACCGGCACCACCGACGACGTGCTACAGACATTGGCGGCCCGCTCGTGACAGCCGCCCCCGCCGATACCGCGCCCGTCCGCAGCGACCCGTTCACCGCCCGCTTCGTGGGGCCGCTGCTGCTGGGCTCGACCCTCAACCCGATCAACACCTCCACCATCGCCACCGCTCTCGTGGGCATCGGCGTCGACTTCCACCGGGGCCCCGGCACCACCGCCGTGCTCATCTCGGTGCTGTATCTGTGCAGCGCCGTCGCCCAGCCCACCATGGGCAAACTCGCCACCCTGTTCGGGCCGCGGCGCGTATTCACCAGCGGACTGATCATTCTGATCGCCGCCGGTGTGATCGGCGCCGCCGCACCGGCTTTCGGATTCCTGGTGGTGTCGCGGGCGCTCATCGGGATCGGCACCTCGGCGGCGTTTCCCACCGCGATGGCGCTGGTGC
>NZ_BAFQ01000250.1 GCF_000308375.1 Nocardia aobensis NBRC 100429 | reverse complement strand
GGCGCCGCGCCACCGCCGAACCGGCGGACCCGCCGCGCCCGCACCGCACCGCCGCCGCGCCCGAATCGCGGCGGTAGGGCCGTGCGGGTCGGTGGTCGCCTGCTGGCCGCGGTGACGGCCGTGGTCGTGGTCAGCGGCACCGGCCTGGCCTATTACACCGAGCGCAGCGTCGATCAGGGTTTCACCCGGTCCAACGCGATCAGCGAGGCCGATGCGGCCGCACTCGACGGCGACCTGAACATCCTGCTGATCGGCCTGGACACCCGCAAGGACCAGAACGGCAACGACCTGCCCAAGAACATCCTCGACCAGTTGCACGCCGGTGACGGCAGCGAAGGCGGCTACAACGCCAATTCGCTGATCCTGGTTCACATTCCGAAGGATCTGAAGAAGGTCACCGCCTTCTCCATCCCGCGCGACGACTATGTCTCGGTCTCCGGGATCCCCGGCTACGACCACGCCAAGATCAAGGAGGCCTACGGGCTGAAGAAGGCCTCGGTGGAACAGAAACTGGAGAACCAGGGCGTCAAGGACAAGGTCGAACTCGAACGCCAGGGCCGCGAGGCCGGGCGTGAATCGATCGTGCAGACGGTCAAACAGCTCACCGGGGTGCCGATCAATCGATTCGCCGAGATCTCGCTGGTCGGCTTCTACGATCTGGCCAACATCCTCGGCGGCGTCGACGTGTGTCTCAACCACGCCGTCGACGACGAGTACTACTCCGGTGCGGTGTTCCCCGCGGGCCGCCAGCATCTCGACGCCGCCAACGCGCTGTCGTTCGTGCGCCAGCGCCACGGCCTCGACAACGGCGACCTGGACCGTACCCACCGCCAGCAGGCATTCCTGACCTCGGTCGCCAAACAGCTCAAGGATTCGGGAACGCTGACCAATATCGGCAAACTGCAGGACCTGATCACCGCGGCGCAGAACGACATCGTGCTCTCCCAGGGCTGGAACCTGCTCGACTTCGCCCAGACCCTCGGCCGCGCCGGATCCATTCCGATCGAATTCCAGACCCTGCCGGTGAAGGCCTACGACACCGTCGACGGCCAGGATGTCAACATCGTCGACCCGGCCGCGATCAAGAAGACCGTGCGCACCGCCTTCGGGGTGGCCGAACCACAGTCCAGCGCTCCGACCACCACCCCCACCAGCACCATCGACGTCGTCAACGCCGGCGGAGCCAGCGGGATGGCGGCCAAGGTGTCCACGGCGCTGGTGGACAAGGGCTTCCGCAAGGGCAACGTCGGCAACGCCACCTACAGCGACGGATCCAGTTCGGTCGTGTACTTCGGCTCCGGCGCCGACACCGACGCCACCCAGGCCGCCGACATGCTGGGCGGGCTGCCCACGGCCGCGTCGAAATCCCTCGATCCGGGGACGGTGAAGATCGTCATCGGCAGCGATTTCAGCATGCCCGACAGCCTCACCTCCTCCTCCGCGTCGACGGTGACCACCACCGACCCCACGACCGGGCTCACCACGACCACCAGCGGCGGCGGCTCGGTGTCGGCCACGGCAACCACCGACGACCGTCCCGACTCCGGTAAGCCGGTCACCACCAGCATCGGATCCGACATACCCTGCGTGAACTGAGGCGCCGCCGCGGCGGCCGTCTACGATTCTCCGGTGACCGGATACGACGACGCGTACGACCACCTCGACACCTCCCGGCTGCCCGAGCGGCAGCGGCGCATCCTCGGCGTGATCCGAGATGCGGTGCAGCGCAACGGGTATGCGCCCTCGTCGCGGGAGATCGCGGCCGCCGTCGGACTGAAATCGGGCTCGTCGGTGTCGAAACACCTGAAAGACCTCGAGGACAAGGGATTCCTGCGCCGCAGCGCGAGTGTCTCCCGGCCCATCGATGTGCGCCTGTTCCTCGCACCCGCGGAAAGCCGTGGCGGCGAACAGGGTTCGGTGACCGTGCCGGTGGTCGGCGATATCGCCGCCGGTACCCCGATCCTCGCCGAGGAAAACACCGACGACCAGCTCACCCTGTCGCGGCAACTGGTCGGGCGCGGAACTGTGTTCGGGCTGCGGGTGCGCGGTGATTCGATGATCGACGCCGCGATCTGCGACGGCGATATCGTGGTGGTGCGGCAGCAACACGAGGCCCACTCCGGTGACATCGTGGCCGCCATGATCGACGACGAGGCCACGGTGAAGGTGTATCGCCGGCGCAACGGTCACGTCTACCTCGAACCCCGCAATCCGGCCTACGACGTCATCGACGGTGACCGCGCGGTCGTGCTCGGCAAGGTCGTGTCGGTGATGCGGCGAATGTGACGACCTGCTCGACGCGCCCGCCGGACCGATCGCCAAACGGTTGCCGCTGAATTAGTCTGCCCAGGCAGGCAACCGCGCAAGACCGAACGGGATTCGGAGGTGCACGTGGCGAGCAGTAATCGGGCGGGCAGATTTGCGGGGCGATACCGGGTGCGGCGGCGCACCCGGGTCGCGACGGTGGCGGCCGCGGCAGTTCTGGCCGCGGTATCGGCGAGCATGGCGGCCGGACCGGCCGCCGCCGCGGGCGATCCGGTCGTCGATTCCGGTGCGCCGCTGGCACATCCGGTGTCCGCCGACGGATCGAAGATCGTCGGCTTCTCCGTCGTCGACGGCCGCAATGTCACCCTGCAGGTGTACTCCGCGGCCATGGACAAACCGATCACGATCAACGTGCAGCGACCCGCCGACGCCTCCACACCGCGTCCCGTGCTGTACCTGCTCAATGGCGCCGGCGGTGGCGAGGACAGCGCCACCTGGGACAACAAGGCGCCCGACGCGCTGAAGTTCCTCGCCGACAAGGACGTCAACGTCGTCCAGCCCGTCGGCGGCGCCTGGAGCTACTACACCGACTGGCGCGCGCCGGATCCGAAGCTGGGCGTCAACAAGTGGAAGACGTTCTTCACCGAGGAACTGCCGCCCATCATCGACGGCGCCCTGGGCACCAACGGCCTCAACGCCATCGCCGGGCTGTCCACCTCCGGCACCTCGGTGCTGCAGCTGCCGATCGCCAAACCCGGGTTGTACAAGTCGGTGGCCGCCTACAGCGGGTGCGCCCAGATCAGCGACCCTGTCGGCTACACCGCGGTCAATCTCGCGGTCAACGTGTGGGGCGGCGGCAACACCGTGAACATGTACGGGCCGCAGAACGATCCGATGTGGGCGGCCAACGATCCCTACGTGCACGCCGATCAGCTGCGCGGGCTGAACCTGTTCATCTCCAGCGGATCCGGGCTGCCCGGACAGTGGGACACCCTCAACGGGCCCTACACGCTGCCCGGACCGGGTGGACTGGCCAATCAGCTGGTCATCGGCGGTGTGATCGAAGCCGCGGTCAACTACTGCAGCCACAACCTGCAGGCCAAGCTCGACGGTCTCGGCATTCCGGCGACCTACGATTTCACGCCGACCGGAACCCATTCCTGGGGCTACTGGCACGACGCGCTGATCCAGTCGTGGCCGGTTCTCGCGGCCGGACTGCAACTTCCCGCCTGATGTGGCAACCGCCGGGTTCGACCGTCCCCTTACCGACTGCCGGACCCGGCGGCAGGCGATCACGGTGACGGCGTGGCGGCCGGATCCGCGCCGGGCAGCATCACCGGCTCGTCGCAACTGGCCGGCGGATCGACCTGAGAACACCCGACGGGGGCGCGGGTGGGCCGGTAATCGGCGGACACCCCGCCCGCGCGGACGAGCACCGCGAACGCCTCGACCGCGTCGGTGGGCCGGCGCACCAGATCCGGATCCGAGGTGACATCGACGGTGTAGAGGCCGAAACGCGGGGTGTAGCTGCCCCATTCGTAGTTGTCGGTGAGGCTCCAGTAGTTGTAGCCACGCACATCGATACCGTCGGCCTTGGCGCGCTGGATCCAGTACACGGTGTCGCGCAGTTGATCGGCGCGGGTGTAGCCGTCCGGGCGGGGTTTGCCGTCCTCGGTCGGCATCCCGTTCTCCACCACATACAGCGGTTTGCCGGGGAACTGGCGGGCATAGCGGCGCAGTGCGTAGTAGACGCCCTCGGTCTGCAGCGGCAACTCCCACATCGCGGGCGCACCGGCCGAGGTCGACGGCGAACCGTCCGCGACCGGGGTGGGGCCGAAATAGTAGTCGACGCCGACGAAGTCGAGTTTGTCGCGAACCTGGTCGATATACGGCTGATTCACCTCGGTGTCGGCGCCGGGCACATAGCCGATGTTGCTGGTGACCATCGCCTTCGGATAGGTGACGTGAATGTCGTCGTAGATCCGGTTGTGGGCCTGCGCGAGCCGGTCCATCGCCGCCGGCCACTCCTCGTGGGAGAGGGCGCCGATGCGGATCTCGGTGCCGAGATAGGCGGCCGGTTCGTTGATCGTGACCCAGATCGGATCGCGAGAACCATAGCGCTGCACCACTTTCCGCGCATTCGCCAGCCAGTCGTCGACCATGCCCTGGTTGCGCCAGCCACCGCGGTCGGCCGCCCAGCCCGGATACACCCAGTGATCCAGGGTCAGCATCGGGGTCATGCCCGCGGCGTAGACGGCGTCGACGATCCGGTCGTAGCCGGCGAACGCCTGGTCGTCCCATTCGTCGGGATGCGGCTGCACCCGGGCCCATTCGATACTCATCCGGAAGCTCTTCGCGCCCAGCTGCGCGGCGCGCTCGATGTCGTCGGCGTAGGTGTCGAGGAAGCGCACCGAATCCCGATACGGTTCGGCCGCGCCGGTCGCGATGTAGCGGGTCCAGTTGCTGTCGGGGGCATGGCCTTCGGTCTGGAACCCGGATGTGGCCACCCCCCACACGAAGTCGGGGCCCAGGGGAGCGAGGGCCGACGCCGCCCGGCGGACGGGGTCGGCGCCCGCGCGGCCCGGCAGCAGCAGTGCGGCTGCTGTTGCCAGGCCGGTGGCCAGCACCTGGCGGCGGTTCGGCTCTCGCATCCAGCAATCGTAGCTGTGAGATTGCTGAATTCC
This sequence comes from Nocardia aobensis NBRC 100429, assembly GCF_000308375.1. Taxonomy (GTDB): domain Bacteria; phylum Actinomycetota; class Actinomycetes; order Mycobacteriales; family Mycobacteriaceae; genus Nocardia; species Nocardia aobensis. The sequence continues at coordinate 593 of NZ_BAFQ01000250.1, read as the reverse complement.
GGTGTGTGCAAGGGCGTGTCGAGCGGGCGATCAGCCCCTCATATCGTGATCAGTGCGGTGGTGCGGTGAGGTCGAAAACCTCGAGGCCGCCGAGGTGTTGCGGCGTGTAATGCGCGGCCACCCAGGCATAGATATCGGTGTTGCCGACCGGATGCCACATATCCGGCTCCGCGTGTGCGGCCGACGGGTTGTGCGCGGTCGCCGGGGTGGGCGTGGCGCCGGGGGTTCGGTGCCGGTCGCGGGTTCGCCACGAGTCCGGCAGCTTCATCTCGGGCGCCAGATAGTAGGTGATCCGGTGGTCGCGGACCAGGTCCTGGAATCCCGCCACGGTGGGGACCGGATCCTCGGAGGTGAATCCACCGATGGCGATCACCGGTGTGCGGCTGGCCAGTTCGAGCCCGGCCGCCGGTCCCGAGCGGTCGATGGCCGCCGACCACGTCGTATGCGTCGCCCGCAACATCTCCACCAGGTGCGGATCGGTGTCGGTGCCGCCCATCAGCATGCCGATCTGGCTGCGGAACGGATTCAGCGCCTGCGGCAGCTGCGGACGTGCCGGCCCGACGACCGGGCTGCCGCCGGTGTGCGACTGCGGC
>NZ_BAFQ01000251.1 GCF_000308375.1 Nocardia aobensis NBRC 100429 | reverse complement strand
GTCCGCGTTGAACGCGGGTGATCTGGAACGGGCCGCGGGGCTCGCGCGCCGGGTGGCCGGAAGAGCCGGTGCGACAGCGGACTTGCGGGCTCGGGTCGCGCACGTCGAAGGGCTCGCCCACTTCTGGCAGGGCCGTTTCGCCGAGGCGGACGCGCTGCTGCGCGCCGGCGCCGCACAGGTCGCCGACCGCGATCCCGCGCTGGCGGCGACGATGCTGATCCAGGCCCTGCACACCGGCTGGTATCTGGGCGAACAGCATGTCCGCGACTGCGTGGCGCAATTGACCGCGGTGCCACTGGCCGGCGCCGATCCGCTGCACCCGGTCGTGACCTATATGGCGAGCGTCCTGGATCGCCGCGACACCGGGGGCGCACCACCGGAATTGACACTGACAGTGGAAGAGTCCGCGCGACGGGGCCAGGTGCCGGATCAGGTGCGGCTGATGCTGTGTGGCGTGGCGATGGCCGGCGGCCAGGACGCCGACGTCTACGGGCCCGCCGAGGCGCTGAGCCGGGAGTATCGCGACGCCGGTGCCGCCGGCCGGCTGCCCACGACCTTGTTCTTCGCCGCCGAGGTCGAGATCTTCACCGGTCGTCTGCGCGACGCGCGAACCACCGCGGCCGAGGCACTGACCCTGGCCGCAGATCTGGGCCAGCGCCAATGGGTCAGCCAGCTCAGCAGCGTTCTCGCGCATATCCACGCCGCCGAGGGCGACGCGGACCGATGCCGCCACTACGCCGAGGCCGGACTCGCCGACAGCACGCCCGGATCCGTCTCTCCCGGTGCGGCGTGGGCGCATTGGTCGCTGGGGTTGCTCGAACTGGGTTCGGGCCGGGCCGAATCGGCGCTGTCGCTTTTCGAGCGGCTGACCCGGGATCCGCTGCGCCATCATTTGTGCGCGATGCGCTCGATCCCCGATCTGGTCGAGGCGGCGGTGCGGGTCGGCGCCGCCGATCGGGCCGAACCCCACGCCGATCGGCTCGCCGACTGGGCCACCGCGGTGCGGCAGCCGTGGGCCGAAGCGCTCGTATTGCGTTGTCGCGCACTGCTGTCCGACGACGACAGCGCCGAGGCGCACTACACGCGGGCGCTGAAGCTGCACGACCGTGAGGCACGTCCGGTGGAATACGCCCGCACCGCACAACTCTACGGCGAGTGGCTGCGCCGGGCCCGCCGCAAGAGCGAGGCGCGAACGGTGCTGACCGAGGCGCTGGACATGTTCGACCGGATCGGCATGCGCCCCTGGGCCGAACGCGCCCGCAGTGAACTCGTCGCGACCGGCGCCGCGCCGAGCGGGCCTGGCGGGCAATCGGATTCGCGGTCGCGCGCGGCGGTTGCCGGACTCACCCCGCAGGAGTTGCAGATCGCTCGCCTCGCTGCCCAGGGCCTGTCCAATCGCGATATCGCCGCCCAGCTGTTCCTCAGCCATCGCACCGTCGGCTACCACCTCTACAAGGCGTATCCGAAACTCGGAGTGACCTCGCGCGGCGAACTGAAAACCATTGCGGATCAACTGCATTGACACCCGCGGACATGCCGGAGCCCCGGTGGTGACCACCGGGACTCCGATCTCTACTTCCGGATGCGTGTGGCGGGGAGTAATTGCACCAGTGCGGCGGTGAGCAGGCACAGCAGCGCCATCGGCACCAGGCTCGCGACGAAGGCCGACGCGAATCCGCCCGGCGCGGCGAGCCGGTCGTAGAAGACGATGCCGACCACCGCGATTCCGACCGCGCCGCCGACCTGCTGCGCGGTGGCCAGCACGCCCCCTGCGGCGGCGGCGTGCTGCGGTGCCACTCCCGCCAGCACGATGCCCGGCATCGGCACCAGGGCCAGACCCATCCCCGCTCCCGCGACGATCATCCCCGGCAGCAGGTCGAGCACCGAGCCGTTGCCGCCGAGCTCGTGCGCGGTGATCGCGAGCAGCAGATATCCGGCGGCCTGGAGCACCGCGCCGGCCGCGACGACCTGCCGGCCGAGCCGGGCGGCTGCCCGCTCCGACAGCATCGAGGTGAGCAGGTAGGCCCCGCCCAGGGCGAGGAACAGCAGGCCGGACCCCAGGGCCGACAGGCCGCGCCCCTGTTGCAGATACAGCGCCAGGAACAGGAAGAACGATCCCAAGGTCATCTGGTAGCTCAGCGCGATCGTGGAACCGACCGCGAACGAGCGTTCGGCGAACAGCGCGGGATTCACCAGCGGCTCCCCGCCGCGGGCCGCCGATCGCCGCGCGGCGGTGACGAAGACGGCGATCAGCACGGCGGCGGTGGCCAGTGAGAGCCAGGTCCACAGTGGCCAGCCCTGCTCTCGGCCCTGGATCAACGGCAACACCACCGCCGCCAGCGCGGTCGTGATGAGGCCGACGCCGAGCCGGTCCAGGCGGGTGCCGCCGTCTCCGCGTGATTCGGGGACCAGCCGTGTCAGCACGGCGAGGGTGAGCGCACCCACCGGCACGTTGATCCAGAAGATGGTGCGCCAGCCCAGACCGAACAGATCCGCCTGGATCAACAGCCCGCCGATGAGCTGGCCGAAGACCGCGGCCAGGCCCATGGCCAGCCCGTAGGCGGCGAAGGCGCGCACCCGGCGCGTGCCGGTGAACACCACGCTGATGATGCCCAGGACCTGCGGCATCAGCAGCGCCATCGCGGCCCCCTGGGCGATCCGGGCGACGACCAGTTCGGCGGCGTCACCGGCCAGCGCGCAGGCCAGGGAGGCGAGGGTGAACACCGCCATGCCGAGGCCGTAGAGCCGGCGGCGGCCGTACAGGTCGCCGAGCCGCCCGCCGGTGATCAGCCCGGCCGCGACCGCGAGGCCGTATCCGGCGACCACCCACTGCATGGTGGCGCTGCTCGCGTGCAGATCGGCCTGGGTGTCGGGGATGGCGACGTTGACGATGAAGAAGTCCAGTGTGGCCATGAAGATTCCGGCCAGCAGGACGAGCAGGGTGGCCCGTGCGGGCGGTGCGCTCGCCGGGCGGGGGCCACCGACGAGCAGGGTGGGTGTGGACATGGGTGTTCCTCGGGGATCGTGCTGCGGGACAAGGGGTTCGCTCAGCCCTTGACGAATTCCAGGAGATCGTCGTTGAACTCGGCGGCGTGCGAGGTGTACAGACCGTGACCGGCGGTCGGGTACTCCTTGTAGACGGCCTCCGGCATCAGCTCGGCGGTGCGCCGGCCGGTGACCTCGGCGGGCGCGGAGAAGTCCAGGGCGCCGTGCACGATGAGCGCGGGAACCGTGATGCCGCGCAACGCTTCCCGGTTGTCGCAGTGGAAGACCGCCTGCTGCATCTGCAGCGTCGCCCACGGCGCGGTCGACAGGCACTGACGGTAGGTGATGTCGATGTGTTCGGGGGAGACGTCCGGATTCAGGTGGCTGTTGAAGTAGATCTGCGACTGGCGGGCCAGCCACCGGCCGCGGTCGGTGCGGATGCTGGCCACCAGCGCGTCGAGCATGGCTTCCGGGATGCCGCCGGGGTTGTCGTCGGTGGCCTTCATGAAGGGCAGGATCGCCGCGAGGAAAACCACTCGGGCGACACGGCTTTCACCGTGGCGGGCCAGATACCGGGCGATCTCCGCGCCGCCGGTGGAGTGGCCGACGAGGGTGGCGCCGCGCAGGTCGAGATGATCGAGCAGGGCGCCGAGATCGTCGGCGGTGGTGTCGATGTCGTAGCCGGTGGACGGGCGGTCCGAGCGGCCGTGGCCGCGGCGGTCCAGGGCGATGCAGCGGTAGCCGCGCTCGGTGAAGTACGGAATCTGGTACTCCCACATCTCGGTGTTGAGCATGGCGCCGGCGACGAAGACGATCGGTTCGCCCGTGCCGTAATCCTCGTAGGCGAGGGTGGTTCCGTCGGTGGTGGTGAAGTACATGACCTTGTCCTTTGCGGGGGTGAGTGTCGGGTGCCGGGAGGAGGATCAGGCGCCGGTGGGCACCTTGTCGAGGAAGCCGAGGATCTGGCGGATGCGGCCGTCGTCGCCGAGTGCGGCGACGTCGAAGCCGATCACCAGCGGCTCCTCGCCCGGCCGGCCCAGATGCCAGGTGAAGCGGGCGATGCCGTGGTGGCTGTCGATCGGGCCGCCGAGCGTGAATTCCAGTCCGGCGAACTGCTGCTGGACCGCGGCGACGGCCGCGTCGAGTCCGGCGTGGCCGCGCACCGACACCAGCGGGTCGGTGTATTCGGCGTCGTCGGTGAGCAGGTCGGCGATCTGCGCGGCGCGGGCGGCGGGATCGGTCTCGTTCCAGACGGCGAGGTAGCGTTCGACCAGGTCGTTGATGTCGCTCACGGGATTCTCCTTCGTGGTGGTGACGTTCCGACCACAAAGTTATGGAGTTCCGGGCGACGGGGAATCTGTCGCGCTTAAGTACTTTCGACGGTAGTGCCGGGCGGCGTCCTACCGGGCGGCGGCGGGATCGCCGAGCCGCCGCGACGGGTCCAGGGTGGCGGCGGGTTGTCCGGTGGTGATGCTGTCGGCGAGCGTGGCGCCCAGGACCGGGGCCAGTTTGAACAGATTGTGCCCGGCGAGGAAGGTGGCGCCGCCGTCCTGCCAGGCGGCCAGCGCGTCCTCACCCCACGGCAGCCGGGTCACCCAGCAGTGCACATAGCCCTTCGGTTCGGGCGCGAGTCCGGGTAGTGCGCGGTCGACGTAGCTCGCGGCGCGTTCGGCCAGCCCGGCCAGGGCCGTGGGATCGACCGAGCCGCCGTCGTTGCTGGGCACGGAATCGCTGAGTCCGAGCGCGTAGTGAGTATTGCCGGGGAACGCGGCGGCATAGATGCCGGTTTCGCCGAATTCGCCGCTGCTGTCCTGCAGGGTGGCCAGTGTGGCGGGCGGCGCCGATCGCGGGCGGAAGGTCACCCGGACGTGTGCGGACACCTGCACCGGCAGGGCGAGGCCGAGGGTGCCGGCCAGCGGCGCGGTGCCGCGGCCCGCGCACACGACAACGCGGCCGAAGTCCGAACAGGTTGTGCCGGTGCGTATTTCGACGGTTCCGGTCGCGGTGTGCCGCAGGGTGAGGACGTGGTCGGTGACGAGCGAATCGCGCAATCGTTCGGTGAGCGCGTCGATCGCGGCGACGGTACGGATGGAGCCGCCGGTCGCGTCCAGCATGGCCGGTCCGTCGTAGCCGGCCAGCAGCGGCAGCCGGGTCGCCAGCTCCTCGGCGTCGATACCGCGGGCGTCGATTCCGGGCGTTCGCCGCAGAATCTCCAGCTTGTCCGCCACGCCGTCTCCGAGCGCGACCGCCCCGTCGCGCGAGATCAGTTCGGTGCCGAATTCGCCTTCCCAATCGCGCCAGACGCGCCGCGCGGCCACCGCCATCTCGACCAGCCGCGGATCGGTGTGCGCATGGCGGAAGATGCGGGCCGGCCCGGCCGACTGGCCGCCGCCGGGCAGGCCCGACTCGTACACGGTGACCGACAGCCCGGCCCGGCGCAGTGCGTGCGCGGTGGCCAGGCCGACGATTCCGGCTCCGACCACGGCGACATCGGTTGCGGCACCCATCTCCGCGGACTACCCGCCCACACGGCCCCCAATCCCGGCCGGGTGGGCGCGGTCTCAATATCCGCCGAGCAGCGCGCGGAGCCTGCCCAGTTCCTCGGGGCCGGCGGTACTGTGCCAGCGCGTCGGGTCGGCCGGTCGTCGACCCCAGAGGAACAGCACGCGCACGGCCGGATCGCTCTCCACCGTCGCCTGCCCC
>NZ_BAFQ01000252.1 GCF_000308375.1 Nocardia aobensis NBRC 100429 | reverse complement strand
AACAACCGGATGTCGAGCAGCGGATCGGTCAGCCGCAGCTGCCGTCGCGCGAACCAGAACAGCATGGCGAGCCCGGCCAGCAGGACGCACACGTTCACCACGATGTCCTCACCGCGCGCGAGATGTTTGACGCCCCAGACGAATCCGACGATGCCGAGCACCGACAGCGGGACACTCGGCCAGTCGAACGGGCTGGTCGACGGCGCCCGGTATTCGGGCAGCAAACCGACGCCGGCCGCCAGCGTGAGCACCACCACCGGCACATTGATCCAGAACGCCGCGGCCCAGCCGAAATGTTCGACCAGGACGCCACCCACGATCGGACCCACCGCGGCGCCGACCCCGGCGATGGCAGCCCAGATCGCGATGGCCCGGGTTCGTTCGTGCGGATCGTCGAAGATGTTGCGGATCAGCGAGAGCGTCGAGGGCATCACCATCGCGCCACCCACCGCCAGGAGCACGCGTCCGCCGATGAGCTGACCGGTGACCTGAGCGGTGGCCGCTACCACCGAAGCGACGCCGAACAGCGCGAATCCGGTCAGGAACAGCCGCTTGCGGCCGATCCGGTCGCCGATCGCGCCGAAGGTGATGAGCAGGCCACCCAGGACCAGACCGTAGATGTCGACGATCCACAACTGGGCGACCGCGCCCGGCTGCAGATCCTCGATCAGCGAGGGCAGCGCGACGTTGAGCACGGTGGCGTCCATCGCGACGAGGAGCAGGCTCGCGCACAGCACCGCCAGCATTCCCCAGCGGCCGCGCACCGGTGTCGCCGTCCGGTTCCGGTCGATCATCGGGCCTCCCAGTTGCCGAAGCGGCTCCTGCTACCTTCCGGCAATCCTACAAATCCGGGATCGATGACCAAGGGCTAGTGGGCCGCCGCGGCGGACTTGCGCAACCCGTCGAGGATGAGGTCCAGGCCGTACAGGTATTGCTCCTCGCCGCCGCCGTGCGTGATCACGAGCTCCGGCATCAGATCGGCGATCGTCGGATGGGCCACCGGATCCAGCATCTGCAGGCGGCTGGGGATGTTCTCGCCGTTGCGCCGCGCCGGAGCGAACACGTGGCGCAGGGCCGATCCGAAGGTGTACTGCAACAGCACCACGTAGCCGCGCGCGGTTTCCTGCCGGCCCAGTCCGGCGGCCCGTAACTGGGAGAGCACCAATTCCAGTGCGGCCGTGGCGGTATCGGCGAAATCGCCGTCGCCGTCGGGTTTCACCGCGAGCACCCGGAGCACCGCCGGGCGTTCCACGAGCAGCCGGTACAGCGCCTGGCAGCACGCCCGCACGCGGTCGGCCCAGTCGCCGGAGACGGCCGGGGGATGGAAGCTGTCGAGCACCTGGTCGCGCGCGGCCTGCAGCAGTTCGTCCTTGCTGCGGAAGTAGGTGTAGAGCGTCATCGTGCCGACGCCCAGTTCGGCGGCGAGGGCACGCATGGAGATGCCCTCGCAGTCGGTGTCGTCGAGCATGCGCAGCGCGGCGTCCACGATCGCCTCGGCGCTGAGCGTATGGCGTGGTACTCGGCGGCGGCCGCCCCCGGTGCGGGTTCGTCGGGCGGGCTCAGATGTCACGGCAACGTCTCCGGTCGGGATGAAATCCGGTCTCGACGCCATTGTAGTATGCACGTACGACGTACCGTACGTTGTACGTCAGCCCTCGTCGTGGAGGTCGGGTCGTGGCTGCAACAACCATCTCGGGTCCGCTCGCGCAGGCTCCGGCGCGAGCCGGGGGCTGGTTGCGGGAAATGGTGCTGGTCGTCGTGGTGTATTTCGCCTACGACGGGGCTCGGCTGCTGGTCGGCAGCGGTCTCGACCACGCCCGCCGCGACGCGCACGCGCTGCTGCGCATCGAGGACTGGCTGCGGCTGGACCCGGAACTGTGGCTGAACCGGATCTTCGCCGGCCATTCCTGGATCGCGATCCCGGCCGACTTCGCCTACGCCACGCTGCACTACGTCGTGACTCCGGCGATCCTGATCTGGATGTGGTGGGCGCATCGCGAGCAGTACCGGGCGGTTCGCACCCAACTGGGCATCGCGACGGCCGCCGGCCTGATCGGTTTCGTCGCCTTGCCCACCGCGCCACCGCGCCTGCTGGAGGACTCCCACGGCTTCATCGATGTGATGGCCCTGCACGCCTCGGTGGGCTGGTGGCAGGGCGATGCCAGCACACCGCGCGGATTGGATTCGCTCACCAACGATTTCGCGGCGATGCCGAGTTTGCACGTCGGCTGGGCGCTGTGGTGCGGGCTGATGCTGTACCGCTTCGGCCGGACTCGGCTCACCCGGTGGGCCGGGGTCGGCTATCCGATTCTCATCACGCTGGTGGTGATCGGCACCGCGAACCACTATCTGCTCGACTGCGCCGCCGGTGCGGCACTGATCCTCGCCGCCGGTTACGTCGCCGGGCCGTACCTGCGCCTCTGCGACGCGACCGCCGACGGGATCCGAGTCTGGTGGGCGATGGTGCGCACGAATTCGCCGTGGCCCGCATGGCTCGGTGCGGTCGTCGGCGCCTTCGCGCCGGGCGCGGTCACCGGGCCGGCGCTCGGCATCGGCGCCGGATTGGCGGTGGCGCTGCCGGAGCCGGCGCAGGAGCCGCCCGTGCGGGCACCCGCTCCGGCCACCGACGGCGCGACGGACGCCGTCGCCGGGGGTCGCGGTGCTGCGGGGTGCCGGGGATACCGCCGGTCCCCGCGGCGTGCCGGGCACCTGCTCGGGGCCGAGATCGGCTCCGAGCCGGGCATGGGCTGAGCGGCGTCGCCCGCCTGACGATGTCACCGGCCGCCGGTAGAGTGAAACCTCTCGGTCGGGCCAGTCAGGAGGCAACAGGTGGACGTGAAATCGGCCGTGCGCGGCTTCAATTCGGTGGTACTCACGCTGACGGAGGCGCCGGTTCTCGGCCCGCTGATGCGGAAGGGATTCGTCGAGATCAGCTATGTCGGGCGCAAGTCCGGTAAGACGTTCAGCACACCGGTGAACTACCGGCGTTCCGGCGATTCGATCCTCATCGGTGTCGCGATGCCCGATCGCAAGAGTTGGTGGCGCAACTTCACCGGCGAGGGCGGCCCCATCACGCTGCACCTGGACGGTGGCGACCGCCGCGGCCGCGCCGTGGCCACGCGCGACGACAAGGGCCGCGTCCGGGTTCGTGTGCACCTGGACGACGCCGCCGCCGGCTCGGACTGAACCGGATATCTTGCGACGCAGAGGTTTTCGAGGGTGACGGTGCCCGCGTGGGCGGGCACCGGAACGTGTGAACCGCTAGGCCGGTATTCGAGCGGTGAGACCGGTTGCGCGAGTATCGCATTCGGTGTCGTCGAGTGCCGGTGCGGTGAATCTGTGCAGATCGAATTCGTGGGTCCGCACACCGTGATGGAAGGCGTCGAGCTCGGCTCGATCGAAGATCAGCTCCACATCCGCTGTGGGACGGTCGGTTTCGGCACGCAGCACATAGCGTCCGTCGGGGCGCCGGAACTGCGTGATCGGTAATCGTTCGGTGCGCCCGGCGCGGATACCGGCCTGGTAGCTGTCGAACTGTTCGTCGCGCAGCAGCAGTATCTCGGTGCCGATCACGGCCGTGCCGGCGGTGGTGGCGGCAGGAGCGCGTTTGTCGTCCCAGACGGCGGTCCATCCGTGTTTGCGTGCCACGCGCACGCAGTTCTGGTGTGGGGAACTGGCTGAGGCTTTACGGAATTCGCCTACGGTGAAGGTCGGTGGCCGCGTCATCGGATGCCCTTTCTACGGAGTAAAGCTGCCGGCGCACCGATGCGCGGACCGCCGCGCCGACCGTGCCGGCTAAGGCTTGTAGCCGACGGCCGCGAAATTACACGGCCGTGCCGGATCCGCCATGTCCACCAGTGCAGAGGGTCGCCAATCGGGGGCGTGCACGATCCCGGGGTTCAGCAGTTCGAGGCCGTCGTAGAAAGCGGCGAAATCGTCACGGCGGCGCAGCGTCAACGGATCCGAGGTCTGCTTGTATAGCTCCGCCGCTGCGGTCATTCCGCGCTTGACATCCTCGGACGCGTCGTCGAGGCCGGCATGGCTCATCGCCACGCAGCTGCCGCGCGGAAGGCGATCACGCAGCTGGGCCATCAGCCGGTACGGGCGGTCGCTGTCGGGCACGAACGGCCAGACGCCGACGATGAGCAGTCCGAGTGGCTGATCCGGATCGATCAGGCGCCGGGTCTCGGGATGGTCGAAAATGTCGTCGGGACATCGCAGATCGGCATCGATGACCGCGGTGGTGGCGAGGGCGTCGGTGCCGCGCAGCAGGTCGAGCCAGCGCGCCACCGCCTCGGTGTTGTTGTCGACGTACACCACCCGGGTCCGCGGCTCGTGCGCCCGTGCGATCTCATGGGTGTTGTCCGCGGTCGGCAGCCCCGCGCCGATGTCGAGGAACTGCCGGATCCCGCGTGATGCCATGAAATCGACCGCGCGGCGCAGGAATTCGCGATTGTGCCGCGCCCAGGCGTCGGCGTGCGGGAACACCGCGAACACCCGCTCACCGAAGACCTTGTCGACGTCGAACAGCGCCTGGCCGGACAGGTAGTAGTGGTACATCCGCGCCGCCGAGGGCCGGCTCGTGTCGATATCGCGTGAGGGAAAGTCGTTGTCGCTCATAGCTGCCCGGCACTCCTTAGGCTTTGCAGATTACGGACGGTGGGTCACGTCCCGGTGACGCTCTCGCGTCGGAACGAACGCGCGATCCGGTCGATGAACGCGCGCGACCGATCGGGATCCGCTGCGGCCGCGGATAATCGGTCCCAGACGGTTTCCCGGGCGCGTACCGCGGGCTTGTCGTCGATGTAGCGAATGTCGCCCTGGCTCTCCACGATCGCCATGTCCAGGTCGCCCGCCGCGCCGGGGGAGGGAACCCGCACCAGCGTGAAGCGGTCCTCCATTCCCGCGCCCCGGGTGGCAACGGTGAACGGCAGCACCTGCAGGATGATGTTGGGCCGATGCGACAGTTCGAGCAGGTATTCCAGTTGGTCGGCCATCACCGCGCGGCCGCCGTATTCGCGGCGCAGGCACGATTCCGAGAGCACGGCGTGGAATCGCGGTGCATCGGGGCCGGTGAGGACGTCCTGGCGAGCCAGCCGCGCGCGTACCGAATCCTCCACGGTGATCGCACAGGGATCGATGGACAACGGTTGCGCGTCGTGCGGGGGTTCGTGCAGGGCCCGGATATAGGACTCGCATTGAATCAGTCCGGGCACGATCTCCGCCTCGGTGACCCGCAGCAGACTGGCATGCGCCTCGAGATCCACCAGTAGACGTAATTCCTCGAGATAGGCGCGGCGATGGCCGGTGTTCCAGAAACCCCGTTTGTGGTTGTCCCGGCGTAATGCCTCGAGGCTTTCCAAATAGCCGGGGTCGGTGAAACCCAGTGCGACCGCGAGTCGTTCGAGATCGCCGACGGTGATCGAGCTGGCGCCGTTGATCAACATCGCGATCCGGCTCTGACTGGTGTCGATGATCCGGGCGGCCTCCGCCTGATTCACCCCCGCCGCGCTGATCATGTGGTCGATCTCGCGGCCCAGCAGCAATTTTCGCGCGGTACGTAATCGGGCTCCCATGGGTGTCAGCGTATCGGCGCGACGCGCGGCTCGGGAGGTCGACGAAACGAGGCACTGCTGCGTGATGATCATACGCCCGACGAAATCTCTTCCGCCCCAATCGCTTTCCTTCGCGTGATTATCACGCTAGCATGTATCACGTTCAGGCTATCACGGTTTCGGCGCCAGTCGAATGCGGCCGGAGCCACTGCGACGAACGGATTCGCCGGAATGTCCGCCGGCTTCCGAATGCCGGACGTCGTCGTCCGAATTGCGGACGCAACGCCCGAATTCGACCGATTATTGGGAAATCTCACAACGTCGGACCCCTGTGGTTCGGATGTTTGGGCCAACCCGCGCCGACTGCTCGTAATCGCCGCGCGTCACCGATACCTTCGTCAGTGCGATGGGGATCGGGCGCACGGAAGGAGCGCGATGCCGGCCTACGACTCCTGGGATGCGGAATCCGCGGAGGGCGATGGATTCGAATCCGGAAATGCCAGGAGTGCAACGCATTCCGATCCCGCGATAGTCATGCGGATGGGATTCGAACTGGCGCTCATCCTGCTCGGCGATGCGCCCACCGGGGCGACGCGCGCGCTGCGGCGACTGGAATACGCCGCGGCGGTGTGGGCGCGTGACGGAATTCCGATCGATATGGTGCAGCACGCGATTCACGACGGGGTGAAACTGACCCTGAACCGCATCGACCCGGCCGGCGGCACCGGAACCACCGATCCGGTGGCCGATCGCAGCTTCCTGGTCGACATGCTGGACCTGCTGACCTGCACCGTCTCCCGCGCCTACGTGGCGGAAATTCGCAATCACCCCGCGCGCTGACCGCCGGTGCGGTGCCGGTAGGGCCTCACGCG
>NZ_BAFQ01000253.1 GCF_000308375.1 Nocardia aobensis NBRC 100429 | reverse complement strand
TGGGTGGTGGTGGCGAGGGCGGCTTGGAGGCGGCGGAGTTTGCGGCGGGCGATGATGGTGGGGTCGAGGTGGGGGTTGGCTTGGTCGGGGTGTGGGGGGATGTGGAGGGCGAGGATGTGGTAGTTGTCGGCGATTTCGATGCCGCATTCGCGGGCCATGGTGCTGGTGGGGTGGCCGCCGAGGAGTGCTGAGGTGAGGGTGTGGACGGCGTTGTGGTGTTCGGAGACGACGGCGCGGAGTTCGCGGACGTAGGCGCCGGAGACGGCGGTGGTCATGGTGTCGAGGATTTCGACGAGGAGTTTGGCGCCTTGGAGGAGGTTGGTGTAGTCGGTGTGGGTGAGGGTGAGGGTGGGTTCCGCGTCGGCGGCGCTGTGGCCGGTGTTTGCGCTGTTGGTGCTGTTGCCGGTGTTGGTGCGGGTTTTGGTGGTGGCGTTGGTGACGACGAGGTCGAAGCCGATTTTGAAGCCTTCGTGGATGGCGTGGTGGATGGTGTCGATGGGGACGCCTTCGCGGGCCCAGGCGGCGGCGGCGTCTTTGAGGCGTTCGGTTTTTTCGGGGATGTCGCGGCCGTCGAGGAGGCTGATGGCGAGTTCGAGGCAGGTGCGGGTGATGGTGGTGATGTCGCCGTGGATGGCGTCGCCGGGGAGGGTGCCGCAGGGTGCGACGTTTTCGACGAAGTGGCCGACCATGTGCCGCGACAGCGACCACACATCCTTCAACGGCGACGACATCGGCCGTCCCGAAAAGGTGAGACTGGACCGGTTGGAGCTGTCGACGGTCATCACTGACTCCTTCTACTCCCGAACTATCTGTTCCGGCGGTTAACGCTAATCGGCAGGCCGGGAACCGAGGGTGCTTCGCGAATCGTCTGTGCGGAAATCGAAGCAGGTCGGCGGGCCGTTGTGATCGCTCACAGTCGCCGGGACGTGAATCGATTCCTCAATGCCACAATCGGCGGCAGGGCAGCGGTCGCAATCCGGGCCGGACCATGCCGTCCACGGTGACGGCCAGCCCGGAGTGCACCGCGGCGGCGGCGAACTCCCAGGCCTCGGCGCGGGTGGCGGCGTATTCGAGCACCATGTCGGCATCGGGGCCGGTGCCGCCGAAGTAGACCGTGATCCGGCGAGTGGGGATGTCGGGGACCGTATCGGAGATGTCCATAGCCGTGCTCCTTTGCATCGGTGCAGGAACGAAGCTACGTACTCGCGGGTAACCCGAACAGGTTTCAGTGTGTAATTCATCGCGTAACACAGACCGCCGCGCGGCAAACTTGTGATTTCTCAGGACCTGCGGTGCCGATTTCGGGTTGCCTCGCGCGCGCGATAATCTCTTGGCCCATGGGCCATACCGCGGTCCGGCGGGCGCTGAGCGTCGCCGCCGGCAGTCTGCTGCTGTTCGCTGCCGCCACGACTTCCGCACCGGCGCAACCGATCTACCCGGCACCGGATCCGGATCCGTTCTACGCCGCGCCGGCCGATATCGCCGAGCACAAGCCCGGCGACGTGCTGGCGACGAAACCGCTACCGCCGCTGGACATCTTCCCCGACACCGACATCACGCTGATCAAGTTCCGCTCGACCAATTCCGAGGGCAAGCCGATCGCGTCGACCACCACGGTCCTGACCCCGCGCAAGCGCGCGGCCGACGGCCCGCTGCTGTCGTATCAGACCATCATCAACGGACTGGGCACCGATTGCGGTGTCTCCCATGTGCTCTACACCAAGAACCCGGATCTGATGGTGCGCGAGGCACCCGCCTACAACGTGGTGTTGCAGCGCGGCTGGAGTATCGCGATGCCCGACCATCTCGGGCCGCAATTCGCCTACGGCGCAGCGCGTCTGGGCGGCCAGATCACCCTGGACGGCATTCGGGCGGTGCAGCACGCCGCCGATCTGAAACTCGAGCACAGCCCGGTGACGATGGCCGGCTACTCCGGCGGCGGCATGGCCACCGCGTGGGCGGCCGCGCTCGCGCCGGTCTACGCGCCGGAGCTGCGCATCGCCGGGGCCGCGGCCGGCGGCGTGCCGATGAACATGGTGAAGATGCTGGAGGGCCTGGGGTACGGCTCGCATCCGGCCTTCGGCCTGGCGATGGCGGCCGGACTCGGCCTGGAACGCGAATACCCGGACCGGTTCCCGCTGTCGGAGCAGCTCAACGACAAAGGTATGGCGGCGCGGCAGGTGATGGCCAACAGCTGCACCAACGGCCTGCTGGCGGCGGGCGCGGGACACGGAGTGACCGAGTTCGCCAGAACCACGTCGATGACCGAGGACCCGACCGCGCGCAAAGTGGTCGAGGACAACAGTCTCGAGCTCTACACCGACAGCGTGCCGAATATGCCGGTGTTCGAATGGCATTCGCCCATCGACGGCCTGATTCCGGTGGACTCGATCATCGAAACGGACCGGCGCTGGTGCCAGGCCGGGGTGTCGGTCCAGTCGGAGGCCATTCCGGTACCCGACCACCTCACCGCGGCGGTACTGGGCCTGCCGCAGGTCCTGAACTGGCTGGACGGTCGCATGCACGCTCAGCCGGTGCCGAGCAACTGCTGAGCGCGCCACCTCCACACCGCTCGCGCGCCACGAATTCGATATCGATGCGGACTCGCGCCGCACACGATCCGAACACGCCGCCCGGGCAACCGGATTCGCGCCGGTAGTCTCGAAACACCTGGTTCAGCGCCGAACTCGGGTTGGTAGCGCACGGGGACCAGCGGTGAGCTTCAGTGGGGTGCGTCATGCGAATTCGGCATGTTCTGGTCACGGTATTGCTACTCGGTTGCGGTCCCGTCGCGGGTACCGCAGCGGCGCAGCCGCCGATTCCTCTGCCTCCCTTGCCCTTACCGGCGGTTTCGTTACCGGGGCTGCCGACGCAGCCGGATGCCCAGGATCCGGCGGCGTCGAATCCGCCCGCGCCGGGTCTCGCGCAGTTGCAGCAGTGGATCGACGTCCTGATTCCGCCGCCGCCCATCCCGGTGGCCGATCAGGCCGCCGCGGGGGAGACCGGTGTCACCGCCGATCTGGCCCGGCTGCAGACGGCCGTCATGCCCTCACCGGTGGGCGATCCGCTGCTCGACGACTGGCCGTCCGATCTCGCGGGGCTGCGTCCCGGTGACGTGATCGCGACCCGGGACGTGACGACAACCGCCGCTCCGCTGCTCGTGGTGCCCGTGCGGCAGGCGCTGCAGCTGAAGTACCGCACGACCGACGCCCACGACGCGCCCTCGTACGCGACTGCGACACTGGCGATTCCGGCCGCGCCGTGGACGGGTCGCGGATCGCGGCCGGTGCTGGTCAACAATCTGCCGATCGACGCGCTGGGACGGACCTGCACGCCCGGCTACACGCTCGCGCACGGTTTCACCGGCGATACCGGGACCACCGATTTCGTCCCGCCCACCACCCAGCTGGCGCTGCTGCGCGGATACGCGGTGCTGATTCCCGATCACGAGGGCCCGCGGATGGCGTATGCCGAGCCCTTCGTGGCCGGTCACGCCGTGCTCGACGCGATCCGGGCGATGCGTGCGACGCTGCCCGCCGAATTCGGCGCCAGCCGGTATGCCATGCACGGCTACTCCGGTGGTGCCATCGCCACCCGCGGTGCGGTGGCGCTGATCGATTCCTACGCACCGGAATTGGCGCCGGCGATCGTCGGTGCGGCACTGGGCGGGGTGCCGGCCGACTATCAGATCCTGTCGCAGAGCATGAACGCCAACTTCGCGTCGGGAGTCTTCCTGGCGGCCACCTTCGGGGTGGGGCGCGAGCGGCCGGAGATCCTCGCCCGGATGAACAATCTGGCCCGGTGGGCCGCCCTGTCGCCGCTCAAGGACACCTGCGCCGGCGTTTTCGCCGTCCCCGGCGTGCTGTCGCTGCCGATCGACATCGCCGCCGACACCCCGGATCCGCTGCACAGCGCGCTGGCCGACGACATCTACCGGGTGACGCGGATGCAGGGCATGAAATCCGCTGTGCCGCTGTACGTCTACAACGGCGAACAGGAATTCTGGATTCCGGCGGCCGGCGCCCGCGAGTTCTATCGCGACCAGTGCTCGCTGGGAGTGGCGGCGGTGTACCGCAGCGTGCTCGGCGAACACATCATCGCGGCCGGATTGGGATATCCCGAGGCGATGGGCTGGGTCGATCAACGATTGCAGGGTGTGCCGGCTCCCAGTGAATGCTGAACGGCCGCTTCGTTCATTCGCGCTGTCGTCGCGGAGAATTTTGTGCCGCGACCCCAGCCGCTCCCGGGGCGATTCATGAATTGTCATCGGATCGCCGGTGTTTCGGGTTCGAGGCGATTCCGTGGCCGTACCGTGATGTGAACGCGGCACCGGTTTTTGCGCGGACGGTGCCGCGTTCGGCAACCGGCGCACCCGCACCTTCCGGAAGGAGAGGAGGTCGGCACTGCGGACGCCGGACCGGCCACCGGTGAGCGGCTCCCGACTCGAAGCCGCCGCTCACGGCGCACAGCTCGACCCGCGGCACCAGGACTTCCAACCCCCTCCTCGACGCGGTCACTGTGCGTAGTAGTGGAACCGCCCGCCGGGTGCATCCTCACCCCAAGGCATCCGGCGGGCACACTTCGCGCGGGGACAGATTCTGGAGCGACCCGATGACACCATCCGCACCCAGCCTGGCGGCGACTCTGACCCGAAGCGTGCGCATCGAGGCGCCGGCGTCACATTCCGACACCACCGCCGAATTCGGCGCGGGGGTGCGCGAATGTCTGGCCCTGGCCGCCGATATGGTCGCCGAACCCGACCCGGAACCGGCGGATGCCGCGCGTCTGGCCGAACTGGTCGGCCGGGCCGGCGCGTGGGCGCGCGAGGGCATCGACCTCGACACCGTGCTGCGCGCCTACCACGAGGCCGTGCGGCACGCGTTCAGCGATATCGCCGGTGGCCGCGGTGACGGCGAGACACTGGTCGCCGACGCCGAACAGGCGCTGCGCCTGCTGGAGACGGTGACCGTGGCGACCTCGGCCGCCTACCTCGACGAACACCGCTCGGCCGCACGCCATCATCAGACCGCGGCCCAGACCCTGGTCACCGCGCTGCTCAGCGGTCACGGCCGTGCGGCACTGGCCCGCCGCACCGGGATCGTGGTCGCACCCGCCTATCAGGTGGTGGCGTTGTCGATCGCCCCGCATCCCGGCGAATCCGATCCGCGCCGCAACGCCGAAACCGTGGCGCGCCGCAAACTGCGCCGGCTGCAGAGCGCGTTGGCGCCGGTGCTGGGTTCGCGGGCGCTGTCGCTGCTCTCGGTCGACGGCGGCACCGTACTGGTGCCGGTGGAGGACCTCGATGCCTCCGCCCGCATCGATGCCCCCGTGCTGACCGCCGACACCCTGGATGTCCTGTCCGCGGCGGCCTCGGTGCCGCTCACCGCGACCGTCGTCGCGGGTCCCACCGCACGCATCCCGGAGCTGGCCGCCGAAGCCCACGAACTGCTGGAACTGGTGCGCGCACTGCGTCGTCCACCGGGCCTCTACGGGATCGCCGACGTGGCGGTGGAATATCAGCTGACCCGGCCCGGCCCGGCGCGTGCGCACCTGGCCGCGGTGCTCGGTCCGTTGCGGCCGCATCCGGAGCTGCTGGAAACCCTGCGCGCCTACGTGGATTCGGGCCTGGACCGCAAATCGACCGCGGTGCGGCTGGCGATCCATCCGAACAGTGTGGCGCACCGGGTGCGGCGCATCGAGCGGTTGACCGGCCTCGAGCTGGCCCGTCCGGACGGGATCGCGCGGGCGAGCCTGGCGTTGCTGGCATTCGATCTCGGCACCGATTCGCGCATCGAGGAGTACGCGTGAGAGTCGCCGATCGCGATCTGCTCCGCGAGCTGGAACCCGTCGCCGAACGCTGTCTCACGGACCATCTGCGCAAGTCGCGCGCCTGGCATCCGCACGATTACGTGCCCTGGAGCGAGGGCCGTAATTTCGCGGCGCTGGGCGGAAACGATTGGGCGCCCGAACAATCGGCGTTGCCGGAGGTGGCGCGGGTGGCGCTGGTGACCACGCTGCTCGCCGAGGACGAGCTGCCCTCCTGTCATCGTGCGATCACCGAGACGTGCGGCGGCGACGGCGCGTGGGGACGGTGGGTGGGATGCTGGACCGCCGACGAGAACCGCCATGCCATCGTGATCCGCGACTACCTGGTGGTGACTCGCGCGGTGGATCCCGTTGCGCTGGAACGCGCCCGGATGACGCGGCTGACCAGCGGCGTCGCCGCCTCGCAGGCCCCGCGGTTGCTGCGCGGGTTGGCCTGTGTGACACTGCAGGAGCTGGCCACCCGGATCAGTCACCGCAACACCGGCATCGCCTGTGGTGAACCGATCGCCGACCGGATGCTGTCGCGCATCGCCACCGACGAGAACCTGCATATGATCTTCTACCGCAACATCGCCCGGGCCGCCCTCGAGCTGGCACCGGACGCGATGATGCACGCGATCACCGAGGCGGTCACGGGTTTCCGGATGCCCGGATCGGCCCGGCCCGGCTTCCGGCGGCACGCGTTGCTGCTGGCCACCCACGGCATCTACGATCCGGCGCAGCATCTGGAGATGGTGGTGCGGCCGGTGCTGCGCAACTGGCACGTGTTCGAGCGCACCGATCTGACCGGTGCGGGAGAGCGGGCCCGCGACGAACTGGCCGTCCATCTGTCCGCTCTGGAGAAGGGCTGACCGACCGCTTCCGGGGAACGGCGGGAAACGAGCGCGCGCCCGGGAGACGGCGTTCGCGGATGCTTCGGCGGT
>NZ_BAFQ01000254.1 GCF_000308375.1 Nocardia aobensis NBRC 100429 | reverse complement strand
CGGGAGATCGACGCCGCCCAAGCCGAATCGCTGCGCGACGGTCGCTGGCTGGACCCGGTCGGCGTGCGCGGCGTGCACGCGGCCACGACCGCCGACGGCCGGACCATCGCCCTGCTGGAGGAGAAGGGGAAGCGCTCCTCACCGGTCTTCGTGGTGCGCCCGCGCGGGCTCATCGACTGAGACGGCGGCTACTCCTCGCCGCCGGCCTGCTCCCGGAGTCGTTCGACGGCATCGCGCATATGCCCGGCCAGCAATTCGCGAACGTGGTCCGCCGGGCCGGCGGCGATCGCCTCGCGCAGGGCGATGTGTTCACGGACCTGCTCGCCGAGGTCGGTGTAGGTGGTCTGCAACGCGCCCAGGCACATTCGCGTCTCGATCAGGAGGGTCCGTGCCGCGCGCACCAGCCGCGGACTGTCGGCGCTGGTCACCAGGGCCTGGTGGAAGGCGTGGTCGGACTCGGTGACGCCGGTGGCATCACCTCGCGCGGCGCAGGCCTGCATGTCGGCGACACTGGTTTCCAGTGCCGCGTAGGCGATCTCGCGGCGGCCGTCCAGAATCAGATCCAGCGCGCCGCCCTCGATCGCGGTGCGGGCCCGGTAGATGTCCACGACGTCGTCGAGACTCAGTTCGATGACGAAGATGCCGCGGTGGCGCACGCTGTGCAGCAGCCCCTCCGAGACCAGCCGCTGCATGGCCTCGCGCACCGGACCGCGGGAGACGTCGAACTGCGTGGCCAGATCGGCCTCGACCAGCTGGGTACCGGGGGCGACCGTGCCGTGCATGATCGCCGTGCGCAGCCGGTCGGCGATCATTTCCGCCGTGGACTGCCGATTCACGGGTTCGAACTCAATCACCGACATGAATCGGCCTTTCCGAGAAGAGCGTCCCGAGCCCCGGTCCGGACGGCGGCGACACGGCGGGCAGTTCCGCCAGTCGCAACCCCTGCCAGACGGTGACCTGGTTCGCGGTGAGTACCGGCTTGCCGAGCGCTGATTCCAGCTCCGGAAGCAGTTGTATCGTATGCATCGCGGTATCGGGAACGAGCAACGCCTCGGCGTCGGGATGATCGTTCGCCGCTGCCAGCGTCAGGACCTGCTCCGGGGTGAGAGTGCCCACTTCGGCGGCGGTGTCGATTCCGGCGCTCGACATCGAGACCACCCGGATATCCGCCGCGGCGAGGAAGTTCACGAACAGGGCGGCCACCTCGTCCGGATAGCTGGCGCAGACCGCCACGTCGCGGACACCGATCGCGCGCACCGCGTCCACGAACGCGAAACTGGTACTCGACGCGGGAACTCCGCAGTCGCGGGCGAGCCGGTCCACCTGATCGCGCGCCCCCTGCGGGCCGTAGACGAAACTGCCCGACGTGCAGGCCCACACCACCGCCCGCGGTTCGAAGGGCGCGAGCAGTCGCGCACCCTCGGACAACTTCTCCGGGCTGCCGAGGTCGAGCAGCTCCGGCACCGCGTGCAGATCGGTGCCGTAGAT
This sequence comes from Nocardia aobensis NBRC 100429, assembly GCF_000308375.1. Classification (GTDB taxonomy): domain Bacteria; phylum Actinomycetota; class Actinomycetes; order Mycobacteriales; family Mycobacteriaceae; genus Nocardia; species Nocardia aobensis. The sequence continues at coordinate 5,391 of NZ_BAFQ01000254.1, read as the reverse complement.
GTGCGCGACCCGCAGATCCGCGCCGAGTTGTGCCGCGGCCCAGGGGTATTCGTCCTCGGCGGCGTGGTCGGGGTAGATGAAGCCGACGGTCGGTAGCCGTTGCACAGCGCCTCCTAGAAAACGTTCTGCAGCCATTTGCCGGGACCCATCATCGGCAGTTTCATCCGTCCCAGGCAGGCCCACATGGTCAGTTGGTTGGCGGTCAGGACCGGCTTGCCGAGAAGTTGTTCCAGCGGCTCGACCAGGTCGTAGGTGGGGAGGTTGGTGCAGCTGACGAAGATGGCCTGGGCGGCGGGATCGTCGGCGGCCATGATGCGTTCGGCGATGGTGCGGTAGCCGACCTTCCAGATGCCGCCGCCCAGTCCGAGATGGTCCGACCGCAGCACCTCGCAGCCGGCCTCGTGCAGGTACTCGTGCAGTTTCCCGGTGAGGATGTCGTCGTAGGGCGTGATGACCGACAGCCGGGACAATTCCAATTTGCGCACCGCTTCGATCAGCGCGCCGGAGGTGGTGATCGCGTCCCGGGCGCCGGCCCGGCAGATGGTGTCGCGCAGCGACCGTTCGTAGGCCAGCCCTTTGATGAAGCTGCCCGAGGTGCACAGATAGGCGATGACCTCGGGCTCGACGTGCAGGACGTTGCGGGTGGCGGCGGTGAGATGTGCTGCGTCGGAAACCAATTCGGCCATTTCGAGGGAGACCGGCACCGGTTCGTAGGGCGTGCGCGCGAGATGCAGGCTCACCTCGAGTGGCGCCCACCGCCACAGTTCGCGCTCCAGCGCCAGGTCGAACGGCGCGATGATCCCGATACCTCGTTGCGCGACAGGTCCGTCCAACTCGGGAAAATTCAGTTCCACGAGGGCCCCTCTCGCGTTCGGGCGACGAACCTCCGCACACAATCGGATTGTTGACAAGCATACGATGGGTTTTTAGCCTGTCAATATGAACGCGGGCCCAGTTGTCACCGTCCTGCACGACGGCGTCGAGCCCGACGCGGCATATCTGCGTCCGGTGTCGCAGCAGGCCAGCGTTCGCTTCGCCGACGGTGCGGAACTCGCGGACGCGTTGCCCGGCGCGGAGGCGTTGTTCGTCTACGACTTCCAGAGCACCGCCCTGCCCGGCGCCTGGCCTCACGCCGACCGGTTGCGCTGGGTTCATGTCGGAGCCACCGGCGTCGATGCCGTGATGTTCGACGAGCTGATCGACAGCGATGTGCTGGTGACCAACACCCGCGGGCTGTTCGATCAGCCCATCGCGGAATATGTGCTGGCACAGATCCTCGCCTTCGCCAAGGATCTGCCCGAATCGCTGCGTCTGCAGCAGCGCCACCAATGGCACCATCGCGAATCCGAGCGTGTCGCCGGAGCCGCGGCGCTGGTGGTCGGCACCGGCTCCATCGGGCGCGCCATCGCCCGCCTGCTGCGGGCCGCGGGTATGCGGGTCCGCGGGCTGGGCCGCACCGCCCGCACCGACGATCCCGACTTCGGTACCGTCGCAACCGATCTGCACGCCGAACTACCCGGCGCCGATTACGTGATCTGCGTGGCGCCGCTGACGCCGCAGACCCGGCATCTGTTCGACGCGAACGCGTTCGCGGCGATGAAACCGCATGCGCGTCTCATCAACGTGGGCCGGGGGGAATCGGTCGTCACCGACGATCTGGTCGCCGCGCTGCGCGGTGGCGCGCTCGCCGGTGCGGCGCTGGACGTGGTCGATCCGGAACCGCTGCCGGCCGGTCATCCGCTGTGGGATCTGCCGAATGTGGTTGTCACCCCGCACAACAGCGGCGACTTCATCGGCTGGCGGTCGGAGATCGTCGCCGCGTTCACCGACAACTTCCAGCGCTGGATCACCGGTCAGCCCCTACAGAATGTGGTCGACAAGAAGCTGGGTTACGTGCCCAGCTGAAGGGAGTCACGATGGCCCACCCCGGAACCGGGACCGACCCCGCGGCGATGACCGCGGCCGAGTTGGCCTCCGCCTATTCGGCCGGGGCGTTGTCTCCCGTCGAGGCCACGCAGGCGGCGCTGGACGCGATCGCCGCGCGCGACGACGCCCTCAACGCCTACTGCCTGGTCGATTCCGAGCGAGCGTTGATCCAGGCCAAGGAATCCGAGGCCCGCTGGCACAACGGACATGCGCAGGGACTGCTCGACGGCGTGCCGATCTCGATCAAGGACGTCTTCCTCACCCAGGGGTGGCCCACCCTGCGCGGCTCGACCTCCATCCGGCCGGACGCGCCGTGGCCGGTCGACAGCCCCGCGACCGCGCGGCTGCGCGAGGACGGACTGGTCTTCCTGGGCAAGACCACCACGCCGGAGCTCGCCTGGAAGGCGACCACCGACAGCGCGCTCACCGGCATCACCCGCAATCCGGTGGATCCCGCTATGACGTCCGGCGGTTCCTCCGGCGGTTCGGCGGTGGCGGTCGCGGCCGGGATGGGGCCGGTATCGATCGGCACCGACGGCGGCGGCAGTGTGCGGATCCCCGCGTCGTTCTGCGGTGTCGTGGGTTTCAAGCCCACACACGGGCGCATCCCGCTGTATCCGGCCAGTCCGTTCGGACCGCTGGCACATGCCGGGCCCATCGCCCGAACGGTGGAGGATGTGGCGCTGTTGATGGACATCCTGTCCCTGCCCGATCCGCGGGATCCGACCGCGGGCGCACCACCGCTGACGACCTTCCGGGGTGAGCTCCAGCGTGAGGTGCGCGGAGCGACGGTCGGCTATTCGGCGAATCTCGGCTTCGCCCAGGTGGATCCGGAGGTCGCGGCGGTCGTCGGGGCCGCCGTGCGGAAGCTGGACGAGGCCGGCTTGCGGGTGGTGGAGGCGGATCCGGGCTTCGCCGATCCGCGCGAGGCGTTCGAACAGATGTGGGCGGCCGGCGCGGCGACCCTGCTGTCGACCTTCCCGCCGGGTTCGCGCGACCGCGTCGATCCCGGACTGGGGGCCATGTGGGATCGCGGTCTGGCGCTCGGCGCGGTCGACTATCTGAACGCCCGCGCGGTGGCCGCCGAGATCGGAATCGCCATGGGCGCCTTCCATACCGTCTACGACGTGCTGATCACACCGACGATGCCGATCACCGCCTTCGAGGCCGGATACGATGTGCCGCCGGGAAGTTCGATGGACAGCTGGCCGCAGTGGACGCCGTTCACCTATCCGTTCAACCTCACCCAGCAACCGGCGATCAGCATTCCGGCGGGCACGACCGCCGCGGGGATGCCGGTGGGATTGCAGATCGTCGGCCCGCGCCACTCCGACGATTTCGTCCTGGCCCTGGCCCGCTTCGCCGAACTGGTTTTGGGCTAGTCGGTGGTAGACCGAGACACGGTCCGGAAACCCGTGTCACCGATCACGATCACGCCGGGACCGTCCAACCGTTCTGCCTCGTAAATAGCCTCATCGAGATGGGTCGACATCAGAAGCATCCATGCCTCCCACGAAGTTCCCGCCCCCAACGGTCCACCGGATTCCGCTGACAAGCGGGTGTAGTAATCGCGCAACTCCCCGTCGGTCACCCTGAATACCAAGGCAGGGTCGACCGGCACCTCGCGGACCGCCGTGATGCGCAATCGCCCCGCCTCATCCCGGTCGACCCGATACCCGGCTTCCGCACCGGCACGAATCACCGACTCCACGAGTTCGTCGTCGCTCGGTTCAGACCTGTCCACGGCATGCTCCTCCAGGAAAAGCGGTGACCACTTGCCCGTTCTCGGCCACGATGACGGTGGGCTGGACCGTCTTCACGATCGCTCCAGTGACATGGTTGACCAGATAGATTTGGCCGGTGTGACAGTACTTGCCGGAGCATGCACGAATCTTCAACTTGCGTCCCCCTCCATCGCGCACCGATCGGTGCCGATCCATGTAGCCACCGCCCCCTGCGGTGACTCCACGGATCAGAGTAGGACTGTCGACGAGATCCGCCGATCGAATTTCCGACCGGCCACGATTCGGTTGCCGGCATGGTGGTGCGGATCAGATGTCTTTGTCTGTGCTGAGAGACCGTGTGAAGGACAGGGTTTCGCCCTCGACGCCGCGTAGCCACAGCGCGTTGCATGCCGCGGCCAGTTCGGGCAGGCCCTCTTCGATGGTCGCGAAGACGTTGCCGGGTACCCAGCCCATATCGCCGTTGATCAGCAGGTTGTTGCGGTCGTAGAACAGGGCCAGGTCGGTGGCGCCCTGTTCGGCGTGCGCGGCCGAACCGGGTTCGTAGCCGTAGGCCGGATTGCCGATCTCCCACGGTTCGAAATCGAACAGGCAGACGTCGCCGGGAATCGGTGTGACCGTGGGGTTTTCGCGATGCGGGGCCGCCGTGATGCGCGGCACCAGGGTGTACACCTCGTTGCGCGCGTATTTGGCGTGGAACGCGTCGCCCTCCTGGGGCAGCGCGTCCCAGACCGCCGCGCAGGTGCGGGGCGCCTGGTCGTCCAGTAGTCGCGCCCGGCAGCGCACGCCGGCCTTGGTGAGGGTGATGGTGAGGTATCGGGCCATCGGGATCTCCTGTTCCGATCGGATGCCGGTGCGGCGCTACAGCTCGTCGAGGACTCCGTTCCAGAGCGCCAGTGCCTCGTCGACCTGTTCGGCGGTCACGATCAGCGGCGGGATCATCCGCACCACATTGCTGTAGGCGCCGCAGGTCAGCAGGAGCAGGCCACGCTGCGCCGCCAGCTGCTGCGCGGCCGCAGCCGTCGCGGTGTCGGGTTCGCCTGTGGCCGTGGTGAATTCGCTTCCGACGAGCAGTCCCAGGCCGCGTACGTCGCCGATCGCCTTGGTGGCGGCCGCCCGCGTTCCGGCCAGCAGTTGCGTGCCGCGGGCGGCGGCGTTGTCCACCAATCCTTCCGATTCGATGACGTCGATCGTGGCGACCGCGGCCGCGCACGCCACGGCATTGCCGCCGTAGGTGCCGCCCTGGGACCCGGGCCAGGCCTGGGCCATCAGTTCCTGCGGCGCGGCGATTCCGGACAACGGGAATCCGCTCGCCAATCCCTTGGCGATGGTGATGACATCGGCCCGCACGTCGAAATGCTGATGTCCGAAGAACTTTCCGGTGCGTCCGAAACCGGTCTGGATCTCGTCGAAGATCAGCAGGATGCCGTGCCGGTCGGCGCGTTCGCGCAGGCCCTGGAAGAACCGGGTGTTGCCCGGGATGTAGCCGCCCTCGCCGAGCACCGGCTCGACGACGAACGCCGCCGTTTCGGCGGGCGCGGTGAGCGTGGCCAGGATGTAGTCGAGTTCGCGCAGCGCGAAGTCGGTGGCTTCCTCCTCCGACCAGCCGTAGCGGTAGGCGGTGGGGAACGGGGCCACGTGGACGCCGCCCATGAGCGGGCTGAAGCCGGCCGAGAACCGGGTTCCGGAGGTGGTCATGGTCGCGGCGGCGACCGTGCGGCCG
>NZ_BAFQ01000255.1 GCF_000308375.1 Nocardia aobensis NBRC 100429 | reverse complement strand
ATCCGCGAACTGGGGCCCCGCATCACCACCATCGCGGACGAGCTGCTGGCGGAGATGGCCACTCGCGACCGGGTCGACCTGCTGGACGCCTATGCCTTTCCGCTGCCCGTCGCGGTGATCTGCGAACTGCTCGGGGTCCCGGACGACGACAAGGACGATTTCCGCGCGTGGACGGCGGTGGTCGTCAACGATTCCGCGCCGATCGAGGAGCGCACCAGCGCGGGCGTCAACTTCTTCGCCTATATGACGAAGCTGATCGCCGCACGCACCGACAGCCCCGGTGACGATCTGCTCTCGGAACTGATCATCGCCAAGGAGGACGGCGACCGCCTCGACCAGAGCGAACTGATCTCGATGCTGTTGCTGCTATTGGCGGCCGGGCACGAAACCACGGTCAACCTGATCGGCAACGCGGTCTACGAGATGCTGCGCGATCCGCGCATCGCCGAGCGGCTGCGAGCCGAACCGGAAACCGTTCCGGCGTATGTCGAGGAGATCCTGCGCAGCCAGGGCCCGGTGCACCTGGCCACCGCGCGCTACACCACCCGGCCGATCGTGCTGGGCGGCCGGGAGATAGGCGCGGGCGAATTCATCATGATCTCGCTGGCCGCGGCCAACCGCGATCCGGACCGTTTCACACGGCCGGACCTGGTCCACGTCGATCGTGAGGACAATCGGCACATCGCCTTCGGGCACGGCATCCACTTCTGCCTCGGCGCGGCGCTGGCCCGGATGGAGGCGACCATTGCCGTCAACCGGCTGCTGGACCGGATCCCGGAGCTCTGCCTGGCCCCGGAGGACGGGCCACCGATCTGGCGGCGGAGTCTGCTGATTCGCGGGCTCGCGACACTCCCGGTGAGCATGGTGCCGGCGAACGAACCGGAACTGGAGTTCTCCGGGGTGTGATCGACGACTGTCACCGGGCGGCCGGTCGGCCGCCCGGCCGGCGTCTCACCGCCGGCGCACCACGATCACCGGGCATTCGGACGACTGCAACAGGGCATGACCGGTCGAACCGAGCAGCATGCCGGTGAATCCGCCCCGGCCGTGGCTGCCGACCACCACCAGCTGCGAATGTTCGGATTCGGCGAGCAGCGCACGGGCCGGCCGATCGGCCCACACCACCGGCCGCACATCGACATCCGGATACTGTTCCCGCCATCCGGCCAGACTCTCCGAGAGCGCGGCGCGCTCGGATTCGCGTAGCGTGTCCCAGCCGGCCACCGCGATCTCGGGCAGGCTGATATCGCTCCACGTGTGCACGGCGATCAGCGGCACCTTCCGCCGCGAGGCTTCGTCGAAGGCGACGCCGATCGCGGGTTCACTGTTCTCGGTGCCGTCGACGCCGACCACCACCGGCTTCGCCGCGGTCACCATGTCGGTCGCGGAATTCCCGGGGATCACCGCGACCGGGCAGTGCGCCCGCTGCACCACCGCCGAACTCACCGAACCGAGCAGCGCCCGCCGAATGGCGCCGCGCCCGCGACTACCGACGACCAGGCGGTACGCCCGTTCCGAACGTGTGATCAGGGTCGGGATGATCGGGTCGAACACCAACTCGGCATTGATCTCCAGCGGCCCCTTCGCCAACCCGGCGACCCGGCGCGCCTCGGCGACGATGCGCTCACCGTCCTCGCGCACCCAATCCGCGCCGCCCGTCCACACCTCGGAGCCGAAACCGGTCGGCAGCGTGGCCGAGGTGACGATGTCCAGACGCCGCCCGTGCAGGACGGCGTCGACCGCGGCCCAGGCCACCGCCTGATAGGAGATCTCCGAGCCGTCGACGCCGACCACGATGGGCCGGTCGGGTTCGTCCGCGAGGTACGCCTCGGCTGATTCGGTCACAGTCGGCTCCACTTCGTTTCGGCGAGCGGTCTCCGCGCCGAGATTACCGGGGAAGGCGGGATGCGGCATCGCTCGTTCCGGATGAGTCGCGGATTCCGGTCCGGTACGACCGACGGGCGTCCCGCCGTGGGAGACGTCGCGTATCGCCAGGTCAGCAATCTTTCAGCGCACAGCGTGGTGACGCTGTGGACGGACGGCGATCCGGCGGGTTGCGCGGAGGTATCGATATGCAGACAAGTTGAGCCACAATGATTCCAGCGCGATGGCCGCGCTCCACACGGCCCCGTTATGTTGGATTCATGTCTCGCGTGTCGTCACCGACCAAGATCGCCCGCAATCGCCGGGCACGACGTGGTCGGCTGGTCGTCGTCGCGGCATTGGTCTCGATCGCGGCCACGACGGCCACCGCGGCGGCGGACCCCACCGGCACGACGGCCGTCCCGGAAGGGCAGGCCTTCTACGACGCACCCGCCGAGGCGATCGCCGGACCACACGGCTCGGTGATCCGGGCCCGCAGTATCACCGGCGATCCGGGGCTGCCCGGGGCGCGGAATCTGCTCGTGTTGTACCGCTCGGTGGATCTGCAGGGGCGTCCGGTGGCGGTCTCGGGAACACTGGCGGTGCCCGACGGCACACCGCCGCCGGACGGCTGGCCGCTCATCTCGTGGGCACACGGCACCACCGGTGTGGCCGATATCTGCGCGCCCTCGCGCGATACCGGCCCCGACTATCCCGCCCACGACTACACCGCGCAGGTGCGCGAGGTGCAGCAGCACTGGCTCGCGGCCGGATACGCGGTAGCGCAGACCGATTACCAGGGCCTCGGCACGCCGGGCCCGCACGGATACCTGATCGGCACCACCGAGGCGCGAGCCGTCGCCGATATGGCGCTGGCCGCGCGGGAACTCGACGCATCGATCGGCACGCGATGGGCGGCGATCGGCCATTCGCAGGGCGGCCAGGCGGCGATCTTCACCGATGCGCAGGCCCGCGCCTGGGCACCCGGACTGGATCTGCGCGCCGTGGTGGCCCTCGCACCGGCATCACAGGTGGAATTCGGCATCGGAGCGCAGCGCGTGGCGAGTACGGTGGGAGCCGGCGAGGCGCTGGCCGGCACACTCGGCAACTCGAATGCGTTCCTGCCGTTGCTGATTCGCGGCGCGCAGACCGCCGAGAGTATCGATCCGGCCCGCTTCCTGACGCCGCGCGCATTGACCCTGCTGCCCGAGGCCGACACCGGATGCATCGGCGCCCTGCGCGCGCCGGACAGCTGGGGCGGCCTTCCCGCCGATGCCGCGTTCAGCCCACTGGGCGACGCCGCGCCTTTCCTCCGGGTACTGACCGACAACGATCCCAGCACGCTGCGCATCGACACACCGCTGCTGGTGTTGCAGGGCAGCGCCGACACGACGGTGCCCCCGCGGGCGACCGACGCGATGGTCGCCCGCCTGCGCCTGACCGATCAGCAGCTCACCTACCGCACCTACCCCGGCGCCGACCATCGCGGCGTCCTGCAGGCCTCGCTTCCCGACGCCCTCGTCTGGGTCGGCGCGCGCTTCACCTCCTGAACCGCGCCGAAGCGAATTCGACTCGGCTCCAGCGCATTCGGATGCCAGCCGAGCCGGCGGGCGTCGGCGGTCTACTCCCCCGCGTACATCTCGCGCATGCTCTTGCCCATGAGGGCGACGGCCTTCTTGCGGGGCAGTATTCGCGACAGCAGCGTGCCGTTGAAACGGTTGGCCCGGCCGGGGATGACCGAGGGTTGTCTGCCGAGTGCGGTCAAGCCGGCGGCAACCACGGGAGCCACCGGCATCACCTTCGGGGAATTGCGGATCGTGCGCGGTGCGTCGGCGCGGTAGCCGGGGGTGTCGGTGGGGCCGGGCACGACCGCGACGACGTCGACGCCGTGCGGACGCCATTCGTCCCACAGTGATTCGGCCAGATTCAGTGTCAGCGCCTTGGTGCCCGCGTAGGAGGCGTACATGGGGGTGCCGAGAAGACCGGACATGGAGCTGAGCAGGATCACCCCGCCGCGGCCGCGTTCGATCATCGGCGGGACGAAGCGGTGCAGCACGGTCATCATCGTGGTCACGTTGATGTCGATCGTCTTCAGATGCCGTTCCAGCGGTGTGTCCAGCCACATGCCGCAGACCGAGAGCCCGGCGTTGTAGACGACCAGGCCCAGTTCGACGTCGCCGACCAGCAGCGCAACCGATTCCAGCACCTCGGGCGCGGTGACGTCTCCGGTCACCGTCTGGGTGCGGATGCCGTACCGGTCGGCCAGATCCGTTGCCAGCGTGTCGAGTTCGTCCTTCTCCAGCGCCACCATGACGAGGTTCAGGCCGCGCTCGGCGAGCTGACGGCAGAATTCGGCCCCCAGTCCCAGCGCGGCACCGACCACCAACGCCCACGGCCCGTACCGCTGCGGAAAGCTCATCTGCTGTCTCCTCGACTCCGATCAGAAACGTATGCGAGTCCGATCATCGCATCCGGGAGACGAGCACGCCTGCGGCGAGGGCCGGGCGGACCTTCGCGATCCGCCCTGCGCGACAACGGGATCAGGTGCGGGCGGGCAGACTTTCCCAGCCGCGCACCGTCGAGGTCGGCGACAGTCGCGCCTGCGACAGATCGACCTCCCACTCCGGGAACCGCTTCAGGATCTCCTCGACTGCGATGCGTCCCTCCAGCCGCGCCAGCGCCGAACCCAGGCAGAAGTGGGTGCCGACACTGAACGCCAGATGCGGTTGCGGCGCGCGCAGGATGTCGAAAACGTCTCCGTCCGGCGCGAAGTGGCGATGGTCGCGGTTCGCCGCGCCGATCAGGAACATCAGCACCGACCCCTCGGGCACCTTCTGTCCGTAGTACTCGACCTCGCGGGTCACGTAGCGGCACGTGTGCGGAGCGGGCGATTCGAAGCGCAGCAGTTCCTCGATCGCCTGTGGGATCAGAGCCGGATTCTCGACCAGCAGCCGGCGCTGGTCGGGATGGTCTGCGAGAACCTTTCCGGCCCAGCCGATCAGGCGCGTCGTGGTCTCGTTCCCGGCGCCGGACACGACATTCACGTACATGAGCAGTTCGTCGCGGGTGAGGCGGCGCTCGGTGCCCGTCTCGTCGACGAATTCGACGTTGAGCAGTTCGGTCATGATGTCGTCGGAGGGATGTTCGGCGCGCCAGTCGATATAGGGGCCGAAGATGTCACCGGACACCATGCCCTCGGACGCGGCCTTCATCGGCTTACCCTCCTCGGTGCGCATCTGCTCGTTGGCGAAATCGCGGATGGCCTCCTGATCCTCTTCCGGGATGCCGAGCAGCAAGCCGATGGTCCGCATCGGCATCCGGGCGCCGATATCGGCGATGAAGTCCAGGCGACCGGTACCGACCAGCGGATCGAGGCTCTCGGCGCAAAAGTCCCGGACCTTCGATTCCAGCGCCTTGATCTTGCGCGGCGTGAACATCCGCGACAGCAGTTTGCGGTGGATCGTGTGCACCGGCGGGTCCTCGAAAAGCAGGACGCCGGAGGGTATCTCGATATTCGCCTTGATGAGTTCCAAGATGGCGCCGCGGCCTGAGATGAAGGTGTCCTTGTCGATCAGGCCGGCGTTGACGTCCTCGAATCGGCTCAGCGCGTAGAAGTCGTGCTGTGCGTTGTAGTAGAGCGGGAGTTCGTCGCGCAGACGCTGGAACATGGGATAGGGATCGGCGTTGAGTTCGACGTCGTACGGGTCGTAGTGGACGTCGCTGGCCGCGCTGATGGTCACTGGTTCACCCCTTGCGGAAATCTCCGGAATGCGGCTCGGCCGCGGACAGGCACAGGGGCAGGCGCCGCCGACCTCACGTCATGGCGCCTCCCACCACCGTGAGAGAAGGATATTCTCTGAGATTGACAATAACAATCCCCTAGGTCACAGGCGAATCCGCAATAACTACAACCTTCATCCATCCATTCAGGTAGAGTACAGTTCTCGTTGCGCGAAAATATTGTTCTCGCCGATCTGCCCGGCACCGCCCGACGAACGGAGCACGCAGTGACGTCCGGAAAACACCCCTCGCCGCCGGATCCCGGGGACATCACCGAGCGTGATCTGCTGCTGGCGGCCGCGGAAGCCGAGGCGGAGGCCGAAGCCGCGGAAGCGGTGGCCGAAGCCGCCCGCGCCCGAGCCCGCGCGGCAACCCTGCGCCGCCGCGCCGGGGCCGCCGCACAGACGGGCGAACCCTCGTACGCGAACGACACCCCGGACAGCGACGACCCTGGTCCCGACACAGAAGACAACACTGGCGCTCCCGGTCGGGACGTCGCGTCGGCCCGGCAGGCCGCTCCGAGCGCCGAGCGAACGCTGGAAAGCCGTCGCCGCAAGCGACCGCGTCTGGGCGCCGTTCGGCATATCCGGCGGCGCACAGCCGGCGTGGCGATCGCGGCGATCGTCGTGTGCGCCGGGCTGGGCAGCAGTGGATACATGATGTGGCGGCATCACGAAGTGAGCGCGAAGCAGCATCGCGAGGCGGAGTTCGTGGCGGCAGCGCGGCAGGGCGTCACCACGCTGACCTCACTGGATTTCAATCATGCGGCCGATGACGTGAAGCGCGTGCTCGACGATTCCACGGGTAGTTTCCGCAACGATTTCCAGTCCCGCGCCGACGATTTCGCCAAGGTGATCCAGCAGTCCAAGGTCGCCACCCAGGGCAGGGTCAACGCCGCCGCGGTGCAGTCGATGACCGACGACTCCGCCGTGGTCCTGGTCGCGGCGACCTCGGAAGTCACCAATTCCGCAGGCGCGAAACAGGAACCGCGTGCCTGGCGGTTGAGCGTCACCGTGGAGCGCGTCGACGGCCGGCTCAAGATGTCGAAAGTGGAGTTCGTCCCATGAGCACACCATCCGAATCCGATACCGGCGCCAACACCGTCGACGATGAGCACAGTGGGCCGGCAACCGGCGAAGCGGCCGCACCCCTCTCCCGCCCACGCGCGGCCCTGTCCTGGCTGCGCGGCCATCGTGCCGGTGTCGGACCAGGTGCGCTCGGCGCGCTCGCAGTGGCATCCGTCGCGGCGGCGACAGGCGTGTATTTCACCCAGTATCGGCCCGATCAGCAGACCGACGAGGCGGCGCAACGCGCGGCCACGGCCGCCGCGACCGATGGTTCGGTCGCGATCCTCTCCTATGCCCCCGATACGCTGGACC
>NZ_BAFQ01000256.1 GCF_000308375.1 Nocardia aobensis NBRC 100429 | reverse complement strand
AGCACCACCAGCGGCACCACGGCCAGAGCGGTCGCGGCGACGACCAGGGCCGGGGCCCGCCAGCCGTGGTCGCGGGCCAGCATCGAGACGAGCGGCAGGAACACCAGCTGGCCGGTGGCACCGGCGGCGGTCAGTACCCCCGTGACCAGGCCGCGGTGCCGGACGAACCAGCGTCCGGTGATGGTCGCGACGAACGGCATCGACATCGATCCCACGCCGATGCCGACCAGCAGCCCCCACGTCGCCATCAACTGCCACGGCTGGGTCATGAAGACCGTGAGCCCACTGCCCGCGGCGACGAGCAGCAACGCGCACGCCACCACCAGCCGAATGCCGAACCGGTCCATCAACGCGGCCGCGAACGGCGAAATCACCCCGTACAGCAGCATATTCACCGAAACCGCGGCGCCGATGGTGCCGTGCGACCAGCCGAATTCCTCGTGCAGCGGATCCATCAGCACGCTCGGCACCGAGCGGAACGCGGCCGCGCCCAGCAGCGCGACGAAGCCGACGGCGGCGACGGTCCACGCCGGATGCGGACTACGCGCGAATCGCGTCGTGGGCCGCTCGGGCGGTGGCGAAGGGGCGGGGTCGGTGAGGCGAATCTCGGTCACCGGAAGAGCGTGCCGAATCGCGCGGTCGCCGACGAGTGGCCTGAATGCCATAATGCGTAAAGATTCAGCCATTCCCTTGGTCCTCAACGAGGAGGCGACCGTGCCGGACCCGCATCTGGTGGCCGTGCTGGCCTTGGCGCCCATCGTCGGCTTCGATCTGACGATTCCGCCGACCGTGCTCGGCGCGGCCACCGCCGACGACGGCACCGATCTCTACGAGGTGCGGATCTGCGGTCTGGACCGGTCCCCGATCCCGTCCACCAGCGGTTACACCATCACCCCGGAGTACGGCGCCGAGCTGCTGGGTCGCGCCGACACCGTGATCGTCCCGGGTACGGCCATGCCGGGTCCACGCCATGACGGCGTCCTGCCACCCGAGGTCACGGCCGCGCTGGCGTCGATCCGGCCCGATGCGCGCATCGTCTCGATCTGTACCGGCGCCTTCGTCCTGGGCGCGGCCGGCCTCCTCGACGGCCGCCGCGCCACCACGCACTGGAAGTACGCGGCGGACTTTCGCACCCTTTTTCCCGCCGTACTGCTCGACGAGGATCTGCTGTTCGTCGAGGACGGCAATATCTGCACCGCAGCGGGTCTGGCGGCCGGGGTAGATCTGTGCCTGCATCTGGTGCGCTCCGATCACGGCAGCGCGGCCGCGAACCGGGCCGCGCGCTACTGCGTCGTACCGCCGTGGCGCGAAGGCGGGCAGTCGCAGTTCATCGAACAGCAGGTCCCCGATCCGGGCGCGGAAAGCACCGCCGCGACCCGGGAGTGGGCCCTCGCGCGACTGGGCGAGGATCTGGATCTCACCACCCTCGCCGCACACGCCCGCATGAGCGTGCGCACGTTCACCCGCCGCTTCAAGGCCGAGACCGGCACGGCGCCCGGCGCGTGGATCCTGCACCAGCGGATGCGCCACGCCCGCCATCTCCTCGAAACCACGGCACTCACCGTGGACGAGGTCGCCCGCGCGTCCGGTATGGGCACTGCCGCCTCGCTGCGCCATCACCTGCGCACCCAGCTCGGCGTCGCGCCGATCGCCTATCGCAAGACGTTCCGGCAGCCGAGGGCGGAGCAAGATCAGCCGGTCGCGCGGTGAGCGGCGCCCGGCACGCGGCATGTCCGCGACCCGTGCCGACCCATTGACAACCCCCGCTCCCCGGGTGCTACCTTAGGCAAGGGTTACCTGTTTAGGCGAGGCTTACCTCCCGAAGCGACCCCGCAATTGTCGTACAGAGCAATCCGAGGCCGACCGTGTACATCTGCATCTGCAACGCCGTCTCCGAGGCAGACGTGCACACCTGCGTCGCCGCCGGCGCCTGTTCGACCAAACAAGTGAAGAAGGCCTGCGGGTGGAAGCCGGGTTGCGGCTCGTGCACCGCCCGATTGGCCGAGGCGATAGGCCGAGCGCGCACCGACGTACCGGCCGAGCCGACTGCTGCCTGACACCGACACGCACCCCGCTCATTCCCCTGATCTGTGATATGTGCCACGATCACACGTCATGGATGGCGACAAGGAAATCATCGCGCTGCTCAACGAGCAGTTGACGGCCGAACTCACCGCGATCAATCAGTACTTCCTGCACGCCAAGATGCAGGAGAACTGGGGCTACCCCAAGCTGGCCCGGCACACACGTCACGAATCCATCGATGAGATGAAGCACGCCGAGGTCCTCACCGATAGGATCCTGTTCCTCGACGGTCTGCCGAACTACCAGAAGCTGAATCCGCTGCGGATCGGCCAGACCGTCCCGGAACAGTTGCGGGCCGACCTGGAGATCGAGATGGAGGCCGTGACCCGGCTGCGCGGCGGGATCGAGCTGATGCGCTCACGCGGCGACGTCACCTCCGCCCGCATCTTCGAGTCGATCCTCGAGGACGAGGAAGGCCACGTCGACTACCTCGAAACCGAGATCGCACTGCTGGGCGCGCTGGGTGAGCAGCTCTATCTGCAGCGCTACACCGATACCCCCGAAGGGGACTGACGCCGGCACCGCACCCGGCCGCCGATCTTTCGCGGCCGGGTGTTCGTGTGTCGAAAACGCTTACAACGCCAGCGATTTGGCGATGATCGTCTTCATCACCTCACTGGTGCCGGCGTAGATGCGCGCCACCCGGGCATCGGTGTAGAGCCGCGCGATCGGATATTCCATCATGTAGCCGTAACCGCCGAACAACTGCAGGCAGCGATCGACCACCCGGGCCTGCACCTCCGTGCAGAACAGCTTCACGCGGGCGGCGTCGGCGCCGGAGAGCACCCCGTCGACCAGGTCGGCGACCGCCCGATCCAGCATGGTCTGGGCCGCCTCGATCTCGGCGGACATGGCCGCCAATTCGAATTTCGTGTTCTGGAACGAGGCGACCGGCGTGCCGAATGCCTTGCGCTGCTTCACATAATCGACGGTCGCGGTGAGCGCGGCGCGCGATTGCGCCACCGAGCCGACAGCGACGGTCAGCCGTTCCTGGGGCAGATTGTGGCCGAGGTAGCCGAAGGCCGCACCCTCCTCGCCGAGCCGGTTCGCCACCGGCACCCGCACCTCGTCGAACGACAGCTCGACGGTGTCCTGGACCTTGCAGCCCATCTTCTCCAGCACCCGGCCACGAGCGAAGCCGGGCATGCCGCCCTCCACGACCAGCAGTGTCAGCCCGTGCCGGCGGTTGTCCGGATCGGTGGAGGTCCGGCACACCACGATTACCAGATCGGCCAGCAGCCCACCGGTGATGAACGTCTTGGCTCCGCTGAGAACGTAGTGGTCTCCGTCGCGGACGGCGGTGGTCCGCACCCCGGCCAGATCCGATCCGGTGCCGGGTTCGGTCATGGCGATGGCGGTCAGCAGCTGGCCCGAGGCCAGGCCGGGAAACCAGCGCTCGCGCTGGCCGGCGTCGGCGTAATCGAGGAAGTACGGCAGGATCACGTCCAACTGGGTGCGCACGGTCGACAGCGTGACCAGCGCCCGCGCGGCCTCCTCCTGCAGCACCACGTTGTAGCGGTAGTCGCGCAGCCCCGCTCCTCCGTACTCCTCGGGGATAGCGATGCCGAGCAGGCCTGATTCGCCCAGCCGCGTGAAGATTTCGCGCGGCATCCGGCCGGCGCGTTCCCAGTCCGGGTAGTTCTCGACCACATGTTTGTCGATGAATTCGCGGGCCAGTGCCCGGAACGATTCGTGGTCGGCGGTGAACAGTTCTCGGCGCACGCCGGTTCTCCGATCAGTTCAGCAGTTCGACGACGGTGGCGTTGGCGGTACCGCCGCCCTCGCACATGGTTTGCAGGCCGTAGCGAATGCCGTTGTCGCGCATGTGATGGACCATGCGGGTCAGCAGGACCGCGCCCGACGCGCCGAGCGGATGGCCGAGCGCGATGGCTCCGCCCAGCGGATTCACCCGGTCGAGGTCGGCGCCGGTTTCGGCCAGCCAGGCCAGCGGCACCGGTGCGAACGCCTCGTTCACCTCGAACACTCCGATCTCGGCGAGCGACAGCCCGCACCGGCGCAGCACCTTCTCCGTCGCCGGGATCGGGCCGGTGAGCATCAGTACCGGATCGGCGCCGGTCACCGCGCCCGCGCGATAGCGGACCAGCGGGGTCAGGCCCAGTTCACGCGCCCGGTCCGGAGTGGTGACCAGCACCGCGGCCGCGCCGTCGGAGATCTGTGACGAATTGCCGGCGTGGATCACGCCGTCGGCACGGAAGGCCGGTTTCAGCCGGGCCAGCGTCTCGGCGGAGGTGCCGCGGCGGATGCCTTCGTCGGCGCCGATCGTGACCGTACCGGCGGGCACGTCGACGATCTGATCGTCGAAGGCCCCGCGGTCGACGGCCGCAGCCGCCAGTTCGTGCGAGCGGGCGGCGTAGTCGTCGAGACGAGTGCGGGTGAAACCCCACTTCTCGGCGATCAGTTCGGCCGAGATGCCCTGGTCGAAGGAGAAATCGTGATAGCGGGCACGGGCTTTCGGCCCGTACGGCATGCCGGTGGCGCGGGCCGAGCCCAGCGGAACCCGGCTCATCACCTCCACACCGCCGGCGATCACGAGGTCCTGCTGCCCCGAACCGACCACGGCGGCGGCGAAATCGACTGCCTGCTGGCTGGATCCGCACGCGCGGTTGATCGTGGTGCCGGGCACGGTTTCCGGCCAGTCCGCGGCCAGTACCGCGTAGCGGCCGATATTCGAGGACTGGTCGCCGACCTGGGCGACACATCCCCAGATGACGTCGTCGACGAGGGCCGGATCCAGACCGGTGCGCTCGGCCAGCGCGGTCAGCACCAGCGCGGACAGGTCCGCGGGGTGGATGCCGGCCAGGGCGCCGTTGCGTTTGCCGATCGGGGTGCGGACCGCCGCGGCGATGACTACCTCACGCATCTGTTCGACTTTCCTTGTCGGGCCGGTCCGTACGGCGGATCGGCGGCCTGGTCACCGTCCAGCGGCCGGTGAACCGGGGTGGGCGTTTCTCGGCGAAGGCGGCGAAGGCCTCGGGTGCGTCGGCGGTGGCGAAATTGATGCCCTGTGCCCGCGCCTCCCCGGCCAGCGCCTCCCGCAGACTGCGGTCGGCGCCCTCGTTGAGCAGGGCCTTGGTCTGGGCCAGCGCCACCGGCGGGCCCGCCGCGAGCCGTGCCGCCAGGTCGTCGACGAACGCGTCGATCTGGGCGTCGTCGCACAGCCACGTCACGAGGTTCAGCTCGCGCGCCTGTTCGCCGTCGATCGTCTCGCCCAGCAGCGCAAGTCTTTTCGCCTGTTGCAGCCCCGCGATCTTGGGCAGCAGCCAGGTGCCGCCCAGATCCGGGGAGAGGCCGCGCCGGGCGAAGATCTGCGAGAACCGGGCGTGCGGGGTGGCGACGACGAAGTCGCAGCCGAGCGCGAGATTCCACCCGGCACCGATGGCCACGCCGCGCACCTTCGCCACGGTCGGCATCGGCAGTTCGTGCAGGGCCAGAGCGACCTCGGTCAGTGCCCGCATCCGATAGGTCGGATGGGTGTTGTCCGGCGTGGAAATATCCGCGCCGGAACAGAATTCACCGCCCGCGCCGGTGAGGACCACCGCCCGCACGTCGAGATCGGTCGCGGTGGCGCGCAGCACGTCCTCCAACGCCGACCACAGTGCGGCGTCGATCGCGTTCTTGTGATGTGGCCGATTCAAGGTCAGGGTGCGCACACCCGCCTGATCGGTGCACAGCAGAACCGCATCATCGGGCATGGGCGGCACCTGTCCCGGTGTATCGGAGTCCGATCGCGCCGTCAGCTCGCCACCGCTCGATCTCCTCTGCGCTGCAACCGATTTCGTTCAAGACAGCATCGGTGTGCTCGCCCAGGCCCGGCACCGCGCCCATCGGCGGGTGATAGCCCTCGATCACGGCCGGGGGCAGCAGGGACGGGATCGGCCCGTTCGGGGTGTCGATCCCGCGCCAGCGGCCGCGCTCGGACAGTTGTGGGTGGGCCAGGACCTCGCTCGGCCGGTTGTAGCGCGCATTGCCGATGCCGGCGGCGTCGGCGGCCGCCTGGATCTCGGCCAGATCGTGTCGCGCACACCAGCTTCCGATCGCCTCGTCGAGGTCGGCGCGCTGGGCGACCCGGCCGGGATTGGTGCGGAAGCGCTCGTCGGCGGCCAGATCCGGGCGTTGCAGGATGTCGCGGGCCAGGCGCTGCCATTCCCGATCGTTCGTGGTCCCCAGCACCACGGTCTGTCCGTCGGCCGTGGGGTAGGCGCCGTAGGGCGCCACGGCGGGTGAGCTCATGCCGAGCGGCTGCTGGTCGATTCCGCTGTGCCGGGCGTAGGTGAGGTGATAGCCCATCAGCTCGGCCATGGTGTCGAACAGGCTCACCGATATCGCTGTGCCCGGCCCCGGCCCGCGCCGCAGCCGCCCGCACAGCGAGGCCACGATCGACAGCGCCGCGTACAGACCCGTGGTCACATCCGCTACCGGTGGCCCGGGTTTGGCGGGCGCGCCGGCCGTGCCGGTCACCGCGCACACTCCGGCCTCGGCTTGGACCAGCAGGTCGTAGGCGCGTTTGTGCGACAGCGGCCCGCCCGCGCCGAATCCGTCGATGGTCAGCGAGATCAGATCCGGGTGCCGGCTGTCCAACTCCGCCGGCGACAATCCCAGCCGATCGAGCGCGCCGGGTGCGAGATTGGCGACCAGCACGTCGGCACGGTCCAGCAGGCGATGCAGAAGATTTACGCCCGCAGCCGATTTCAGGTCGAGAGTGACCGATTCCTTACCGCGATTGACCCAGACGAAATGCGCGGCCTGCCCCTCGACCACGTCGTCGTAGTAGCGGGCGAAGTCGCCGCCGTCCGGGTTCTCCACCTTGATCACCCGGGCTCCGAAGTCGGCGAGGGTGCGCGTGCACATCGGCGCGGACACCGCCTGTTCCAGCGCCACCACCGTCACCCCTGCGAGCGGGCCCGCCGCCTGCGGATCGATGATCATCACATCACCATGCCGCCGTCCACCGGCAGCACCTGCCCGGTGACGAAGGAGGCGGCGTCGGAGGCGAGGAAGACGAACGCACCGGCCACCTCGTCCGGTTCGGCCCAGCGGCGCAACGGAATTCGGTTCAGCATCTGCGCGGCGAATTTCTCGTCGGTGCGGATGGTGGTGGTCATCGGCGTGGCCGCCAGCGGCGCCAGCGCGTTCACCAGGATGTTCTTGCG
>NZ_BAFQ01000257.1 GCF_000308375.1 Nocardia aobensis NBRC 100429 | reverse complement strand
GGGACAAGCAATGGATTCCGCTGACCCACACCACCAGCTCACCGCGATATGCCTCGTACGTGCGGAAGTCTCCGGCCCTCACGCGCCACGGCACGCGATGGAGGTCCAACGTCACGCAGAGCGGCTCGGCTACCTCCACCTCTACACTGTGCGGCCGCCGGCCGACGCCACCGATCCGGTCGGCTACGCGCTCGGGCTGGCCGCCAGCTTGAATGTCGACGCGGTGGTGGTCTACGACCTGGAGACCGTCGGCAACACGCCGAGCCGAGTGTGCGAGATGTTCGACCTTGAAACGGTCTGTCCCCCAGCGACCTGGGCGGCGACCCTACCGGGTTTCGCCGATCCGGAGCACTCGCATCCGGAGCAGCCGCTCACAGTCGCCGCAGCGCAACAAATCATGCAGCAGCACGTGAATTGCCGTGCCGTCGAATGCCCGCGCAAGGCGAGCGCGTACAGCTGCCTCGTTCGTGAGGGCAAGATCGTTCCACCGGTTGACAGCCCTCGCGAGCGGGCAGCTGCTCGCGGGCTGAGGTTCCGGCCACGGCGCACTGACGATGCTCCGCTACCTGATGGGGTGAACCTCGAGACCCTGCTCGACGTCTTGAGCGGGCTGGCCGACTACGCCTCGGTCGGGAAGCAATAGCGAGCCGCGATGAGCTTCGCCGAACCCACTGAAGCTCAACCCGAATCGCCGCTGCCGCACGAACCGGACGTCGGGCTGTGCGTACTTATCACCGTCCCGAATACGCATGAGCTGAAGTTCGTCGCGTGCATGCCGGCAGCGATCCGGTTCGCAGTGCATTGGGTCATCGACTACCCGGCTGTCTCCGTGACGTTCGAGGCCCCGGATCCACATCGCCGGCGGCTGCCCTGTGAACGGTTGTGGGCGCTTCCGTGAGTGGTTTCTGGGTCTTCGTGGTGACCGCCGTCGTCGTCTTGTTGACCATCGTCGTCGTGGCGTGGTGCTGGCCGAACAGGAATCCCAAAGGACCTTCGGTGGATGAGATCCGTCAGCGGATCGAGGACGAGGAGGACACCGAGCTGTGACTGTCAGCGCAACTCGACGCCGCCAGAAAGCGGTCGGAGTTCTGAAAATTCCTTAGTGCTCGCGCCTTGGAAGGGTTGAGAGAGATGTTTAGCGAATCGTGGCGTCCACATCCGAGGATGTCGCTCCTTGCGACCGAGCCTCGGTTTACGAGAAGTGGGAGCCGATGGTGACGGGAAAGCTCATCACGATCGACGGCGCAGGGGGAGTTGGCAAGTCCACTACTGTGGCATCGACGGTGAAGTATCTGCGCAGCATCGGTCTACCCGCGTATGCGACCAGTCAGCCGAGCCGGACCGTGCTCGGCGCCCACATACGTGGGCACACCGACACCTATACCGGAATTGCGTTGGCGTGCTTGGTTGCTGGGGACCGCCATCATCAGCAACGCGACGAGATCGTGCCCGCACTCGACGACGAGAAGCTTGTGGTGTGCGACAGGTACCTGCCGTCCAGCCTGGTCCTACAAGTCCTCGACGGCGTCCCCGCGGAGCGGGTATGGCAGTTGAATGCAGGGATTCGAGTCCCGGACGTGGCGGTCGTCCTACGCGCCGACCCCAAGGTCATCGCGGACCGCCTCGCCGCGCGCGGCGCACACAACCGGTTCGAGCGTCGGCCCGACGACAGCGTCGCCCGCGAACTGGAGTTGTTCGACCAGGTCGCCGAAGATCTCCGGACACGGGGCTGGCCGGTCCATGGGATCGACTGCACCGAGCACGGGAAGAACGAGACAGCCCTGGCCATCGCCCACCTCGTCGGGCCCGCTGCCGGACCATCACGTTAGCGAAGGAAGAACTGCATGATCATGACCGACCACCCCGCCTGGCTGCATACCGACGCCGGTCCCGCATACCGGGCCGTCGCCGTCGGTGACTCTGCTGTGTTGATCAAGGCTGAGTCTGCCGAGGGAACCGAAGTCGTCGACTCCGGCGGAAGCACCATGCGAATCGACACGGTGGATCCGAGCGTTTTGTCCGGTCCCGACGACTTGGTGGCGCCGTTGAAGAATGCTGGAATTGTTGTGCGCGTGGCCAATCCGTCGCTGTGGAATGCGGTGACTGCGGCGATTATGCGGCAAGTGGTCCAAGCCGGCCACGCCCGCACCCGATACCTCAGATTCTGCACCGCCTACGGTGAACCGGTCACCCGCGACGGTTTGACGGCATGGCTGTTTCCCGAGCCCCATCGAATCCTCGCCCTCACCGACGAACAGTTCGCAAACGTCGGCGCGGCATTCCCCAAATCGGCGTTGCGCGCCGCAGCACGCTACTTCCTCACCCACAGCGAGGTGTGGGAAACGTTGCCCGCCCTCGATCTGGTGCAGGCGCTGCAAACCATTCCCCGGGTCGGGCGCTGGACAGCGTGCACCGCTGTCGCCGACTACACCAACGACTTCAGCTTCTACGACTACTCCGACATCGCAGTTCAACCGGCGGCGCGGCGGCTCAACCCCGAGCGAGACTGGCCACAGGGAGCACCCGCGTTCAAGGCCGCCTGGGAAGAGATGGCGGGAAACCAATTGTCCGCCTGGACAATTCTGACACTCACGTGGGGGATCAACCATGGAAAACTCGACCGCTCAGCCGCATCCTGACCTGCTCGCCGGAACAGACCCGAAACGCAACCTCGACCTACTCCTGATCAACGCACCGCTGCGCGACTATTCCCTCCGCCCGCGAGTCAACGACTTCACACTCCCGGTACTCGGCATGGCCTACATCGCCACCTACGCCGCCCACCAAGGGTTCAATGTCGCCGTTCTCGATGCCGAAGCTCACGGCCTCGGCATCACCGAAACAATCGACATCGTGAACGAGGCCCGCCCGCGTTGGGCGGGAATGAACTTGCTCGCGCCGACCTATCAAATCTCCGCGGCTATCGCTGCCGGACTCGACCCAGCCATATCGCTTATGCTCGGTGGCCACCAGGCCAAGGCGATGCCGACCGCCATACTCACCGACCCTCGAATGAATCGCTGCGCCGCACTGGTACTCGGAGAGGCCGAAACTCGCGTCGTCGAACTGCTGAAAGATCAGCGCAGCCGCACTCGCCTCCCCGGGGTCATGTGGCTGGACCCGGTCATGAAAACGCCGGTTACAGGCGGCCTCCCCGGTATGCAACACCATCTGGCACCGAACGTCGACACCATGCCGTTCGTCGATCGCGCCTACCTGTGTCAGGATCCGCACTGGGAGGGCGGCCGCTGGGAAGCCAACATGGTCGGCGCTCGCGGCTGTCCCTACAACTGTACTTTCTGCGGCGCCGCTGTCAGCGCCAACCCCGACATCACCATCCGAGTCCGCGAGCCCCACAACATAATCGACGAAATGATTCAGCTACGCGAGCAGCACGATGTGACCGCATTCCGGTTCGTCGACGACCTGTTCCTCGGCTGGAAGAAAGTCATCGAAACCATGATGAACGGCTTCAGCGCCGAACACATCGGCGACTGGGCACGCTGGGATGCCACCGGTCGCATCAATGTTCTCGACCGCAGTTCCGACTCCACGCTGGATGCATTGGCGGCCAACGGGTTACGCGAGGTCTCGCTCGGCATAGAATCCGGCAGCGATCGGGTCCTGCGATACGTCGACAAGCGCATCACCCCGGAGATGGCCGTCCGCGTCGCGCACCGGCTTCTGACCCGGGGTATCAACGTCAAGGGCTACTTCATCCTGGGCTTCCCCGGTGAAACGAAGCAGGAGATGGACGACACCGAAACTCTGATCCACCGACTGTGGGACACCGCAGACCATCTCCCCGGGGTATTTCGAGCTAGCGTGTTCGAATTCCGTCCCTACCCCGGTACCCCGGAATGGACCCGACTCATGGCCACCGGCCGGTACACACCACAGCAGTTGCTCGACTACGCCCCCGTCGACCTCACCGCCGGCGGAGTCGACGAAACCATGTACGGCCGAGACGAATTCAACTTCTCCACCGGCATCCAGCTGTCAGAGGCACCGATCAGCCACATCCGGGACAAACTGACCTACCTCAGCCGCACGCAGTATTCGCGCACGCATGGCTGAACTACACGACAGCAGGGACCGACCAGCCGACTTCACTGAACAATGCGGCGTCACCGTCGAGGAAGGCCCGGATCCCGATAGCGGAGTACTCGATGATGTCCTCGGGCAGCTCGTCGAACCCGAACCACGCCACCCCCAAGCATTTGTCCGGTTCCCGGTTCACCGGCTCGCCCTGCCACCGCATCGCGTACAGAAACACGCCGAGACGCGGCTCAGGACCTGAGCCGGCCACATGCGCGACATGAACGACGCGCAGATCAGCGGGATCGATCACGACTCCGACTTCCTCATATGCCTCGCGGGCCGCGGCCGCGGTGATGGCCTCTGCTTTGTCGAGCTTTCCCGACGGGAGATGCCATCGACCGGCGAACTCATCGGTACCACCGCGACAGGTCAATAACAGCCGAGCATGGTCGGCGAGAAGGACATGGACATCGATCAGGTGACGATCGGCCATCGCAGACAACTCCTGAAAGGTTCGGTGGTCGCAAAAACACTACGTCGAAGCGCCAGCGGATACCGCGCAAGGTACGCGTGTCGCCGACCAAACGGAGCATGTGCGCGTTGCGCTCTCGCGTCAGGCCAGCGCTTCGCATTATCAGCATGACGCCACATCCCGCCGCCGCTCCAGCACCCCAAGCATCCACCGCGGCCCGGCTCGCGACTGTGGAGTTGACTTTCGCCCTATGCGGGCCGCGGTTCTACCCAATCGTCACGCACCTAAACCTGCCCGCTCTGTATCCTTGCGTGGTACTCCGGTGGGTTGTCTTCGTGCAGATGAGGGGAAATGGCGAAATCGCCGCGTTTTCAGGCGGAGGAAGTTGCTCGCGCTCTAGGCGTAGCTACTGTCGAGTTTCTGGGCGGAGGCGCGTTCGGTGACACGTGGAGGGTTGAGGACCGAGCCGTCAAGATCATCTGCGACGACAAGTACCCTGCGGATCGTGTCGCTCGCGAGGTAGCCGGGTTGTCCCGCGTCGACAGCCCCTACGTGGTGAAGCTCTACAATGCTCGGTCGGTGCTTTTGGGTGGGATCAACCGTCCGGCACTGACGTTCGAGTTCGTCCCCGGTGGTGACCTGGACCAGAAGGTCTCCTCGGGGATCCGGCCGTCCAACGAAGAAGCCTCGGCGCTGCTGCGCGGCCTGCTCACTGGCCTCAGCGACCTGCATGGTGCTGAGGGCACTGTGCACCGCGACATCAAGCCAGAGAACATCGCACTCAGAAACGGCAGCTGGGCCGAGCCGGTCATCCTTGATCTCGGGCTCGCGAAGGCGATGACCGAAGAGACCCAGACCGTATACCCCGCGATGCTGGGTACCTGGCTGTGGGCATCTCCCGAACAGCTCGAGCACAAGCCTGGCCGCAAGCAATCCGATGTGTTCTCTGTCGGTGTGACGGTTCGCTATGCGATCACCGGCGAGCATCCTTTCATCGAGGACTGGCGGTCGATCACCTCGCTGGATGAAGTCACCAGCGCAATCGCGGCAGGCCCAAAACCGCTACCAGACTCGGTGCACGCTTCCCTGAAGAGGGTTCTAGATCGTATGGTCCAGCCGATCCAGAACGAACGCGGAAGCGCCGCCAGCAACCTCAGACTGTTGGGAGACGCTGCGTGACCGACCAATTCGACGGCTTATTTGACTGGGATGAGTCTGACGACCTGGAGGCTCCGGACACCGAGGAAGATCCTCCTCTGGCGGAGGACATCATCGATGAACAGAGGCCGCGCGTCATCACCGCTCTTCCCGCTGGTGACGGTTCATTGGTCCTGAGAGGTCCGGGCGCAGGCCGGATGATCGTGCCCTCGTCATCCGCATTGGCTGGCGTACCAACAACAAGCGCTGGCAAGCTCCCCACGCGAGACGAAGCCCTCGACGGCAGCCGCCCGCTCATGATCGTCCACCGGCCACATCAGAATATCGATGACATCCCCCGCCTACTCGCGTCGATCCTGGCTGAAACAGGAAGCGGCATAAGCTTAGGCGTTTCGGTGCGGTTGCCGCAGGCGAAGTCCACCGCCCACGCGAAATGGTTCGACGAGTGCGCGGCAGCTGCGGTCAAGATCGCCGACCCTGCATGTTATTTGCTCGATCCCGCCATCGTTCGCGTGAAACCCATATCGGAACGGCAGAGGGGCTACGCGCCATATCTCGCCGACCCGTCGCCGTCTGTCACCGAGATCCTGGATGCACAACGTGAGGCCGGGGCCAATCTCCTGCTGTCGTCCGGTCGAGCGTTGGACCCTTCCGAGGGCCAATCGGCGCTCGACGCCGTTTTCACCGAGGCAACTGCGGCCTTGGCCTCGTTGGCTGGGAATGAGCGGCTCGCCCTGAACCTCACTCTGCCGTCACAGTGGTTGACACGGCCGACAGCTCGGAACCTCCTCCTTGATCAACTTATGGAGTTTTCCCACTTCGATCTTCTGCACGTTCGCGTGCAACTACCAGCGAACCTATCCCCCTTTCAGCAGCCAATCGACCCAGATCTTCTTGAGGGATACCGAAAGCTCGCGTGCTTCGCTGCCGACGAGGAGCGCGCCCTGCTGTTGCCGCAAACAGGGCTGACGGGGTGGCTACTACTCGGGCTTGGCGCCACAGGCTTTGGTGCCGGTCCATATGGATCCAGCCATGCTTTCAGAGAGGAGAAAGCACAGCCACGAGGGGGGAATATTCAAGAGGTCGAGCGCTACTTCGAACCAGCGCTACTTCATGCAGTCGAACGAAGTGTGCACAACGTACTGAGTGAAGACCCCACCTACGTTCTGTGCGACTGCCCATACTGCCCGACACTGCATGAGGGAGCATGGACACAAAGGGGCGCGAAGTTGCACCAACTGCATTGGCTTGGACGTCTCGCTGCTGACGTGATGTCAGGTAGATCCCCGATATCCAAGGTCCGACGACGCGTCCACGCAGCCCAAACGACCGCCAACAGCGCTCTCCTGTCAGGGCAAAACGTCCCTAGACACCTGCAAGCCTGGGATCCGCTCCTGTAGTCGCCAGCAGCGTCTGCCCAAAGACCGGCTGAATGTCGCCAGACACTCGGCCGGCTAAGTGCAGCCCTGCCGCACGCTCGGCTAGAAGCTCGCGCTCAGCCTTACCGCACCGAGGCGAGCGGGGTTCGATGACAGCACGCACCACCCCGCCCAAAGACACCGTCGCCAGACCGATCCCGTAGGTCGTGAACCAGTGCTGATTTCCTACCGCTGCGCGGGCCGCTGCTTCATCGATCGCAACCCACGCCGCATCCGCCACACTCCTGTGTCGGGACGCCTGAGCAATAGCTCCGCGCCAATCACGCAACTTGGCCTCGACAGTTGAGATCCGCTTTGCAACTGACCGGTACCGGTACGTCGGCACCCATTCCGCGCCGACCCTCTCCAGATGCCCA
>NZ_BAFQ01000258.1 GCF_000308375.1 Nocardia aobensis NBRC 100429 | reverse complement strand
CTTTGCCGATGACGTCGTCGCCGTCGCAGTGCCGGTCCGGCTGCATTGCCAGCGCGAGGACTCGATAGCGCTCGGCGATCGTCACGCCGTACCGAGCCCCGATCTCGGACACCGATCGTCCCTCCAGCAGAGCCGAGAGCGCGGCCTCGTGGCCGTCTTCGGCTCGGTCGAACTGCCGGACGCAGGCACCGATGATTGTGGTGCTCATGGTGTCCAACAGATCCCCGACCAGCGTGGCGGCGGCGACAACGACGTCGTAGTGCCGGTGGCCCGATGTCGCATCGCCCTGGCCGATCCGGTGCAGCACCTCCTGCACCGCGGCGTGCAGAGCGTTCACGACGTCTGTCGACAGCCCGTCGCGTGCCCAGGTCCGCGCGGCATCCTCGAGTCGCGTGGTGCAGTCGCGGGAAGAGGGTGCGTGCAGGATCTCGACCGCGAGCCGCAGACAGTCCCGCTCGGCATCGCCGGCTCGCGTCGCGTCTGCCGCGACGCGCGCGAGGAGTCGGCCGATCATCGCCCGCGCTGTGTCACGAGCGCCGGCGGGTGCGGCCGGAGCCGGACGGTCCTCGACGGCGAGGACGCCCTGGAGCCGTCGGGCCGGGTGGTCGGTGGTCGGTTCGGACATAGGTTCACTCCCATCTGCCGGGAGTGCCAGCGTGCCCGGCGTCCAGGGTCGCCCACATCGGCGAAACGACGTATATCCGCGCCTTACGGGTGTGTTCGGGCGGCCATCCACGCGGCGATCTGCGCGCGTTTGCCGAAGCCGAGCTTGGTGAGGATATGGCGAACGTGGGTATCGGCGGTGCGTGGAGCGATGACCAGCCGAACAGCGATCTCGCGGTTGGTCAGACCGTCGGCGACCAGCCGGGCGACTTGCAGTTCGCGCGCCGTCAACGGTGACTGCGGCTCCCGGACCGCGGAGTCCTCGGTCTCTTCACGCAGGGCGTACCGACGCGCCCGCTCGCGGGGCAAGGCGCGCCCGGCGGCATGGGCGCTGTCGAACGCGTCGGCGCCCAGCGCGGTGGCGGCCAGATCCCGGAATCTGCCGTGCGGCCGCGGCATGATCGCCGCCGGGTCGGAGCCCAGCAGGTCCCACGCTGTCGCCGCGGCACCGAACAATGTCGCCGCCCGTTCGCATTCGCCGCGCCGGGCCGCACACCAGGCCAGCGTCTCGAGATGGTAGGCGTCACCGAAACGGCTGTCGCGCAATCGAGTCGAGGCCAGAGCGGTACGGGCAGCGGCTTCGGCGGCGTCCAGGCTGCCGGCCATCACCTCGATCATGGCGATACCGAACAGCGCCATATCGCGGTAGTAGGTATCGCCCAGTTCGTCACTGCGCGCCGTCATATCCCGCAGGAGGCGAAGACCTTCCGCGGGCGAGCTCGCGGTGTTGGCGATCCCGTGATGCAACCGGGCGCGTAGTTCGTTGCGTCGATCGCCATGGGCGCGGAAAACCGGCACCGCCGCGCCGGCCAGCCCGGCCGAGAGCCGGTCCTCGAGGCGGATCTTCGCCACTTGCGCGCGCACCACATCGGACAACGCCGCGGCCACCCGATCGCCGCGGTCCGCGGCGATCTTGTCGGCCTCGTCCAGCCTGGTGAGCGTGCCGGGAATGTCCGACAGCCACACCGAGAACTGGGCACTGGTCGCCAGGCCGTAGGCACGGGCGGGATGGTCCGGCGAGGTGGCGGCGAGGGCGCGGTCGAGCCGGGTGCGCGCCTCGCGGTTCGTGCCCCGCAACGTCCAGTATTCGACGATCCGCTGCGCCATCGGCAGGGCGATATCCGCCTCGCCGGGCTCGGTGAGCGAATACTCCAGTGCCGCACGCAGATTCGCGTGGTCGCGCCGCAACCGCCACACCCACGACGACTGCGAGGGACCGATCCACTCGGCATCCGCCCGCGCCGTCAGCCGGTCGAACCAGTCGCGATGTCTGCGGGCGATCCGATTGTCGTCGCCGGCCGCGTGGAGTTCTTCCTGCCCGAATTCCCGCAGGGTTGCCAGCATGCGGTACCGGGCGTCGTCCGTGCCGTCTCGCTCCAGCACGGACTTGTCGACCAGCGCGTCGATCATGTCGAGCACGGCCGCAGGATCCACTCCGTCACCGCCGCAGACGAATTCCGCGGCCTCGAGGTCGAAGGATCCGGTGAACACCGACGCCCGGCACCAGACGAGTTGTTCGGCGCGCGAACACAACTCGTAACTCCACACGATGGTGGCGCGCAGCGTCTGCTGCCGTTCGGGCGAGATCGGCGAACCGGTGGTCAGCAGCGTCAGCCTCCGGTCCAGCCGCCGGCAGATCTGGTGCAGTGGCAGCGAACGCATGCGCGCCGCGGCCAACTCGATCGCCAGCGGGACTCCGTCCAACTGCCGGCACAGGCGTGCCACGTCGGCGGCGTTGTGCGGGGTGATGTCGAAATCGGTCTGCGCGGCGGCGGCCCGGTCGGCGAACAGGCGACTGCTGTCGTAACGCAGCAGTTCCGACGGCCCGGCGGTGTCCGGTGGGATCGGCAGCGGCGGCACCCGGAACGTCCTCTCCCCGGGAACCGCCAGCGATTGCCTGCTCGTTGTCAGAACCGTGACCTTGCCGCACTGGGTGAGCAGCGCCGCAACGAATTCCGCGCACGCGCCGAGGATGTGCTCGCAGTTGTCCAGCACGAGCAGGACCTCGCGCTCGCGCAGATACTCCAGCACCCGGCCGATCGCCGGCTGTTCGGAGCGGATCTGAAGATCGAGCCGGTCGGCGACGACGTCGGCCAGAAGCGCCGGCTCGCGCAGCTCGGCCAGTTCGACGAAGTACACCCCGTCGCGATACGCGCGCGCGGTGTCCGAGGCGACCCGGAACGCCAGCCGCGTCTTGCCCACCCCGCCGGGCCCGGTCAGCGAGACCAAGCGCGCCGACCCGAGCAATCGGCGGACATCCGCGGACTCGCCGCGCCGGCCGACATAGCTGGTCAGCTCCGACACCAGCCCGGTACGCACCATCCGGTCGTCCACTTTCGTCCACGCACCCGCATTGTCAGGTCTCGGCAATCCTACTGAGCACCTTTGTCACCGTGCCCATGATTGCGCGAGGCTGATATGAGCCGGGCGACGACGGCCCGCGCGCCTCCTCTGATCGACCATCGGCGTTTCTGCCGAAGAGTTGAGGATCGTTACTGCCATCGCGAAGATCGGGGGATCGTCGGGGCGCGCCCGCAGGTGCGGTGGGCGGGGCGTGTCCATACGGGTGCGGCGAGCAGCGCCGCCGAAGCGTAGACCGCACCGAGCCGCCTCGGCACTCAGAGGCAGGCGGCTCAGCTCGCCCCAGGAAAAGACCACGGCGCCGAACCGGTGGCCAATGGCAGCCCCCGCGACGCTCGGTGCAACGCACTTCACGACTGCCATACGACGAGTTCGAAAGGGCAGCAAATCGATTCGGCTCATCGTCGTGCCCGCGCATCGGCGTAGGCGCTCGCGCCGTGCCCGACTCGGGGCCAGTGTCCGCCATGGCAGTCGTCGACCGGACGAGTCGCATCCGAGACTCTCGCTCCACCCGCCACCCCCGTTCCGGATCTCCCGCACGCAGCCGATTTGGTCCAACGAGGGGGTAGTGAGGTAATCTCTTCGAGCACCCGCAAGCGGGAGCCACGGGCTGTGGCGCAGCTTGGTAGCGCACTTGACTGGGGGTCAAGTGGTCGCAGGTTCAAATCCTGTCAGCCCGACAGACGCAAACCCCTCCTGACCTGGTTGGGAGGGGTTTGCTCATTCGCCGACGACATGAAGCTGGGGACCATTTGGGGACCGTAGGTGCCGTGACAGCATGTTTCCGTCCTCGGTCAGCGCCGCCATATCCGGATGCAGATACCGCTGCGTGATGCGCGGGTCAGTGTGGCCGGCTATCCGTTGGAGCCGATGCAGCGGCACCCCGGCGTCCGCCATCCAGGTCAGCCCCGTATGCCGGAGATCGTGACGCCGAAGGTGGTCGTATCCCAGCTTCGTGACTACTGCGTCCCAATGCGTTGCCCGGCGAAGAACGCCAGTGCTGATTCGTCCGCCGCGGGGCCCCACGAACAGCCGCGCGTCAGGTTGATCCTGGCGGCCTTCCAGTCGCCTGGCGACGATCGGGCGTAACTCCTCGATGATCGGAATACGTCGAGCCCGCTTGCCCTTCGTGCCCTTATCAGCCATCCCGCCGGGGCCCGGGGTGGTCTGCCGGCGCAAGGTCCACACCCACCGATCCGCATCGATATCACCGACCCGGCAGCCGGACGCCTCACCGATCCGGGTAGCTGTGCACGCCATGAACGTCACGACATCACCCCAGCCCCGATACTTGTCCGCCGATGCCGCGACCAGCGCATCCGCCAACGTCGTGAGGGCACGCCAATCAGGCAACGCCAGTGCTCGCGGGTCTTCCAGCTCGTCTTCGTAGCGCGCGAATTGCTTCTGCCAGCCGACGACCGCCACGGGATTCTTGTCGATCAACTCGTCACGCACGGCCTGTTCCATGACCCGCACGAACGCGGCCAACGAGTTCTTGACCGTCGATTTCCCGCACCCATCCGCGATCCAGGCAGACACGGCACGGTCCGCAATACCCGCCGTGATCATCGTGACGGGCAGATGACCGACGGTCGGAACGACACGTTTACGCCAGCCCGCGAGATACGGATCGAGCGTCTTCGGCTCGACACCACGCATCGCAAAGTCCATATTCGCTTCGCCGTAGTCCGCCAGCTTGGCCGTCGCGGTCTTCGGATCGACACCTCGGGACGCGGCGCGTTTGATCTTGTCGAGCCATTCTTGCGCCTCATCCTCAGTGTCGAACGACTCGGATTTGGACGGCCGTGCTCCGGTCGCTGGGTCGGTCCAGCGAACGCGGGCCCGAAACGGCTTGGCCCGAGCCCGCTTTTCGATGTCACCCCGAACGGGGACACCGAGCGGCACAACCTGTTTGCCGGCCATCACGCCGCCATCGGATCAACACGTTTGCGCCGCAGGTACTCGGCCACGTCATCCGAGTGATACCGGATCACACGGTCCGAGACCTGAACGAAGGGCGGCCCCTGCGGAGGACGAGCCGCACGCCACCGCCGCAAGCTCGATGGGTCGATCTTGAGCATTGCCGCAACCTCTTCCGTTGTGTACCAACGATTCTCGATCACTTCGACCTCCGTTGTCACGCCGCGTTCTGCGTTGCCGAACCTTGTTCGCCTGGTGGACTGGCTGCCAGGCGTGCGTTTTCGTATTGGGCGCGCCATTTGATCCGCTGAGCGATCGAGGCCATGATCAGGTGCTCTCGCGGTGGCACGTTCTTGTCTCCCGGTTCGACCGGTTTCACGATCAGCCGGGACGGGTCCGGGCGTTGGATGCCGACCTGGGCGAGGATTTGCCGAACGAACTCGGCGCGGTCGGCCTTGTGGTCCGGGAGGGTCTTGCCGGTCCAGCGACGCGAGACCAGCACGCGGCGTCCGCGCAGGCCGAGGGTTTCGCGGCGGTGGGCTTTGCCCTTGCAGCGGCCGGGCCGGGTCTTGTCGCTGGCGCCCTTGGGAGCGATGCCGTAGCGCAGCCAGATCGGGCAGTTGGGCGAGCACGGCACTTTCTGGAGTTCGGCGTGGAGCCGCTCGTAATGCTGTGCCGCCCGGTCGGTCTGGGGTTCGATGACCTCAGCGATGGACTTGGTCAGGTATTTGGTCAGGTAGCCGACGTGGCGGGAGGCTTCCTCGGTGCCTCCGAGCACACCTTGGACGTCGACCTGGCGGCCGAACTTCACCACGTGGGCGGGTTCGAGGTCGTCCACCAAGTCGAGCATGTCCATTGCCTCGTCCCATAGCGGCAGCGGTTCGGCGGTGTCGGGGTCGACGAATCGGCCGGCGGAGTAGTCCCAGACCGGCATGTGCCCGTCGGTGTACTGCTCGTTTTCCGGGTCGAAGTGCGGCCACCACACCTGCTGGTAGGTCGCGGCCACGATTTGCCGAATAAGCTCCCGAGGGTCGGTTCCGCGGATCGCCATGTGAATGTGCGGGGCACCACGGCGCTGGGGTTCCACGGTGGCGAAGTACTGGATATCGCGACCGGTCGCACGCCGGTAGTTCTGAACGAACCGATCGAACAGCGCGGGCCAGAACACAATGTCACGGGCAGCACGGCGGTAGTCATAGGTGTCCGGGTCGACGGGAGAGCCGTCACCGCAGGGTTCGCCCTTGCTGTTGACCGCACCGTCACCGTTCATGCGCCCGTAGCTGTCGCAGGTGAGGGTGAGAAAGATCGAGGGCCGGTACTTGCCCGCGTACTGACGTCCGATCGTGGACTTATCCACCTTCTTGCGAGGCAGGTCCGGGACGTCCTGGCGGCGGCGGGTCGACCGTTTGCGCTCCGATTTCGGCGCAGGATCCAGCGCCGGAAGACGCCCGCGCACACCGGTCTCCCGCAACTCCGCATCCAGATCCGCCACCACTTCCCGGATGCCGGCCATCTCGTCGTGATCATCGCGAGCCTTCGCATCCTGGTACAGGTCCATCAAGCTCGCGCGAGCCTCGACCAGTGCACGTTGTTGCTCGGTGGGGTCGCGTTTGTCGTCCACCGGTTCGGTTTCGATATGCCAGCCTTCGTGAGCCTGCTGCATCCGCAGAGCGCGAGCCCGAGCCGCGCACGAGGGGCACACGCTTTCGAGTGTCGATTTGCAGGGTGCGCCAACGTATTTCGATTCGCCGGTGTCGGGGTCGTAGGAGTACATCGGGATCGGTCGGCGGCACTCCCCGTGTTTGTCGGCCGCCGCTTGCGCGATGTCGTAGAGGTTCGGCATGGCACGCCGATCGGCCGCGGTTTCCCGGACAGGGCCGGGGGAGGCCGTTCCGGTGTCAGGCTGTTGGTCTGTCATGGTCGGGCCTCCCTCGCTGTCGGTGGTGGTTGTCACGCGGCGTTGTCGTCTTCCTGGCGCGGCGGTCCTCCCAAGCCGCCGGGGATGTGCGGGAAATGCACCGGAATCGGCTCAGCGAGCGAATCAGCGTGACGGAATACCAGTTCCACCCGCGCTGGTCCGACGATCGAAGCGCGGCATTCCTGGGCGCGGAATGCATGTGCCAGGTGGGCGGTTCGGTTGGTCCAGTCCTCAGGGCATTGACCCGACAGCATTCGCACCCGCACCCGGTCGGTTGAATTCCCGATCTGGATGTCCAGGAGCCGTGGCACCTTCACGGCCTGCTGCTCGCGACGAGTCAGGGTGCAGTCGTTGAGACGCTTGCCCCACGGGCGCCGGTACCGAAACCAGGCCAGGAACCGCGAGCGGGCACGGCGAGTGATCCAGCGGGAGAACGATTCCGGGTACCGGACCCGCCACAGTCTCAGAGCAGCAGTCGAGGCCATACCGAGGCCGATGGCGGGTGCCCAGCCGTAGAGCCAGAAAAGGCCGGCGGTTGCTGCGATCGGCAGCGAGACCATCGGGAACAACAGCGCCCACCAAGCCGCCGTGAACGCCGCTACGATCGCCCAGCCGAGCAGATGCATGATCGCGGTCAGAATCTCGTCCACCGGGTCGCGGTGGGTCGTTGTCGTGGTGGTTGTGGTGCTCACTGCTTCACCTCGGATTCCTCGAACAACCCCGATTGGGCGCGGCGCTCTCCGCGCGAGAGGTCTTTGGTCTTGCGGCGCTTGGGTTTGCGAACCTGATCCGCTGCCGCTTGGACGATCGGGTTCACCTGTCGGGCTTGAGTTTTGGTGGTCATGCGGCCCAGTCCCCGCCGTCGGGGTCGTAGCCGTGGCCGAACGCCTCTCCGGTTTCGGCGAGAATGTTGAGCGCCACCCCGATCGGGTCGAGTCCGCGGGCTTCGAGCTGGCAGCGGCGACGCGCGTGCAGGTCGATCACGTCGGCGTATTCGCTGGTGCGCTTGCTCATTTCAGGTTCC
>NZ_BAFQ01000259.1 GCF_000308375.1 Nocardia aobensis NBRC 100429 | reverse complement strand
CGATCCCGCCGCCCGCCTTCGCGCACTGACGATCGGATTGCATCCACGAGCGCTGGACTACAGTCGTTTTCCCGATCTGGACGAGGAGCAACTCACAGCCAGGGTCGACGCCGCCAACGCCGCCCTTCGGGACACCGAATTCGACATCACACCGTGCCTGGTCTCCGCCTCACCCGACGAAGCCGAGAACGAGATCCGCGCGG
Organism: Nocardia aobensis NBRC 100429; assembly: GCF_000308375.1. GTDB lineage: Bacteria > Actinomycetota > Actinomycetes > Mycobacteriales > Mycobacteriaceae > Nocardia > Nocardia aobensis. Next base: position 8,678 of record NZ_BAFQ01000259.1, on the reverse strand, counting down.
CGCTGGCGAACCGATCGTTCGACCTCGTCATGGTGGGCGGGGCGGTGCGAGCCGTCCCCGAGCACACCCTGCTGTTCGAACGCGTCGTCAATCTCGTCGCGGAGGCAGCGCCGGGAATTCGCTTCTGCTTCAACACCTCACCCGAAACCACTCTCGACGCCCTCCGCAGAGCAGCCGCATTCGCCTGAATCCGCTGTCCGCGAGACCGCGGCTACCGTCACAGGCAGTCGTAGACGGCGGTGACCAGGTCGTAGGCGCGCCGGTCACCGGCGAGCCAATCGCGGCGCAGATTCGGAACGAAGGCGATCGCGACCCGGTTGTCGACATCGCCCATGCCGATCGAGCCGCCCGCGCCGGGATGCCCGAACGCGGTGGGGGTCGCGGTTTCCGGCAGCACGAAATTCTGCGACGGCAGCATGTATCCCCAGCCGAGCGCCGTCTCGAGTCGCAGCACCGCGTCCACTCCACGCACCCGCTCCCGCGTGGCCTCCGCGAGGACCGCCCGCGGCAGCAGCGTTCCCGCGACGAGGTCGCGATAGAAGCCGGCGAGAGCGCGGGCGGTGACGACCAGACCCGATGCCGGCCACCCGCCCGCCAGCACATCCGAATTGTTGTATGCGGCAGCCGGATTGGACGAGGAGCGCATCAGCAGCGAATCCGGATCGCGATAGGCCTCCACCAGGCGGGCCGCCGTGGCCGCATCGATCGGCCCGCTGTCGTCCGTCCACACCATCTCGGCAGCGGGCGGGCGGGCCAGGCGCGCCGCCTGCGCGGCCTCCTCGGCGGAGACACCGATGCGCAGATCCGCGCCGAAGTGGCCGCGCACATACTCGCCGACCGTCGAATCAGTGTGGCGGCGAACGAATTCGCCCACGAGCCAGCCGAAAGTCAGTGCATGATAACCATGTTCGCCACCCGGCCGCCAGATCGGGCGCTGCGCCGCGAGAACGCGCGCCATCAGTTCCGGATCGGCGGCCTCGGCCACCGTGATCGGCCGCTCGAAGACGGGCAGCCCGGCCCGGTGGGTCAGCATGTCGGTGAGTGTCGTGGATTCCTTACCGGCGACGGCGTATTCGGGCCACCACCGCGCGACCGGCTCGTCCGGGTCGATGCCGACGTCCTGCGCGACGGCGAGGGCCGCCGTCGCGGTGAGCGCCTTCGTGCACGAGAAGACCACGCAGGCCGTGTCCTGCTCCCACGGTCGCCCGGTGCGTTCGTCCGCGACGCCGCCCCACAGATCCACCACGGGACGCCCGTCCACGCACACCGCCACCGAGGCACCCAGATCACGCCCCTCGGCCAGGTTGGCCGCGAACACCTCCCGGACCGCCTCGAAGGCCGGATCCACCCATCCCCGCACGCCGGTCATGCCGAAATTAGAACACGTTACAGAGATCGTGGCCGGTGTTCGTCGTCGAACGTCGGCGCGCCGGGCGAAATGCGCGGCGGCGTGTCGCCCTGCCGTGCGTTCGAATCACCCGATAGCGTGCGAAGCGGTCGTGGGCCCTGTCGACCCGAGGACGAGGAGGCAGTCATGGCTCTTCCGCTGACCGCGAACGCTCTGGTGCCGCTGGCCGCTGCACTGGGGGCGAGCGCGCTGGTCGCAGTCGCCTCCCTGGCGCCGGGACGGACGCGAAGGATCCCCGCGCAGGCCGACGAGGTGACCCGGCTGCGCATGGTGCGCCAAGGCGGGGTCGCACCCAGCGGCCGGCACCGCGCGAAACGGTCCCGGTGGGGTGCGGCCATATCGACGTTTTAGTACGGATCACGAATCGAGCCATTGTTCGATCGCGTCGAATTCAGCGGCGCAGAAAATCTCTTCCCCGCTTTCCCGGTCCAGCAGTTTCCATTCCGGTTGTGGGCGGACGCCGCGGAGGGAAACATAGCCGGCGGTTTCGACCCGCGGCTTACGCATGTACCAGAAATTCATGGAGATCAGCGGCGGCACATATCGGGACGAACTGATCGACATCGTGGCCAGCGATCGCATCGGGGTCGCTATTGTTCGCCATCACCTCGAACGTGACGGCGGGAAGCTGAGCTACGTCCTGGCCCAGGTGTACCGTTTCGACAACGGAAAGCTCGTCGAGTATCGGGAGTATCCGGAGCCGGCCTTTTACCACGCGTGGCGATGAGGTCGACTCAGATCTGTTGGGCGGCGCCGTGATTCGCAGGGTCGGCCGCCTCCGGATACCTGACCAACCGCTACGACCCTACTGGAGAAGTATCCGGTCCCCGACGTGAGCGAGGTGAAATGAAAATGAACCGGCGTCAGCGTTGGACGGCTGACGCGATACCGGATCAATCGGGGCGCACTGTCGTTGTAACAGGCGCTAATTCGGGTATCGGGTACGAGATCGCCGCTGCTCTCGCGCGTCGCGGAGCCCGCACGGTGCTCGCCGTGCGAGACATCGGCGCGGGAACCGAAGCTGCGGCCAGAATCGCCGACTCTCAGCTCGGCGCTACCGTCAGCGTGCAGCAGCTCGATCTCGCATCCATGCGATCTGTCAGATCCGCGGCCGCCGAACTGCGCGCAAGCTACCCCCGCATCGACCTGTTGATCAACAACGCGGGGCTGGTCGCGTTTACGAAAGGATCCACAGAGGAGGGCTTCGAACTCCACTTCGGCGTGTGTCACCTCGGACACTTCGCGCTGACAGGCTTGCTCTTGGATACGCTGATGCACACACCCGGAGCCCGAATCGTGACCGTGAGCAGTTTCGGCCACCGCATGGCTGGTGACGGCATCGACTTCGCCGACCCACACTGGCAACGGCGTCCCTACGAGTGGGTACACGCCTACGGCCAGGCCAAGCTCGCCAACCTGCTCTTCACATACGAACTCCAACGTCGGCTGGCTGCGGCCTCAGGTACGAACGCCATCGCCGTGGCAGCGCACCCGGGCACGACGAAGACACGACTCGTCAGGGACGCCCCGATATCCATACGGCTGCAGAACAGACTGCTCGGCAGCTTGCGTCAAGGCGCTGCGATGGGAGCACTGCCGATATTGCGCGCCGCAACGGACCCCGCAGTTGTGGGCGGCCAGTACTTCGGGCCCGGAGGACTGGGCGAACTACGAGGCCATCCCCGGATCGTCAGCTCGTCTGCCACCTCCCACGATGCCCTGCTTCAGCGCAGATTATGGGAGATGTCCGAGGACCTCACCGGTGTTCGGTATTCCGTATGACCACCGACGAAGCAGTATCCGAAGTCTTTCGGGGGACGGAAGCTCACATGTCGATGGAGAACCACCAACCGCAACTGGTATCTGAACCCGCAGCGCCACAGCGGCTCTCGAAGCCGTACATCGGGCCGTCGTTCCGATCATCGCTTCCGCCCACAATGACACGCTGTTCGTCGCTCGCCGCTGTGTCGACGCCCATGCCGGCGTCGTTATCGCCCCGACGGGCAACTGCACCCGCAAACAAGTCCGCGCAGCCGCTAGGTCGACCAGGCCAGCGAGTTGGCCGGCGGCTCACAGTCGGCGAATCCGCCCAGGCCTACGCGCCGGAGCCGCCATGAACCTCGAAAGGTACTGGGCAGGATGGCGATTCACTGCAGGCGAGCAGATCCTCGCACCCGGCGGCCAGCGCGGCGCGCAGTGTGCCGCGGACCGCGTTGAGCTCGGCCAGCTTGGCATCGACCTCCGCGAGCTTGGCGTGTACACGGGTGCGCAAGCCGGCATCGCGCCGGTGATGGCCGGTGCCGGAGAGCAGGTCGGCGACCTCGTCGAGGCTGAACCCGAGCCGCTGGGCCGCCTTGATCATCCGCAGCACCGTCACCGCCTCCTCCGGATACAGGCGGTGCCCGCCGAGGGTGCGCTGCGGTTCGGCCAGCAGGCCGCGGCGTTCGTAGTAGCGCAGAGTCTGGGTGTTCACTCCGGCCGCGGCTGCGAGCTCGCCGGTGCGCAGCGCGGTCACCGTGCACCGCCGGCGGCGAATGCGTCGAGCACCGCCGTATATGCCGGTGGTACACCGACACTCAGCACCGGCCCTTCTTCGGTGGTGTCGAAGTCGAACACGAAGAACGAACAGCAGCTGGTCTCCCGCGCCGCGAGGTCCCGGGCGCGCGGCTCGGCGTCGGAGGCGAGAATCAGTTCGAGCCGATGCGGGTGCGGTCGACGGACAGCACGGACCGCATCAGCGAAGAACCGATCGAACTCGGTCACGCGGATCGGCTGCTCGACCGTGGGCAGGGTGCAGGCCGAGGGCACCCAGTCGTTCCGAGCCGGCGAATTCGTCATGGATCGACGGTAAACCTGTACCCCGGTACCGGATGCAACCTCTTGATTCACCCGAACACGACTACGGATGAATTCACGATTTTCTGTATACAGATTTCGATGTACCGTATGGGGTATGCAGACCTTGCCCGTGGCCCATACCGATGCGCTGGCTCGTTTCGGGCACGCTCTGTCGGATGCGACCCGCACCCGGATTCTGCTGAGCCTGCGTACCGGCCCGGCCTATCCGTCGGAGATGGCCGAGCAGATCGGAGTCTCCCGGCAGATTCTGTCCAATCACCTCGCGTGCCTGCGCGGATGCGGCTTGGTCGTGGCGGTGCCCGAAGGCAGGCGTAGCCGTTACGAACTCGCCGACCGACGCATCGCCGCCGCCCTCGAGGACCTGCTCGGGCTGGTGCTCGCGGTCGATCCGGCCTGCTGCCCCGCCGCCGAGACCGAAGGCTGCTGCTGATGTCACAGTCGCTGGGCATGCCGGGCACACCGTCGGCCGTGGCGGTCGGTCCGTCGTCGCAGCGGCGCGCAGTGCTGGCGCGGCGGATCCGCTGGTTCGTGGCCGCGACCATCTCCTACAACGTCATCGAGGCGATCATCGCCCTCACCGAGGGCAGCCGGGCGTCGTCGACGGCGCTGATCGGGTTCGGACTCGACTCGGTGATCGAGGTGTCCTCCGCCGCCGCGCTGGCGTGGCAATTCGCGGGACCGAACCCAGAGGCCCGGGAGAAGATCGCGCTGCGCATCATCGCGTTCTCGTTCTTCGCTCTCGCGCTCTACGTCACCGTCGACTCGATCCGCGGCCTGCTCGGACTCGGTGAAGCGCGCCACTCCCCCATCGGAATAGGTTTGGCCGCAATCAGTTTGGTGATCATGCCGATCCTGTCGGCCGCGCAGCGCCGCGCCGGTCGCGAACTGGGTTCTGCCAGCGCGGTCGCCGACTCCAAACAAACCCTGCTCTGCACCTACCTGTCCGCGGTACTGCTCGTCGGCCTACTGCTCAACGCCCTGTTCGGATGGTCGTGGGCCGATCCGATCGCCGCACTGGTCATCGCCCTGATCGCGGTAAAGGAGGGCATGAACGCCTGGCGCGGCGACACCTGCTGCCCCACCCCGCCGTCGGCGCGCCTCGGACCGAAGGCCATGTCTGCGACTGCTGCGACTGACCGTCCGTGCTCGCAAGGTGTTGTCATGCAATCGAATTCGAACACTCGCCGGACCTTCGGCTGCGCCTGCTGCGCTACCCACCCGCGGAATCACCGACCCCGCCGCGGTACCGCATTCTGCTGCCACCCTCACCGATCACACTCGTGCCCTACAGCATCGACCACGCTTGCGATTGCTGTGACCACGAGCCCCTTCATCGCGTGTGTGAGGAGCCGCACGTAGGTCCGAAAACCTGTTGCCGGGCAATCGGGACCACTGCTACCTTTCCGGAAGCCGTGCAAGAGAACGAGGAGGTGGTACCCGTGAACGCAGTATCGACATGGGTGCTCCCCTCCGGGGTCACGGTCGGGCGATAGGTCGTCCGGGAGCGCCGCGCGAAAGCACTCCCGAAAGGCACGACCATGCACTTCATCTCCGAACAGCGTCTCGGCGACGACGTCCTCGAACGCGAGTTCACCCTCGGCGAGATCCCCGGCATCCTGTGGACACCTGTTTCCGCCTCGGCACCGACACCGCTGATCCTGCTCGGCCATCCCGGCGGACTGCGCAGGATGTATCCCCGGCTGGCGGGCCGGGCCCGGCATGCCGTGGCGCAGGGCTACGCCGCGGCCACCATCGAACTCCCCGGCAGCGGTGATCGGCCCCCGTCCGCCGCCGCCGAACAAGCCCGCACCGACCTGCGCCGGGCCGTCCAGGCCGGCGAGCCGGTCGACGACGAAATCGTGGACCGGCTCATCCTTCCGCTTGCCGACAAGGCGGTACCGGAATGGCGGGCCACCCTGGACGCACTCCTGTCACTGCCCGGGATCAGCGGCCCGGTCGGCTTCTCGGGAGGGGTGATCGGCATCGCAGTCCGGCTGGCGGTCGTCGAGCCGCGCATCGCGGCCGCCGTCCTGTTCGCCGGAAGTTACGTGCCCCGCAGCATGTTCGACGAGGCCCGGCAGCTCACCATCCCGCTGCTGGTCCTGCTGCAGTGGGACGACGAAGGAAACGACCGGCAGCAGGCCCTGGACCTGTTCGACGCCTTCGGCTCGAAGGAGAAGACGCTGCACGCCAATATGGGCGGGCACACCGGCGTCCCGCAGTTCGAGGGAGACGACGGAAGTCGTTTCTTCGCACGGCATTTGCAGTGAGAGGGGCGGTCCGGCCGGCAGCGGCGAGGAGCTGCCGGCCGGGCCATCGATCAGTTCTCGAGCCGGATTCGGACGACATCGTCGATGGTGCGCGTCAAACGCGGCGCCGCCTCGCCGATGTCGTGAGCCGACAAGGCCTGGTTGACAATCAGCCAATCCTCGATGTCGTCACCGCGGACATACTTGCGGAAACAGTTGTAGATCGCGTAGTAGGCGAACTCGACCGGATCGGGAAAGACGAGATCATCGTCCTGCATCGCGCAAATGGGTTCGAGATATCGGTCGCTCACACCCGCGAGATCCACACCGGCCCGAGCGGAGCGAAGGGCATCAGCCGGAAGCCCGATTTCGACCAGATGCCGCATCCCGACAACCGAGTCGCGATAGCGCAGCTCGCGGGGCTCTCCCCGGACGTAATCGCCCCAAATCGACAGCGCATCCTCGCACAGCGACAGATGAACCTCTCGTCTGTGCTCAGCTCCCAGCTGGAAGAAGAGATCGCTCGGCGTCATGAGCAACACTCTGCCAAGCCGCGCGCAGGGATACCGGTCACTCGGTGCAGATGGGGTGTCCTCGTAATAAGAAGCGCGCATGCCAAATTACCGCAACCGAACGATCGAGCGGTGTCGTTCTCGGTCTTGGTCATTTGACCTCGAGCGAGGTTGAGGTTCGAAGATGGTGGCATGACAACCTCAAACCTCGGTCGGCCCGAGGACATCGCTGCCATCCACGCCGTCGTGGCCTCGGTCGCCAAGGCTCAGCGCGCCGAGGACGCAGACGGCTTCCTCGCCCTGTTCCATCCCGACGCCATCTGGACCACCGGCGGCGGCAGATTCCTCAACGGGCTGAACGAGATCTCCGAATTCACCCGCGCCGTACTGCCCGGCGCCACCGAGGACGGCTACGCCACCTACGAGCCCTTCTTCATTCGCTTCATCCGACCGGACGTAGCCGTGGTCAAGGTCCGCCAGCAGTACTTCAACCACGCCGACGAACTCCAGGCCCAGGGCTCGCCGCTCTACGGCATGACCAAGGAAGAAGGCCGCTGGCTGCTCACCTTTTGCCAGAACACCCCCGTCGCCGACCACTGACGGACGTGACCGACCGCCTGCGGAGCGGGTCGGTACGAACCGCGAGATCGACTGTGGCACAGAATGTCTGCAAATGCCGCGTGGCAGGTCGAAGACCATCTCCAGTACTCATTAATCGCGTAACGGCGACCAGCGCGCTGAATCCACTCCGTGACGGCAGCCAGGCCGAGGCCGGTACCGCCGGCACTGCCGCCCATCCGGCGTGATGGTGGTCGACATCGACTGCGCCGCTTACGATTCCGTCGACCGCTCGCTGCTGGTGGACTACTGGCCCGAGAAGTTCGCCGCGACCGGCACGGTGCCGGAGTTGGTGCAGCGCCTGCCGCCGGTACGACGCCGGCATGCGGTGCCCGGGGTCGGGATGGTGTGCCCAGATCACTCGCAGTAGTAGACGCGGCAGCTGCCGGTGAGGCCTTACGCGGTGGCCGCTGCGCCAGGTACGCCTGGGCACTCATCTTGCGGAGCATGGTGCGCACGTAGGTGTGTGCGACCTTCGGCGATGGATGGCGGGGATCTTTGGCGTTATCTGGCCGGTTGGTGCCGTTCGGCTGAGAGATTCCGGGAAGTTTGGTCAGGCGGGTTACGCAGTGTGGCCTCCCGGCCCATCAAGCCGGGAGGCCACAACGCGCTATCTATGCACCGTCGAACGATCAAGCCAACTAGGTTGAGCCGGTGGGCCTTCGCGAGTACGAGCCGGGTGATGTCGTCTACTTCCCAGCGGGACCGTTCAACGGCATCTGCGCGGTCGTACAGGAGGTGGACGACCGCCGGGCGCAACTTCGCCTCAGCTTCAGTGAAGGCGTCGCGCATCGCGAAGGGAACGTACTACGAGAACGCCGCCACAGCTTGACCGTCGGATTCGATGAGATCGAGTTGCTCTAGTCGGACCACGATTCTGTGGTCAGTCTGCGTTCGAAAAGAGCGACGCCGGGCACACTAACGGCCAGGTCGCGTCGGTAGACCTGGTTGAAGCCGGCACGGCGATAGTAGTTGCGCAAAGACGAAGAACTCACCTCCATCGATCTGCTGCTGGAAGACCGATTCCGGAAC
>NZ_BAFQ01000260.1 GCF_000308375.1 Nocardia aobensis NBRC 100429 | reverse complement strand
CGCACCCGGCGCCACGCCGAGGTCCATCGGGAACGACGGCACCGCGCCGTCGTGGCGGATCAGCAGCTCCAGCCAGCGCTGTACCGGCGCGGAGTCGGTGGTGAGCTCGGCGTTGTAGCGCAGTTCCCGTTCGCAGTAGGCGAGATGACCGTCGACCGGTTCGATGGGGACCTGGCCGCCGGACAGTTCGTTGCCGTAGAGCAGCAGCAGATCCACACACGACAGCGCCTGCCCCACACCGTCGGTGTGCAGGTGGTCCACGGCCGCGTAGACGGTGAACGAGTCGCCGCGGTCGATGACGCCGAAACCGAAACAGTCCCAATCGAATACATCACGCGCGTGGCGCTGCACATGGTCGCGGACGGCGTCGCTGTCGGTGATCTCGCCGTAGTCGCACGGCTCGAAATCGATATCGGCCGGGTCGGCGACGTGGCGCGCGATCCGCTCGCCGGATTCGCAGGAGAACCAGCTCCAGAACGTGTCGTGGCGGCGGGCGAACGCGGTGATCGTCCGGGTCATGGCGTCCCGGTCCAGCACGCCGGGAAAGTCGAAGGCGATCATGCACAGCCGGGATGCGCGAGATCCGCTGTCGCGCTGGCGATATGCCGCGCGCAGATATTCGCGCTGCTGGTACGACGGGCCGACCGGATGTTCCGGGGCGGCCAGGACCGCCGCACGCGATTGCGCAGTGGGTGCCCAGGCGATGAGTCTGCCGGGCTGCGGATGCCAATCGTCGAAGAAGCCGAAACCGACCATGGAAACCCTCGTTTCGTCCAGATGTGACGACCCGCCGGCGCCGGCCGCGCCGCCGAATCACGCGGACCGAGTCAACGGCACCCGCGCCCATCCGCCAACCGTCGCCGTGGAAGTTTGTGACCTTCCCCAGATCCGGTCGAGTCCGATAGGCCGCCGGTCCCAACAGTGGCCGGAATACCTTGCGACCGTGACCTTCGCGGGCCTACCTTGACCGCCGTCCGGACCCGACGGAACGAGAGAGGTAGGCGGATGATTCGCCGCTCACTGCCCACCGCCCTGCTGGCGTCGGTGCTGACCGCGGCGCTGTGCGCGACACCTGCGGTGGCCGACGACCCGCCACCCACCCCGGTGAGCGTCACCGCGCTCACCGCCGCCGCCGAACCCGCCGCAGACGGTGCGCATTTGCTCGGTGTCGAGCAGGAACCCGACGGCATGCTGGATCTGCGCGTGCACTCCGCGGCGATGAATCGCGCGATCGAGGTGAAAGTCCTTCGGGCACCGGATGGTTCGGCCCCGGCGCCGGTGCTGTATCTGCTCAACGGCGCCAGCGGCGGTTCGGAGGCCAGCAGCTGGCCCGAACAGACCGATATCGTCGACTTCTTCCGCGGCAAACAGGTCACGGTGGTGACGCCGATGGGCGGCAACGGCAGCTATTTCGCCGATTGGCGCGCCGACGATCCCGTGCTCGGCCGGCAGAAGTGGTCGAGTTTCCTCACCGCGGAGCTGCCGCCGATCATCGATTCGGCCTTTCACGGCTCCGGCGCGAACGCGGTGGCCGGCATCTCCATGGCCGGCACCTCCGTCTTCCAGCTGGCCCTGGCCGCGCCCCAGCTGTACCGGGCGGTCGGCTCCTACAGTGGCTGCGCGCGCACCAGCGATCCGCTGGGGCAGGCGTTCGTCGACGGCGTGGTACTGCGGTGGCACGGTGATCCGCTGAATCTGTGGGGTGCGCCCGACGATCCGCTGTGGGCGGCCCACGACCCGTACGTCAACGCGGACCGGCTGCGCGGGCTGGCGATCTACGTCTCGACCGGCAACGGAATTCCCGGTCCCCTCGACAATCCGGACGGGCCCGGAATCCACGGCAACACCCGCAAACTCATCGAGCAGCTGGTCTACGGCGGCGTGCTCGAGGCCGCCACCCACAATTGCTCGATCGCGCTGCGGGACCGGCTGACGCAGTTGAACATTCCCGCGACCTTCGACCTGCGCGCGAACGGCACCCACTCCTGGGGCTACTGGCAGGAGGATCTGCACCGCTCCTGGCCGATATTCGAACAGGCCCTGAACCGCTAACCCGCCGCCGCGATTCTCCGTGCGGCGGAGACGGTTTCGCGCACGTACTCGGCGCGCTCGGCCGCACCGACGGCGGCACTGAGCGGGCCGATCTGGACCTCCATCACCACCCGCTCACCGTCGAAGACCGGGACCGCGAGATAGCTGATCGGCTGTGCGCGATCGCTGTCGAGATCGGCCCGGCTGTGCGCCGTGCCGCCGATCGTGGCCAGCAGTGCCAGGACCCGCTCCCGCAACGCCTTGTCCGCGGGCCGGTCGGACAGATGATCGACCACCTCGGCCAGCACTCGCAGCGTGGGCAGGCTGGCCGCGTCCAGACCCCACGCGCAATATCCCAGGGCGCGAACGGTTTCCAGCACCTGTTCGAATTCGGCCCGGCGCTCGGGCGGCGCCTGCTGCAACCACGCGCGCTGCGCGGGCAGCCCGGCGTGGGCCAGCACGGCCGCACCCGCCGGAGGGCGCAACGGTATCCGGGTGCCGGCCTCGATTCCGGCGGGGATCAGCCCGGGCCCGCCGGCCACCGCGACGAAGATCGCTTCGCTGCCGGCGATGGAGGTGAGGGCGGCGCCGCAGCCCACCCGTTCGGCCAGCCGCCGCAGTTCGGCCTCCACCCGGTCGTGATCGCGCAGGCGATCCCGCAACCGTCCGCCCAGGACGAGCAACGCGGGACCGGGTTCGTAGCCGAGGTCGGGAAGCCGCCGCACCCAACCGGTTTCCTCCAGAGTGCCCAGGATCGCTCCCATGGTGGAGCGACTCAACCCCAGCGTATCGGCGATCTCCGCCGAGGTCAGCGCACCGTCGTGCGCGGCGAGCAATTCCACCACCGACACCACCCGCCGGGTCGGCGGCGAGCTTTCGGCCCGTCCGGTGTTGCCAGTCGGCACGGGGTCTCCTAACCTGTCGCGATACGAATAATTGAATCATTCGATACGAATAATCATATCGAGGAGTGCTTGTGCGACGTAAGGGCTTTACCGAGGGCGCGATCACCTCGATCGCTGCCGCCGCGGCGGCGATACTGACCATCGGCGCGGGAACCGCGAACGCCGCGTTCGGCCCACCCCCTCCGGTCGATCCGTATCTCGGGCCGGTCGGCACCGCCACCATGCACGGCGATGCGGAGTCCTCCGACAGCACTCCGCTGCCGGGTGTCGGTACCGGCGCGGTGAACGCGCAGTTCCGGGAACTGGCCGCCGCATGCCCGACCATCCTGCAGGGCGCCGACGGCATGCCGCAGGCGTTGTGCACCACCGTCACCGACCGTTCGCCCAAGATATTCCTGCTCGACCCGAACAGCGGTCAGCCGCTCACGTCGCTGGCACTGCCCAAGGGCGGTCTGCTCGGCGGGGTCTACGCCTATCTGGACAATGCCGATCGCATGGTCATGGTCGACGGTGACGACAATCTGGTGCGGGTCGCGCATACCAAGGAGGGCAATGGCTGGAAGCTGGCCATCGCCTCCTCGACTCCCCTCGCCGCCGCGGTGACCGGCCACTGCGGCGGGAACGGCTGCGACAGCGTCGCCTCGCTGATGCCCGATCGCGACGGCCGGGTGTGGTTCGCCACCGCAAACGGCGCGGTAGGTGCGGTCGATCCGAAAACCGGTTCCGCACAGTCGATCACGCTGCCGGGAGAACACGTCGACAACAGCATCTCGACCGCCCCCGAGGGCACCGCCGTCACCACCGATCACGCCACCTACCTGTTCACCGCGGACGCCTCGGGCGCTCCGCACCAGGTGTGGCGCCAGCCCTACGATCGCGGCCCGGCACGCAAACCGGGGCAACTCAGCTGGGGCAGCGGGGCCAGTCCGACCTTCTTCGGCCCGCGCGACGGTACCGATTATCTGGCGATCACCGACAATGCGGTGCCGCAGGAGAATCTGCTCGTCTACGACACTCGCACCGGCCGCGCGGTCTGCTCGATGCCCGCGGTGGACGGCACCGAGAACTCGCCGATCGGCTCGGGTGACAGCGTCTTCGTGGCGAGCACCTACGGCTATCCGTATCCGGCGCTGCCGGACAACGCCGGTCCGAGCGAGCCGGACAAAGCCGACTTCACCGGCGGTATGGTCCGCATCGATGTGAAGGCCGACGGTAGCGGGTGCACCCGGAAATGGACCAGTGATGTGAAATCCGCTGCGGTCCCCCGGCTTTCCCTGGCGGACGGCAAGATCTACACGGTCGCCCGCAAGAATCAGATCGCCGGCATCGATACCGGCAGCGCCGGAGCGGTGATCGACACCTATCACCTCGTCGCGATCGACGCGGAAACCGGCATAGAGAATTCCAGCCGGTTGATCGGCACCAGCACCGTGCACGACACCCTGCAGATGGTCGGCACGATCGCACCGGGACGCGTGCAATACCAGGGCACCACGACCGGACTGTTCCGGATCACACCGAGCTGAACGACGTTTCGGCTGCCACAGGGGCGAGACCGCTACCGGTCTCGCCCCTGCGATTTTTCGGATCGCTCGAAGATTGCTACTGTCGCCGACGGATACGTACGATCCTCTACTAAATGCGTACGTACATAGTCGAATGACCGCGACGATGTCCGGAAACCGCTCGGCCCATTCGGTTCTCACGTTAAAGGCTTATTACGCAGCTGTATCCGCTTGGTTAGCAACATTTCTCAACCGTAAACGTTTTCGCGTCGTACCTTTACGCGGGTTCGGTACTCGTTAATCTCGGTTCGCGCGGTCCGGATAATCCGGATTTCGCACCGGCAGCGGATAATTCGGCAATTCTCCCTCTGGAATTCCCGATCGCTCGCCGCCTTATCCGATCGACCACGATGAGGATCCGATGAACAAGACCACCCGTTTGGTCTCCGGCGCGACCATAGCTCTGATGGTGACCGGTGCCGTAGCCACCACCGCCACCACTGCGAACGCCGCCACCGGCACGCCCGCGGCCCCCGCCGCCGGCGCACCGATCGCCGCCGACCCGTTCACACTGACGACCGAAATCCTTCCGGGCGTGCGCTACACCAGCAACACGCAGGACGGCTCGGTCAGCATTCAGACCGGACTGGGTTCGCTCACCACGGTGGGCACCCAGTTCCAGGTCAAGGACGGCAGCGGCGCCCTGGTCGCCGGTACCGCCCTGGCCACCTCGCCCAAGGCCGAACAGGCCGCCACCGCACCCGCCTCGCTGCCGGAGACCCAGCAGGCGGCCGCTCAGCAGCCGGCGCCCCAGCCGGCCGCCGTCGAACAACCGGTCACCTCCGCCCAGCCGATCTACACCCAGGACGAGTTCAACTCCGCCCTGAGCGTGGCCGCCACCCAGTTCGGGCTGGCGACCGGTATCGGCAGCCTCGCCGGCGGCGCGGTGGGCGGCATCACCGGCTGCGTGCTCGGCGCGACGATCGGCTTCGCCCTGGTGCCGGAGTTCTTCCTCGGTAGCGGTGCGGCCGGCTGCCTGGTCGGGGCCGGACTCGGTGCCACCGTCGGACCGCTGATCGGCGCCGCCATCCTCGGCGTCCCGGTCGGTATCGCGAGCGCGGTGCAGATGTACAACACCCTCAACGCACCTGCTCCGGCCGCTTCCTGAAATCGGCTCTCCCACCCTGTGGCCCCGTCGTTGCGGCGGGGCCACAGCCGTTCCCGAGGGCTGGGAATGGGTACTATCCCGGTACGTAGTCGATGGTGGAGAGGTGCGATGGCACATCGTTTCGGGGATCTGGAGGCGGTGGTGATGGACCGCATCTGGTCCGCTCCCGACACCATCACCGTGCGGACCGTGTTCGAGGATCTGCTGCGCAGCCGGGAAATCGCCTACACCACGGTCATGACCACCATGGACAATCTGCATCGCAAGGGCTGGCTGGAACGCGAACGCGAGGGTAAGGCCTATCGCTATCGAGCGCGCCTGAGCCGCGAACAGTACAGCGCCCAGTTGATGCGCGAGGCGCTCGGCGGCGGTCGCTCCGATCTGGTGCTCGCCCACTTCGTCGAACAGATCTCCGATGACGACACCGCCGCCCTGCGCAAGGTGCTGCGCCGCGCGAAGACCCGCAATGCCCCTACCGAGCAGCCGGGCACCGAGGTCGCCGAGTGACCCTCGCGCTGTGCCTGCTGGGGTATTCGGCACTGGTCTGCGTTCTCGGCCCGCCGATCCTGACCCGGCTCACCGCGCACGGCAGCGTCCCCGCACTCGGGGTGCTGGCCTGGCTGACCGCGATCGCCGCCGTGCTCGGCGCGTGGGCGGCCGCGGCGGTGGCTCTGGCCGTGCAGGTCGCCCACACCTGGGATCTGCCGATGGCCCACCTGTTCGACGACTGTGTGGTGGCCGTGCACGCGACCGCCGACGGCAGCCACGGTCCGGTCGCGCAGTTCGCGGCGCTGATCTCGGCGCTCGCGCTGATCGGATTCGTCGCGGTGCGGGGCGTGCGGGTGATCGGCGCGGTGGTGCGCGCGGGACGCAGCAGCGCCCGGCACGCACGCTCGGCATCGCTCGTCGGACGGCGCCTGGACGACGACACCGGTGCGGCCGCGGCGGTGGTCATCGATGCGCCGCAACGGGCGGCCTACTGTGTGGCGGGGCGACCGGGGACGGTCGTGGTGACCAGTGCCGCGGTCGCCGCGCTGGATCGGCCGCAGCTCGCGGCGGTGCTCGCCCACGAGGACGCGCATCTGGCCGGGCGGCATCATCTGATCCGCGCGTCGACCCGCGCGCTGACCACCACCCTGCCGCGCATTCCGCTGTTCGCGGCCGCCGACGACCGCATCGCCCAGCTGCTGGAAATGTGTGCCGACGACCGCGCCGCCGGTCGCCACAGCCGCACCGCCGTACTCACCGCGCTGCTCACGCTGTCCGGAGCGACCGGCGATGCCGAGATCCGCTCGCTGCTACCGGATACCGCGCTGGGCACCAGCACACTCGCCGTCGCCGACCGGGTGCACCGGCTGGTGCGCGCCGACTCGCGTACGCGGCGGGCCGGGCGCGGGATTCCGCTCGCGCTGTTCGCCGCTCTCGTCGCCGCGGTACCGGCGTCCGGATATCTGCTGGTGCACTTCGGGATGGCGAGCTGTCTGCCGTTCATCCACTGAAACGGCGACGGGACCGGTTCGCTGCGAACCGGTCCCGCGCACTGTCGTTCGCTCAGTTGTAGAAGGCGCCGAACGACGGGACCGAAATGGTGCCCAGTTGGTACTGGAAACCGTCCGGGTTGGCATCGGAAACGGGGACCGGCCACCGGTGCCAGAGCGTCCCGTACACCGCGGCCACGACCATGCCCGCCCCCGGATCGAAAACCGGCGTGCGGATGGTGGTGTCCACCGGCACGTCGTTGTGTTCGAGCAGGGTTTGGGTGCCGCTGCGCCCGTTCGACAGGTTGTACCAGACGACCTGCAGATTCGCCCCGCCCTGATTCGGGGCGATGGTGCCCGGGCCACCGAAGAAGCCGAGGCGGAAACCGTCGTAGTTCAACGCGATTCCGGACCCGTAGACGCCGGGGCCGGTGCCGCGCCCGATGTCGGATTGGGCGGGAATCTGGAACGGCTGGGCGGGCAGAGCCGCCTGCTCGACGGTCGGACCGGCGGCGAGCAGCCGATCGATTGCCTGTTCGGCCGCCGGATTCCCGGCCGCCGCCGCACGCAGATGCGCGGTCGCCGCGGACCAGTCCACGGCAGCGGGTTCCGCCGCGACGGGACCGGCGAAGACCACGGACGCCGCCGCGGCTGCCGCCGCTGCCGCTGTGAGACGACGGGTGACACTCAGTCGACGCATAACCAGTTCTCCTCGAGTATTCCGGTACAGCTTGCTGAGAAATTGCGTATATCCGGTCACCGTAGCTTTTTCGCCCCCGATTGCGCGGGTGCGGCGCGCTGCAAACGGGCGCCGAGTTCGCGGACATGGTCGGCGAGCTCGGGCGGGGCATCGACGCGGAAGTCGTGGCCGAGCCGCAGCAGTCGCACGACGAGCCATTGCACGGTGTCCGCCTCGGTGCGCAGCCGGCAGGTGTGCTCGTCGACGTCCTCGATCTCGCCGAGCGCACCCGCCGTGGCGCGGACGGTGGCCGCCGGAGCGAACACCGTCACCTCCGCGCGGTACACCGGCGCCATCGAATACAACGAATCGCGAAGGTAGGTGGCCGCGTCCTCGGCGGGTAGTTCCCGTGTCTCGCAGCGCAAGCCGATCGGCTGCGGATTCTCGATGCGGTCGATCCGGAAGATCCGCCAATCGTCGCGCTCGCGATCGAAGGCGACCAGATACCAGCGCTGCCCCGCGGCGACCAGGCGATGCGGGTCGACCAGCCGCCGGGTCCGCGCACCGGAGTTCGAAACGTAACCGAAGCGCAGTTGTTCCCGCCCGCCGATCGCGGCCGCCAGCACCGTCAACACGGCGGTGTCGACCGGCGAATCCGATTCGGCGGCAAGGGTTTCGGTGGCCGCGCTCACCGAACGCACGCGGGCCCGCAGCCGGGTCGGGAGCACCTGTTCGAGTTTGGCCAGCGCTCGCACCGCCGCCTCGTCCGCACCGGGCAATGCGTGCGCGGCGACGGTCCGCAGCCCGATCGCGGTGGACACCGCCTCGTGGTCGTCGAGCAGCAGCGGCGGCATCGCCGTCCCCGCGGCCAGCCGATATCCGCCGTACACGCCCATCGTCGCCTGCACCGGATAGTCGAGCTCGCGCAGCCGATCGATATCGCGGCGCACGGTCCGGGGACTGACGCCCAGTCGCTGCGAGAGCTCACTCCCCGACCATTCGCGCGGTGTCTGCAGCAGCGACAGGAGGGTGAGCAGGCGCTGCGTCGTATCGGTCACCGGCCCATTCTCGCGCAGAACTAGGACAGTTTCCGGCCGTTATGCGCGCTGCTCGCCGAGCGCGTGGTCGGCCACGTCGCCGAGTCAGCACTGGGGACAGCGCGCGGCCTACGGCAGAATGCCTGGGGCGCAACCTGATCGGCAGGTCGCGGCACAGTGGAGGCTGAAATGACCGAGGAAATCGTGGGCCGGCATGCCGAGGTCGAGGTGGACGGTTCACCGATGGCCGTCTATCTCGCGCGACCGGCGCACGGCGGCCGGTTGCCGGTAGTGCTGGTCGGCGCCGAATTGTGGGGCCTGACAGCCGAAGTGCGGGCAGT
>NZ_BAFQ01000261.1 GCF_000308375.1 Nocardia aobensis NBRC 100429 | reverse complement strand
GAACGCCTCCAGGGTCGCGGCCCGGCGGGCCCACAGCGTGGTCGGATGCCCGGCCGTGATGATGCGCCGCGCCATGGGGCCACCTTGGCTGCCCAATCCGATGAATCCGACTCGCATATCCGCACCTCTTCCGTCGAATGCCGCTGTCACGCAGTGGGTTCCGGCTGCTGCGCCGGAGCCGGCGCCGGACGCCAGAAGGTCGCCAGCAGCGCGGCCGTCGCGACCACCGCCACCCCCGCCGCGATCGCACCGCCGGCCCAGCCCATGACCTCGATATCGGTGGCGTGGTCGAGCGAGAGCCGTCCCGGGCCGAGCATGGCCGTCGCCAACGCGGTGACCGCGAGCACGAGCACGTACTCGTAGCCCTCCTTGAACACGAAGAATCCGTTCGGGCGATGCGCCAGCAGCCCCGCGACCAGCATCACCGAAACGATCGCCGCGCACGCCAGCGGCGTGAACAGGCCCACGATCAGCAGTGCGCCCGCGCCGATTTCGGTGACCACGCTCAGCCAGGCCTGCAGAATGCCGTTGCGCAAGCCCAGTCCGACGAACCAGCGGGCGGTTCCGTCGATGCGGCCGCCGCCGCGCCAATGGTTGTAGCCGTGCGCGATCATCGTCGCGCCGATCACCAGGCGCACCAAAAACAGCGCCGTGTCGGATGCGTGCACGGTTACCTCACCTCCCGGGCCGGAACGGGTTCGGCCCCGTCGAATTGTTGGGGGAAACAGTCGAAACCGTTTTCCGCGGCCAGCAGGCATTCCTCCGCGAAACCCAGCACTCCCAGGTGGTAGGCGCGAGCGGAGCGTCCGACGCTGAGGTTGTGGCCACTGCCGGGCTGGCGGTTGAGCACCACGCGCGACGCCGCGGTGAACGTCGCGCCGACATGTGTCATCGCGTCGGAATCGTTGCGCCACACCCGCTCGTGATCGCCGAGGGTGAAGCGCACCGGAATAGATACCCGGGCGGCCAAGGCCGGAAATTCGGTATCGGCCCAATCCGTGACGGCGGCGGCCTCGAGCCGCGGGCCGAGGGCGGCCAGCGCCGCGCCGCCGACGACATCCGGCGGATACAGCGAAGCGGGCCGCCAGAGCAGCTCGGCGAGTCCGCGCGGCCGCTCGACCGGCCCGCGTGGCCCCATCAATACCTGCCGGGCGGCCGCAGCGAATTCGCGTCCGGTACCGGCCAATTCGATACCCAGCAACGCGGCGCCCCGAGGGTCGGCGGCCATCCGCAGCGCCAGTTCACACCCGGCGGAATGGGCGATCACGAAGGTACCCGCGCCCCGCTCGGCATCCGGAACCAGCTGGGTGACAGCGGAATACATCACGTCGACACGGCTCTGCGGATCCCAGAGCCGGTCCGTGAACGGTGCCGACGCCCCGTAACCGGGCCGATCCAGAGCCAGCACCGTGAAGCCGAGCCCCTCCGCGACGCGCAACAGCGACAACTCGGGGTGGCCCGGACAATCGAAATAGGCGGCGGTCGTGGCGCCCCCGTGCAACGCGACCAGCACCGCACGGGGCTCGCGCGCCCGCAGCAGCAGTCCCGACACCGCGATCCCGCCCGCCTCGGTCACCACCTGTTCGGGGTCTCCTGACGGGCCGGGTACGCCCGCCCACTCGCCGGCGATCACCCGTTCGGACGGTTGCACCGGGACGAGGACCGCGGCCCGCACCTGCTCTCGCGTTCCCGGGCTCTCCTGCTCTCCCACCCGCTCCGGCGTGTTCGACGGCTCGGGGCCGCCCACTCGCTGCGACTCCACGGTCATCGCTCGCTCCGCAGCAACAGCACGCCACTGGGTGTCAGCCCGCCGCTGCTGGTGACCGCTACCCGCGCGCCGGTGACCTGACGCGGCCCGCATTCACCGCGCAGCTGGGCGACTGCCTCGTGGATCAGGCCCATGCCGTGGGTGCGCCCGTGCGAGAGCTGCCCGCCGTGTGTGTTGAGCGGCAGGATGCCGTCGCGCGCAATGTTTTTCCCGCCGTCGAGGAAGTCCTTGGCCTCGCCGATCTTGCAGAATCCCAGCGCCTCGATCCAGGACAGGCAGTTGAAGCTGAAGCCGTCGTAGAGTTCGGCGACGTCGACGTCCTCGGGCCGCAGATCGGTGCGCGACCACAGATGTGCCGACTGGCCGAGCACCTGCGGCTCGTGGGTGAGGGTGCTCTGATCCCACTCCACCCGCTCCAGGATCTGGGTGCCCACGGCCTCCACGTAGACGGGTGATGTGGCGAGGTCGGCGGCGGCCTCGACGGCCGAGACGATCACCGCCACCGCGCCGTCGCAGGGCACGTCGCAGTCGTAGAGGCCGAACGGACTGGTCACCGGCCGCGCCGACAGATAATCCTCCATCGTGAGCGGATCCCGGTACACCGCAGTGGGATTCAGGGCGGCATTGGCGCGCTGGTTCAGCGCGATCCAGCCCAGCGTCTCCTTGGTCGTGCCGTAACGATGAAAGTGCCGTTGCGCGTTCTGGGCGAGGGTGTGCGCCGCCGAGGTCGCTCCGAACGGCAGCTGCCAGCTGGTGGTGCGGCCGCCGCCCAGCGGTGCCGTCGAGCCGGTGCGGATCAATTCGTTGTAGGTGGCCTCCCACACCGTCCGGAAGCACAGGACGTGCCGTGCCAGCCCGCCCGCGACGGCCAGCATCGCCGCGATCACCGAGCCACCGGGCCCGAAGGTCTCGATGCCGCCGTTGTACCAGGTCGGCCGCACTCCCAGCGCCGATTCGAGCGCGGTCACCCCGCCCTCACCGAATCCGCCCACATTCCCGCCACCCGGGTACGAGGAGAGCCCGTCGATATCGGCCATGGTGAGTCCGGCATCGGCGACGGCACGCTCGCACGCCTGGACGGTCAGCGCCAGGGGAGGCACCATCAGCCGCCGTCCGATATCAGACATCCCGATGCCGGTCAGCGCCACCCGATCCTCGAATTTGGTGGTGGAGACGCGGGGCCGCACATGTTCGGCGAAGCGATCCGGGTCGATGTCGTCGGCAGGCAGCGGCGCCGGTTCCGGCTGTTCGGCCGTGGGCCGGAACAGGGGAAGCCACACATCCTCGTGCTGTTCGAACACCACCTCCATCCGCATGCCCAGCACCAGATCGGCGGCCTCGCAGCCGATGACGATGGTGGTCAGGCGAATTCGCGGATCCTCCACCAGCGCGACCTGACCCACCACGTACGGCGGCGGCAGCCCGGGCAATCCGAACCGCTGGTTGTGCGTGAAGCCGATGAGCGTCGCCACACCGGAGACCTCCCGCACCCCCATCACGGTGCCGTGACAATAGCGGCACACCGGCTGCGGCGGATGGATCAGCTCGGCGCAGGTACGGCACTGCTGGATCCGCAGCCGATCGTCGGCGCCGGCGGTCCAGAAGAACTCGTTCTGCGCGGTGAGCTGCGGTAGCGGCCGCCCGGACGCGGTGGTCACCTCACGCCTCCTGCTTGTCGGTGCGATCTGCGAATGCGGTTGTGCGCGCGGATCAGTGGATGTCGGCCTGTTCCTTGCGGGCGGTCACCGGCGCCGCGAGCTGTTGTTCGTCGCAGATCGTCTGCAACTTCTCGAGCGTCGCGTCGAGCCCCTCGCCCAGGCGCGGGCCGGGGGTGAAGGTCGCCGGCAGATGCCGCATGCCCTGGATGACGGCGATGGTGTCGTAGTGCACCGTGGTGTCGGGGTCGCAGCGGTAGTCCGGCATCCGGTCCAGCACCGCCAGCAGCATCCGCTTGAACACCGTGCGGGCCACATTCGAGCCGATGCAGCGGTGGATGCCGAGCCCGAAGCTGTAGTGACGGTTGCGATGCCGGTCGAGGACGATCTCGTTGGGATCCTCGAAGACGGCGGGGTCGCGGTTGGCCATCGCCCACGACAGCCACACCCGGTCGCCTTCGGCGAACCGCGTGCCGACCACCTCGCAGTCCTCGGCGATGGTGCGGCCGTCACCCGGGGCGGGTGTGTAGTACCGCAGGAATTCCTCGGTCGCCGAATCGAGCAGCGTGTCGCGTTCCCTGCTGAGGGTTTCGCGCTCGTCCGGATGCTCCGACAACCATTCCAGCGAATGCGCGGTGAGCGCGGTCGTGGTGTCGAAACCGCCGCCGATGATCAGCGCCAGCATGCCGAGCATCTCCAGGTCGGGCAGCTGGGCGCCGTTGACCGTGGCCCGTGCCACCGCGTCGATCATGCCGGGCCGCGGGTTCTCCTTGACCTCGATCAGGTTGTTGAGCAGATCCAGGCCCATTTCCCGGTGCATCGCGGTGATCCGCTCGATATCCGGGGAATCGGGCGGGGTGTAGACCGCGGCATGAACCGGTTCGTTGTAGACCGTCCACTTCTTCAGCGGGATGCCGAGCATCGCCAACGTGAGAACGGCGGGAACGATATTGGCCAGATCGTCGACGAAATCGATGTGGCCCGATTCGATCTTCTCGTCGATCGCCGCCCGCACGACCTCGTCGATGAACGGAATCCAGCGGTTGACCGCCGCCGGAGACAGATACGGGTTGAGCGCCGACCGCAGTTCGCGATGTTCGGGCTCGTCCATCTCCAGGATCCCGCCCCGGATGGCGGCGGCGCGTGGCGGCTTCGGAATCGAAATCCCTTGGTAGCCACGGCGTTCCCCGGCTGGGTCGTGATCGTTGGACACATGGGGGCAGCGGGCGAGCTCGAAGACCTCGCGATTGCCGGCGGCGACCCAGTGGCCACCGTGGGTATCCGACCAGGCGATCGGGCAGTGCTGCTGCATGTCCTGGGTGATGGACAGGAAATTGTCGCGATATTGCGGGGCGTACCGGTCGAACGAGTACTGCGGTTGTTTCCGCTCGTCGTCCGCCGGTCCGGCCTCGGTGATGTTCTCGGCGGTCACGGCGTTCCTCTCAGGTGATGGTGATCGCTCGTTCCGGGCACGACTGGGCGGCCTCGCGGACCTGTTCCTCCTGATCGGGGGGAACGTCCTCGCTGACCGCCGAGGAGTGGCCGTCGATTTCACTGAGTACGAACGACTTCGGAGCGACCATGGCGCACAGGGTGTGTCCCTGGCAGCGCTCCGGATCTACGCGCACCTTCACGGTTCTCCCCTTAGATGTGATAGTCGTACCACTTGAGGTATCCGCCGGCGTCCACCCGCATCTGCATGCCGGTGACGTAGCGGGATTCGTCGGAGGCCAGGAACAGCACCATGTTGCTGGTGTCCTCCGGTTCGATCCACGGCACCGGCATGGCCTGCTGCACATGGAACGCGGGCTGGGCGTCCTGCAGGGTCGGCTTCTCGAGGTCGGGCCGGAAGGAGCGATACATCGGCTCGCTGCGCAACATGTCCGTATTGCAGTTGGTCGGGTGGATGACATTGGCGCGGATGTTGCGCGCGGCGATATGGGTCGCCAACTCGTGCATGTACATCGACAGTCCGCGCTTGGCGACCATATAGGCGATGCCGCCGGGATCCTTACCGGGCTGATCGACCTTGGCTACATCCATCAGCGCCGCGGTCGAGCCGGTGGCGATGATCGAGGCGCCGGTGTCCAGATACGGCAGTGCGGCGTGGACGGTATTGATCACGCCGATCAGGTTGGTGTCGATGACGTCGGTCCAGGCCTGCCACTGCGGTTCGCCCTTCATTCCGGCGATACCGGCCTGGGCCACCACGACATCCAGATGCCCCAGTTCGCCGACGCCGCGTTTCACCGCGTCGCGCAGTGCGGCGATATCGCGGACGTCGGCCGCGACGGCGACGATCCGGCGGCCGGTCTTCTCCACCAGTCGTTCGGTTTCCTCGAGGTCTTCCGGCCGCGCCATCGCATAGCCGATGGTCTCGATGTCCCGGCAGATGTCGACGGCGATGATGTCGGCGCCCTCGGACGCCAGTTTCACCGCATGACTGCGGCCCTGTCCTCGTGCGGCACCGGTGACGAGGGCGACTTTGCCTTCCACGCGTCCCACTGGTGGTCCTTTCGGTTGTGTTGTGCCACGGCGCGTTCCGCGCCGGTTACGTATTCCGGCCGCCGTTGACGCCGAGGATCTGGCCGGTGATGTAGCCGGCCTCCTCGGAGACGAGGAACGCGCAGGCGGCGGCGATGTCCTCGGGCCGGCCGACCCGGCGGACCGGGGTGCGGGCGATGTGGTCGTCGATGGTTCCGCCGAGCAACCGCGCCTGTTCGGTCTTGCGCAGCATCGGGGTATCGATGAACCCGGGTGGGACCGCGTT
This sequence comes from Nocardia aobensis NBRC 100429, assembly GCF_000308375.1. GTDB lineage: Bacteria > Actinomycetota > Actinomycetes > Mycobacteriales > Mycobacteriaceae > Nocardia > Nocardia aobensis. Next base: position 4,422 of record NZ_BAFQ01000261.1, on the reverse strand, counting down.
CACCGTGATGCCTTCGGGGCCGAGTTCCAGTGCCAGCGATTTCGTCAGCCCGTTGACCGCGGACTTAGCCGAGACGTAGTGCGACATGAACGGTTGCCCGGAATGAGTGCTGGAGGAGGAGATGTTGACGATCCGGCCCCACCGCGCGGCGCGCATATCGGGCAGAACGGCCTGGATGCTGTGGAAGACGCCGTGCAGGTTCACGGCGATGGTGCGCTCCCACTGTTCGAAGCTCAGATTCGCGAACCGGCGATAGCCCTCCGCGCCGGCGGAGTTCACCAGCACCGTCACCGGGCCCAGCTGCTCGCGGATCGCGGTGAGCGCGGCGTCGATCTGGGCGCGGTCGGTGACGTCGGCGGTGTGGTCGAATTCGGAGTCGCCGGGTTTTAGGTCGAGCGTGGCGACCTGAAAACCGTCGGCGCGCAACCGATTCGCCACCGCCAGGCCGATTCCGGATCCTCCGCCGGTCACCACCGCTGTTCTCACGCCCACGGTTCGGCTCCGGCGATCGTGGTGCGGTGCAGTTCGCGTTCGGAGGTCGCGTCGTAGGGCAGGGCGCGGTGCAGGATGCCGGTGTTGTCCCACACCACCAGATCGCCCACCGTCCAGTCGTGGGTGTAGGCGAACCGCGGCTGAGTCGACCATTCCAGCAGTTCGTCGAGGAGTGTGCGGCTCTCGACCGGATCCATGCCCACGATGTGGTCGGCGGTGGCGCCGATGACCAGGGACCGGCGGCCGTCGCGGCGCTGCCACACCAATGATGTTTCGTGCGTGGGCAATTGGCGCCAATCGGCGACCTGCTCGGGGGACGGGTCCGGATGTACGAGCCGCTGGGAGGCCTCGAAGCTGTGCACCACGCGCAGGTTGTCGTAACGCTTGCGTTCGGCCTCCGGCAGTCCTTCGTAGGCGGCGTAGGTGCTGGCGAACTGGGTGCCGCCGCCTTCCATCGCCACGTGCCGCGCGGTGAGCACGGTCGCCTTGGCCGGCACGTCGTTGGTGGTGTCGTCGATATGCCAGAAGAAGGTGCCCTCGAGATATTTCGCGGCGCGGTTCTTCTCGGGATTCAGTGTGATGGTGAAGATTTCGCGGCCGCCGGGGGCGAGTACGGTGCCCAGCCGCCGGCAGAACGCCAGCTGGGCCTCGTCGTCGAGATGAAGTCCGCGGACCACCAGGACGCCACGCCACTTCAGGGCCTCGGTGCACCGGCTGATCACCGTGTCGTCGTGCAGATCCTCGACCCCGGTGACCTCCACTCCGATGGTGGGGTTCAGCGCCGTCGTCTCAACCACAAGAATCTCCCTTCCAATTGTGAGAACCGTACTCTCGCTCGCCGTTTCTCCGCAAGGTTTCCCTGGATCCGGGCTCGTTCCGGGGCTCACGGGGAGGTCGGGCCGATCGGTGCGACGTGTTCGGCCATTGCTGGGGCCGAAGCTGCTCGGATACATTATTCTCCAATGTTGAGAATGGAATTTCCATAGAACGAGGAGACGGGATGCCACAGGGCAACGCGACGGCCGGCGACGGGCGCGCCGTCACCAGACGAATGCTGATCGACGGTGAACTCGTCGCGGGGGAGCGCAGTTTCGCCTCACTCAACCCGGCCACCGGAGAGGTCTACGGTTACGCGCCCGAGGCGAGCATCGCCGATACCGAGGCGGCGATCGCGGCCGCGCGCCGGGCCTTCGACACCACCGGCTGGTCGACGAACACCGAATTTCGCGCGCACTGCCTCGAGCAGTTCTACGCGGCACTGCGCGCCGACGTCGAAGACCTGCGCGAGTTGACCATCGCCGAGGTCGGCGCGACCCGGATGATGACCCACGCCAACCAGCTCGAGACGCCGTTCGAAATCGTGAACTACTTCGCCGGCCTCACCCGCACCTACCCCCGCACCGAGGATCTGGGCGAGGTGGAGGACCGCGGCCGGATGCACCGCCGCTGGGTGGAGCGCGAGGCCTCCGGTGTGGTCGCGGCCATCGCGGCCTACAACTATCCGCATCAGCTGGCGCTGGCGAAACTGGCCCCGGCCCTGGCGGCCGGCTGCACGGTGGTGCTCAAGGGCGCACCCGACACGCCACTGGCCACGTTAGCTCTCGGCGAGGTGATCGCTCGGCACACCGATATCCCCGCGGGCGTGGTGAATGTGCTGTCCGGATCGGATATCGAGGTGGGCAGGACCCTGACCACCCATCGCGATGTCGACGTCGTCAGCTTCACCGGATCCACCGCGGTCGGCCGCCAGATCATGTCGGCGGCAGGCGATTCGCTCAAACGGGTCTTTCTCGAACTGGGCGGCAAATCCGCGATGGTCGTGCTCGACGACGCCGATTTCGGCACCGCCGCGATGTTCGGCGCCTTCAGCATCTGCAGCCACGCCGGACAGGGCTGCGCCATCACCACACGCATGCTGGTGCCGCGCGAGCGCCACGACGAGGTCGCCGAGATGGTCGCCGGATTCATGTCCAAGGTCAGCTACGGCGATCCGGGCGACCCGAAAAACTATATGGGCCCGCTGATTTCGGAACGTCAGCGCGACAAGGTGCACGGCCTCGTGCAGCGCGCGGTGGAGGCCGGCGCGAAACTGGTGTACGGCGGGGAGAAGGTCGACCCGGGCTACTTCTACACCCCGACCCTGCTCGCGGGAGTCGACCCGGACAGCGAGATCGCCCAGGAAGAGGTCTTCGGGCCGGTGCTGGCCCTGATCCCGTTCGACGACGACGAGGACGCGGTCCGCATCGCCAACAACTCCGTCTACGGGCTCTCGGGCGGCGTGTTCTCCGCCGACGAGGACCGCGCGCTGGCGGTGGCGCGCCGCATCCGCACCGGAACGATGAGTATCAACGGCGGCAACTACTTTCACCCCGATGTCCCCTTCGGCGGCTACAAGCAGTCGGGCATCGGACGTGAGATGGGCGTGGCCGGCATCGAGGAGTTCCTCGAACAGAAGTCCTTCGCCGCGGTGGTGGCCTGATGAGCGGCGGCGGCAAACCCCTGGACGGCATCCGCGTCCTCGAGGTCGCGATGTACGGGTTCGTCCCCTCGGCCGGCGCGGTACTGGCCGAATGGGGTGCGGACGTGGTGAAGGTGGAGCACGCCCGCACCGGTGATCCGCAACGCGGGTTGCGCCAGATCGGCCGGTTGAAGGTCGAGGGCGATCCCAACCCCAATATCGAGCACGCCAATCGCGGCAAACGCAGTATCGGACTGGACATGTCGGTCCCCGAGGGGCGCGAGGTGATCTACGAGCTGGCGAAGACGGCCGATGTGTTCCTCACCAGTTTCCTGCCGCAGGCGCGCGCCAAATTCGGTATCGATGTCGACGACATCCGCGCGGTGAAGCCGGACATCGTCTACGCGCGCGGCAGCGCGCTGGGACCGCGCGGCGAGGAATCGACCAAGGGCGGCTTCGATATGACCGCCTTCTGGTGCCGGGGTTCGGTCGCCGCTACCATCACCCCGGAAGGGATGGACGGCCTGATCTCTCCGCCCGGGCCGGCCTTCGGCGACACCATCTCCGGGACGAATCTCGCGGGCGGCATCGCGGCGGCACTGCTGAAACGCGAACGGACCGGCGAACCGTCGGTGGTCGACGTCTCGCTGCTGGGCAGCGGCCTGTGGTCCATGGGCCACACCATCGCGCTGTCGGCACATCTGCGCCAGCCGTTGATCGCGCCCGCACCCGGATCACACGGGGCGCCGACCAATCCGCTGTCGGGCCTCTACGAAACCGCCGACGGCCGCTATCTCTCGCTGGTCATGTTGCAGCCCAGCAAGTTCTGGGCCGACGTGATGCGCCATATCGATCGCCCGGAGCTGGCCGACGATCCGCGCTTCGCCTCGGCCGAGTCGATCGCCGCCAATACCGAAGCGGGCGTGGCGATTCTGCGCGAGGCGATCGGGCAGCGCACCCTCGCCGAATGGACCGAGAAGCTGGCGACCCTGGCCGGGCCGTGGGCGCCGGTGCAGGACAGCCTGCAGGTCGGCTCCGATCCGCAGATCCGCGCCAACGAGTACCTGGTGCAGGTCGGCAGCCTCGAAATGGTCGCCAATCCGGTGCAATTCGATCTCACCGCACCCGATACCGGACCCGGGCCGGAGTTCGCGGCGCACACCGAGGAAGTGCTGCTGGAGCTGGGGTTGGACTGGGATCGCATCATCGCGCTCAAGACCGCCGGCGCCATCACGTAGTTTCGCCCGCAGGAAGGCTGACGGCATGCCCTGTGTCGCATCGATCGGAACCTATCTGCCCTGCTGGGGCGGACCTCGCGGCCGCGTTCCCGGCGCGGACGAGGACGCGGTGACCCTGGCGGTGGAGGCCGGGCGGGCCGCCCTGTCGGGCGCCCCGCGCGCCACCGCCTACGTCGAGCGTGTCGTGGTGGTGAGCCGGGATCTGCCGCTACTGGAGAGCAGCAATGCCGCGGT
>NZ_BAFQ01000262.1 GCF_000308375.1 Nocardia aobensis NBRC 100429 | reverse complement strand
AATGGACTGGTCAACGCCCGATCACTTCTCGGCGCCGGCGATTTCCACGAGATCGGTTTTCAGCACCTTGCTGTTCTGCTCGGTGTCGAGAATCGTGGTGTTCTGCTCCTGGGATTCGAGCAGATCAGCCGATTTCGCATACGGGTTGAAGGCGTTGGTCGCGATGTCCTCGGGCTTCAGCTTCTCCGAGCCGGGCAGCGGTTTGCCCACATCCCGGACGAGGTCCCACCACAACTGCAGGCTCGCCTTGTCGAGCAGGGCGTTGGGTGCGTAATGCCAGTTGGTGGTCTGCTCCACCGGATAGCCGGTGGTCTTACCGGCGATCTCCGCGGATTCCTTGGGGTGAGCGTTGGCCCAGTTCGCGGTCTTGGCGATGATGCCGACGAATTCCCGCGCCGCGGCCGGATTCTTCTGCAGCCACGCGTTGCTCGCGACATACGGCGCCTGGCCGCCCTGCGGACCCCAGTCGTCGAAGGAAGTGAACGCCTCGGCGAACTTGTCCGGCTTGCTCAGCAGAACCCCGACCAGCGGCGGATGGAACACGCCGAGATCGACCTCACCCTTTTCGATGGCCGGCGGTATCAGTTCCTCCTTGAGCTGGAGGAATTTCACCTTGCTCAGGTCGACGCCGTTGTTCTTCAGATACTGCTTGATCACCAGATCGACACAGCTGTTGGTCGCCGAGATGCCGACCGTCCTGCCCTCGATGGCCTTCAGGTTGTTCTTGGTGATATCCGAACCGGCCTTGGTGAAATAGGCCATATGCGGTTCGTTCGGCAGGTCGAGCATGCTGGACGCGATGGCGGTGAACTTGAAGTCCTTCACCTTCCCGTCGATGTCGCCGTTGAACATGCCGGTCGCTATATCGATCTTGTTCTGATCGAGTAGCTGCACCGCGGGCACGGCGGTGGCCGGTCCCACGTATTTCGGCTTCACCCCGGCGTGGTCCCAGTACCCCAGTTCGTCGGCGATCCGGACCAGCGACAGGGCGGTGGGCGAGTTGGCGAAGCGGAAATACACCACGCCGTTGTCTTTTCCGAGACCACATCCGGCCAGTAGCGCCGGGACGGCGAGGAACGCCACCGACAACGCCGTCAATTTTCCGAGCAGGCGTCTGCCGCCGATTCTGCTCACGGTCGCACCTCACGATGCGTTGTTGTGCCGCTCACGATATTTCCCTCTCCAGCGCCGGCCCCGGCCACCGTCCTCATCCGGATTTCCACTCCGGGGAATTGATATGGTTCAGAACGTAAGCCCCCCAACGGTTTCTACCTACGAAAAAATTCAGCCTGAGCCCAGCTGCGGCGAACGAGAAATATGAAGTATTTCTTGACAGAAACGCCGCGAACCTCGTAGTAGAAATTGGCGATTCCGTGAATCCGGCGGACGCGCGAACCTCGAATCTGCGGGAATTTTTATCCGGCAGTATCGATTCGTACCAGGTCGGACGGCGGCCAGGGCCGCGGATCCGCTCGCAGGAACGATCCGCTCCCACGGGCGGGCCGATAATTTCGCTCGAAGGATGCCGGTCGCCGCCTGCCCGGCGGCTGCGTCCTCGGTAGAGACAGGAAGGGACGCAGTGACATTCGCGAAGACAGGCTCCGACCATCCGCTCGTCGCGAAGGTGCGCGACTATGCCGACACCGTGCTGCGACCGCGGGCCCTCGCGACCGATCGCGACGGCGTCGACACCGGGCACATCGAGGAACTCGCGGCGCTCGGGCTGCTCAACCACACCGCCCCGCCGCGCTACGGCGGCGCCGGCGTCGACCGTGAGACCGATCGTCAGGTGCACGAAATCATCGCCGGCGCATGCTTCAACACCTGGCTGGTCTGGGCCCAGCACGCCTCGCTGTCGGAACGGATCGGCACCCTGGAAGCCACCGGCGCGCCGATTCCCCCACTCGCACAGCGCATTCTGCGCGGGGAGTTGCTGCTGGGAGCCGGGGTCAGCGATGTGCGGCGATATCCCGACCACTACATCGCGGCGCGAAAGGCCGAGGGCGGCTGGATATTCGACGGTACCGTGTCGTGGGTCAGCGGCTGGGGCCTCAACTCGGCGCTGACCGTCGCCGCGGTGGAGAAGGACACCGAAACCGTCGTCACCGCCCTCGTCCCCGTGGACGATCACCTGCACAGTGCCGGCCCGCTGGCGCTCGGCGCGGTCGCCGGCAGCCGCACAGCCCGGGTGGCGCTCGGCGACGTCTTCGTGCCAGAGGAGAATGTGCTCACCACCGAATCCATCGAACGAGCGCGCTTCCTCGACCAGGGTGTCTCCAACGACGCGCGCGCCCAGCATTTCGGTCTGGCCGACACCGTGTTGCGCGAATTGGAACTGACGTCGGAGCAACCGGCGCAGCGGGTGGCGGCGGTGTGGCGACCGCGGTTCGAGCAGCTGCGAGCCACCGCCTACGACTTGTCCGACGAGGCGCGTGCTCACGGCGGTGGGGCCTACCGGGCCGAGGATCGTCTCGCCGTGAAAGTCGCTGTCGGCGAGGCATTGTCGGCGATCACCCGCGCCCTGCTCATCGCCCGCTCCGGCCGCGGGCTGGCCGCCGACGACACCGCGCAGCTCTACGCGCGCACCGCCCTGTTCCTCCTCGTACAAGGCCAGTCCGCCGATGTGCGGCGAGCTCAGCTCGCCGAACTCACCGCATAGGTGCCGTAGATCCACCCCTCCGGAAAGGACTCGCCATGTCCACACTGACCGATGTCGTCATCAGCGCCACCCAATTGCTCGAGCATCATCCGACCTCTGGACGGCCTGTGACGCTGCTGGAAGTGCATCGCGAACCGCCCGTCGCCGCGGCGCCTCGTCTGCCGGGTGCGCACGTGGTGTCGCTGACCGCCGATCTGGTGGGGCCGACATCGCCCGGGTCCGGGGCGTATCCGCTGCCCACCGAGGAACAGATCCAGAATGCCGTGTGGCGCTGGGGAATCGACGCCGACACCCTCGTCGTGGTGTACAGCCGCGAGGTCCCCGCACTCGCCGCGCGGGCATGGTGGACCCTGCGCTGGGCGGGGGTGCCGGATGTGCGGTACCTCGACGGCGGTCTGGCCGCCTGGGTCGCGGCCGGTGGGGACGTCGGGGATCAGGCGCCGCCGGCACGCACGGGTTCGTTCGTCGTCACCCTCGGCTCGCTGCCGGTGCTCGACACCGACGCGGCGGGTGCGCTGGCCCGCTCGGGTGTACTCCTCGACGCTCGCGACAGCGCGGGCTATTCCGGCGCCTCCGGCGGCGGGCACATCCCGGGCGCGGTGCATCTTCCCGCGGCACGCAATATCGCGCCGGACGGGTTGTTGCGCGCCCCCGACGCACTGCGCGCCGAATACCGGGGCGCGGGCGAATCCGGCGACCGGACGCAGTGGGGCGCCTACTGCGGCGGCGGCACCGCGGCCACCCTGGATGTGCTGGCGCTGGCGACACTCGGCGTCGAGGCCGCTCTCTATCCCGGCTCGTTCTCGGCGTGGAGTTCCGATTCCACCCGCCCGGTGGCCAGCGGGGACGAGCCGGGCTGACGGGCGCTCGACGCACCGCCACCCAGCTCCCCCGCACCACACTGCCGGAAAGCGCTCGGACTCAGAAGAATCCGACGCTCGGCAGCTCGGCGTCGTTGACGACGACATCTCCCACGACCCGCGCCTTGTACACGGTCGGGTTGTGGGAGAACAGCGTCCGCAGATTGCGCCAGTGCCGGTCGAGCCCGGCCGATGCGCGCGTCCACGACGCGCCACCGGCGTCGAAGGCCTCGGCCGCGGCGCTCAGCGCGATCTTTTCCACGGCCACCTTGACCTGCGCGGTCTGGAGTGAGGCCGCGAGTTCCAGGCGGTCGTCGGGGGCGCCATGCTGCCAGATGTGCCGGGTCGCCGCGTCGAGCGCGTCGGCGGCCGCCAGCACCGCGGCTTCCACCACGAATGCGGTACTCGACAGCGATCCGACGACAGCCAGCAGCTGCGGATCGTTGCGGGCCAGTTCGGCGTTGCCCCACGAATAGGATCGGGTCCGCTCGCGCAGCAGCGTCGCGGTGTCCTCGGTCAGTGCCCGCAGAATGCCCGCGGCGATCGCGTGCAGCAGCAGATGCACCAGCGGGCTGCGGGGTCGTCCCGGGCCTGGGAGCAGCCGGAATTCGCCGATCTCGTCCGGGTGCACGAGCACGTCGTCCAAGACGGTGGTGCCGCTGCCGGTCTCACGCTGTCCGATGCCGTCCCAGTCGTCGACGTGCACCACGCCCTCGCGGTCGCCCGGAAGGACCACGCTGACCTGTTGTCCCGCTTCGTCGTTCGCGCCGATGCGCAGATAGTCGGCGTAGATGCTGCCCGTGCTGTAGAACTTGCGGCCGTTGAGCCGGAATCGATCACCCTCGGCGGTGAGCAGCGTGTCGTAGCTGTACACACCGGGCTGCCCGGACAGCTCCGACTGCGCACCGGCGAAGATCTTGCCCTCGCGGATCCACCGCAGCCATTGCTTGCTTCGCTGCGTCTCGCGCGTGCGCAGCGCTTCCTCGGCGGTGCCCCAGTGGATGCGCAGGATGTGCGGGACGTCGGGATCGGCCTGTGCGAGCCGCACCGCGAGAGCGAAGAATTCGCGCAGGCTGTAGCCGGCGCCGCCAAGGTCGCGCGGCAACCGCACCGCACCCAGGCGATGCTCGCGAGCCAGCGCCAGCGCGCGATCCGGTCGGCCCCCGCCAGCCTCGCGGCGGCGCCGGGCATCCGCGGCGATCTCGTCGATCACCGCCTGCAATTCGATGGAGTCGAGTGCCAGTGGCACGGGCTCGGTATGTGTCGACGTCATAAGTGCTCTCCCGGGACCGTCGGTGTGCTGAATGGATCGCGCGATCAGCCCGCACGAGGGGCGCATCCCGCTCCTGCGGCGGATACGACGCCGATGTCCTCGCAGGCCCGGCGCGGTCCATATCCGCGATAACCCAACGACATTCGCACGTTCCGGCGGCCGACCGGAGGCTTTGGTTCAGGCCAATTCTTACCGCGATCGCCCGCGGACGTCAGAAGAGTCCACCGCCGGCGCGCACGGACTGGCCGGTGATCCATCGCGCGTTGCCGGAGACCAGAAACGCGACGATGTCGGCGATATCTCCCGGCTCACCGATGCGGCCGAGAGGCGTCGCCGCAGCGACCTCTTCGAGCGCCGCGGTATTTCGTGCACCGGCGAGGGCTTCCGTGCGGGTCGCACCCGGCAGCACACTGTTCACGGTGATGCCACGCGAACCCAGCTCTCGGGCCAGAACACGCACCAATTCCTCGGCGGCGGCCTTGCTCGCGGCATAGACCGCCGAGCCGGGACGGTGGGTGACCGTCACGCCGGAGGAGATCACCACGATCCGTCCGTGATCGCGCAGGCGATTCGCCGCCTCGCGCAGTGCGACGAACGTGGCTTTCACGTTGAGCGAGAAGGTGCGGTCGAAATCCTCGTCGGTGGCTTGCGCGAGAGACGCGAACCGAGCGGTGCCCGCATTGTTCACGAGAATGTCGACTCCGCCGAACTCGTCCTCGGCCAGATCGAACAGCCCGCGCAGCTGCGCGGGGTCGGAGACGTCGGCCCGGGCGGCCACCGCGCGTCCGCCACACGCCTCGACGGTGGTCACCAGTTCCTCGGCCGCAATGCGGTTGCCGAGATAGTTGACGACGACAGCCGTTCCTTCGGATCCGAGGCGGCCCGCGATCGCCCGCCCGATCCCCGCCGACGCCCCGGTCACTATCGCTACCGGCATGAGTCCTCCATATAGATGAGCATGTCTATAGTCCACACCATCGACTAATTGGTAGAGCATGTCAACAGTCGGGGAGCTAAACTTTGGCGATGGCCATCGGTGACCCGGATTCAGTGACCGCCTTCGGCGCATTGCACCGGGAGCTGAGCGTGCTCTACGGAAAGGTCGCGCGGAGTTACGGTTTGACCCCGCAGCAACTGGAGTTGCTGTGCCTGGTGCACAAGTCGCGGCCCACCTTCGGCGAGCTCGCCGCGGCGCTCGGATGCGACAAGACCAACGTCACCGGAATGGTGGACCGGTTGGAGCGCCGGGAACTGCTGGCGCGTGAACCCGATCCGGCGGACCGGCGAATCACCCGAGCGGTCCTGACCGGCCCCGGGCTCGCGCTGCGCGACGATATTCGCGCCACACTGGAGCGGCAGTTGGCCGAGCGGCTCCCCGGCACCCAGCGAGACCGGATGATCGACGCGGTGGCGACGGCAGCGGCGGCGCTCGCGGAGAGTCGTCTCCATCCGGAAACGCTGTGAACTTTCGCGATCGGAGCGTCGTGCGCAACCGGGCGTGAGGAACTCGGCACCCTCCGACGAACCGGCGCCCTCGGCGGCGCTCTCGAATCCCCCGGAATTTATTTCGGCCGGGGCCGACTTATCGCAGTACACAGCGCTTTTCACACATCGCGCCGCGCTGCCGGACAGGCGATCGGACGATCCGGCGGGGCCATACTCTCGGTGTTCGCCTCGCCGAACATTCTTCCTCCGGCGGTAGCCAGCAGCGCCCGCCGCGGATCGCGACCACCGAACAGGACGACCCCGATGAGCGCCGAATTCCTCTGGTACATCCCCAATCAAGTGACACCGGGCCACCGGGGCGACACCGTCACCACCGATCACAACAGCCTCGACACCCTCACCGCGCAGGCGCGAGCGCTCGAGGAGTACGGCTGGAAGGGCGCATTGCTCGGCACCGGATGGGGACGTCCGGACACGCTCACCGTGGCGGCGGCGCTCGCCGCGCGCACCCGGTCGTTCGAGCCGCTGATCGCCATCCGGCCCGGATACTGGCGTCCCGCCCATTTCGCCTCGGCGGTCGCCACACTCGATCATCTGTCCGGCGGCCGGGTCCGGATCAACATCGTCTCAGGGAAGGACGATCTCGCCGCCTACGGCGAATCCGAGGAGGACCAGGCCGCCCGCTACGGGCGGACCGAGGAGTTCATCCGCCTCGTTCGCCGGCTCTGGACCGAGGAGAACGTCACCCACGACGGAACGCACTACCGGGTGACCGATTCCACCGTGCTGCCACGCATTCCGGCCCGGGAGGGCAGGCCGCATCCCACCCTCTACTTCGGCGGAGCGTCGGCGGCCGCCGAGCGGGTCGCGGCGACCGTGGCCGATGTCCAGCTGTTCTGGGGTGAGCCGCTCGCCGACGTGCGCGAGCGGATCGAACGCCTGCGGACGCTCAGCGAGCAGCACGGACGCGAACTCCCGCCGCTGGAATTCGGTCTGCGAGTCACCACCGTCGTGCGCGACACCACCGAACAGGCGTGGGCCGATGCCCAGGCCCGGGTCGCGGAAATGGCGAAAAGCCATGAGGCGGGCCCGGAACCGCAGCGGCGGGCCGCGGTCGGCCAGCAGCGCCTCTACGACCTCGCGGCCCGCGGCGACGTGCTCGACGACAACCTCTACACCGCGCCGGGCCGGGTCGGCGGGGGCGGTGCGGGCAGCACCTGGCTGGTCGGTTCGGCCGAGGACGTCGCCAAATCGCTGCGGAAGTATCAGGACCTCGGGATCACCCATTTCGTCCTGTCCGACACTCCCTACCTGCAGGAGATCCACCGCCAGGGCGAGCACCTGCTGCCGCTGCTGCGCTGAGCGAAAGCGCCGAGGCGGGGCTCGATGTCCCCGTCTCGGCGCTACCGCTGCACAACCGTTTTCAGGCCGATTCGGCGATTTCGCCCAGCTGCCGGTGCGTCACCGGCAGCCCCAGGCGCGCACGCAGTGTCCGGTCCCGATATTCTCGCTGGAACAGCCCGCGCCGCTGCAGGATCGGCACCACGCCGGTGGCGAAGTTCTCCAGATCCACGGCGGTTTCGGCCGGCATGATCGTGAACCCGTCCGCGGCTCCGGCTTCGAACCACTGCTGCAGATCGTCGGCAACCTGTTCGGGGGTCCCCACCAGCAGGCGATGCCCCGATCCACCGGCGCCGCGTTCGATCAACTCGCGCGGCGTACGCGGCCCGGCGGCGATCAGCGCTCGGGTGGATTCGCTGAATCCGGTCGAAAACGTCTCGGCCGGAATGTTTTCCGGGAGATCTCCGACGGCGATCGGATCGTCGGGTCCGAACGACCCTGTCGGCAGGCCGAGGTTGGCGAGAAGGTTGGCGGTGAGCCGCTCGATCGGCAGCAGGTCGTACAGTTCGCGTTCGCGGCGACGTGCCTGCTCCTCGGTCGCCGCGACCAGCACCACCACGCCGAGTGACACCTTCACCGCGTCCGGCCCGCGACCGGCGGCCACGGCCCGGCGGCGGATCTCCTCCCGGAACGCGACGGCCCGCTCTCGGGTCTGAGCCACCGTGAACACCACGTCGGCGAACCCCCCGGCCAACCTCAGGCCGCCCTCCGACCCGCCCGCCTGCACCACGACCGGCCGTCCCTGCGGACCCGGCGGCACCGGCAGTGGACCCGCGACGGAGAAGAACTCTCCTTCGTGGTCGATGCGGTGGATCCGGTCCGGATCGGCGTAGCGGCCCGACGCCTTGTCCGCGATCAGCCAGCCGGCGTCCCAGCTGTCCCAGAGTTTGGTGACCACATCCAGGAATTCCCAGGCCCGCCGATAGCGGGTCTCGCGATCGGGATGGGCGTCGAGGCCGAAATTGGCTGCGGCGGCGGGTGTTCCGGTGGTGACGATATTGACCGCCGCCCGGCCCTTGGTCACATGGTCGAGCGCCTGGAATCGCCGCGCCAGGTTGTACGGCGAGTTGTAGGTGGTCGAGGAGGTGATCACCACGCCGAGGTGCTCGGTCACCGCCGCGACAGAGCCCAGCAGCACCAGCGGATCGATACCGGTGCCCGGCGCCTCCTCGATCTCCCCGCGCAGCGCCGGGCCGTCGCCGAGGAAGACCGCGTCGATTTTCGCCGCCTCCGCGATGCGCGCGAGCCGCTGGAAGTACTCGATATCCAGATAGGCGAGCGGATCGGCGTGCGGCAACCGCCACGCCTGCCGGAAATGTCCCGGCGTCATCAGCGACAGGTTGAGATGGAAACCCGATGTCGGACCTGACATCTCAGCGTCGCGATCCGGTTCCGTGCACGCCGTGCTCGTCGATCAGCGCCAGTTCCTCCTCGGTCAGCGCCGGGAAGCTCAGCGCCGCCAGGTTGTGGTCGAGCTGTCGGGTGGAGCTGGCGCCGATCAGCGCGGAGGTGACCTCGGGACGCCGCAGCACCCACTGCAGCGCCAGCTGTGCCAGCGACTGCCCCCGCGATTCGGCGATCTTGTTCAACGCGGCGGTGCGCTGCCGGTAGGTGTCGTCGATGACCTCGGGCGAGAGGAAGGCGCTGTTGCGTGCCCGCGCGCCCTCGGGAATCGTCTCGAGATACTTGTCGGTCAGAAGCCCTTGTGCCAGTGGTGAATACACGATCACACCGAATCCGTCGGCGCCGGCGGTGTCGAGCAGCCCGCTCTGTTCGGGGCCGCGATCATAGATCGAATACCGGGTCTGATGGATCAGCAACGGCACCCCCTCCCCGCGCAGCAACTCGGCGATCTCGTGCGCCCGGTCGGGCCGGTAGTTGGAGATGCCCACGTACAGAGCCTTGCCCTGGCGCACCACGTGGACCAGCGCGCCGACCGTCTCCTCCAGCGGAGTCTCGAGGTCGGGGCTGTGGTGGTAGAAGATGTCGACGTAGTCGGTGCCCAGGTCGCGCAGGCTGTGCTCCAGCGAGGCCACCAGCGATTTGCGGGAGCCGCCACGAAGATAGGGGCTGGCGCCGATCGGGTTGCCGGCCTTCGTCGACAGAATGAGCTCGTCGCGGTAGGGCGCCAGATCCTTCGACAGCACCGCGCCGAAGTTCAGCTGCGCGGCCCGGTGCGGCGGGCCGTAGCGGTCGGCATTGTCGAAGTGGGTGATGCCCAGATCGAAAGCATGGAGGATGATTTCGCGCTGGGTGGCGAAGGGGTAGTCGGTGCCGAACTTCTGCCACAGGCCGAACGAGATCGACGGCAGGTCCAGACCCGAACGCCCGCTGCGGCGATACGGAATCGTCTCGTAGCGATTGTCGGCGGCGGCATAGGGCGAATCGGGGGTGTAGACGGTCACGGGGTCCTCTCGGTTGTCGTCGATGGTGACTTCGGGGTTGAAGGGCTCAGAACAGTCCGGTGGTCGGCGGTTCCGCGCCGGTCAGGTGGTAGGCGCCCGCGACCGCCTGTTTCCATTGGCGCGGATTGTGATTGGCGACGGTGCGGGCATTGCGCCAGTGCCGGTCGAAACCGAGGCCACGGTCGGTGATCGAGCCGCCGCCTACGTCGAAGAGCAATTCCGCTGCGGCCAAACCTGATTCGATGGCGATCACACCGGCCTGGGCGACCTCGACCGCGGCCGCGGCACCGGCGGCGCGGGCCTGGGCGCCGGTCAGGCCGTGCACTCCCGCGAGGGTTTCCGCGGCGAGCAGAACCACCGCGCGTGCGGCCTGGGCACGGGCCGCGATCCGGCCCACCGTCTGGCGGACGTAGGGATCGTCGACACTGGCGCTCGCGGAACTGTGTTTGATCGGGCGGGCCTTCTCCCGCACGAAGACGACGGCGTCGTCGAACGCGCGCGCCGCCACTCCGGCCTCCACCGCGGCGAGGTAGAGCTGCGCGAAGGACCCCTGCCACGGGTTGTCCGGCTCGTCGGTCTCGGTTTCGGTGACCTCGTGGGCGTATACCAGCGCGTTCGTGAAACATGTTGTGCCACTCGCGGTCAGGCGCTGTCCGACGGCGTCGAAATCATCGAGCCGCTCGACGCCCGCGCGATCGACGGGCACGGTGAAGCGCAGGACCGTACCGTCCTCGGTGCGCGCCTGTGTGGAGAACCAGGACGCGTACAGGCCGCCGGTCGAGTAGTACTTCTCGCCGTCGACGATCCAGTCGTCACCCGAGCGGCGGGCGGTCGCGTTGGTCTGCCCGCTCGCCCCGCCGGTGCGCTCGTTGGCTGTGCCTGCGAACAGGTCGCCGGCCCGCAGCCGCTGCAGGGTGAGATCCCGTTGCGGGAGGTCCGGGCGGCTCGCCACCCGGTGCGCGGTCAGGAAGGTGCTGCGAAGCGCCTGTGCCACACTGGAATCGGCACGGGCTATCGCGATCACCAGATCGGCGACGGCGCGCAGCGAACCACCCGCACCGCCGTCCTCGCGGGCGATGCCGGTCAGCGCGATCCGGGTTTCGGCGAGTGCGCGCACCTCGGCGAAGGCGTAGTCGCGAGCGGATTCGCGGGCGGCGGCGGTCTCGCCGAGCCGGCGCAGAATCGGCTCGGCAGCGGCGCGGATACCGGCCACGGTCGGGCCGGTCGCCTCCGGGGTGCGATGCGGCTGAACAGCGGTCATCGCAGCACCGCCGCAACCGGTTGCAGTCCGAGCGCGGCCCGCAATGTGGGAGCGCGCCGTGCGGATCGCACCGTCGCCACCGCCTCGGCGGCGGCCAGTACACCGCGGGCGCCGCCGGTCGGCGCCAACTCCACGGCGTCGAGATCGTTACGGCGTGTGCCCAGTCCGCCAACCGGGACAGTGCCGCACGCCCGTCGCGCGCGTCGCGCACCGTCACCGGCGCGCGGCCGAGTCGTAGCGCCACCTCGCCGCGTCGT
>NZ_BAFQ01000263.1 GCF_000308375.1 Nocardia aobensis NBRC 100429 | reverse complement strand
GGAAGGGTCGTGGTTGCACCCGACGCCACGAACGGGACACCGGACCGCGAGCCCGACGCGGCAAGGGCAAACCGCGCCGGATCCGGTGTGCCGCACGATGCGAAGGGGGCAATCCTGCGGCGCCGGGTGCTACTTCCAAGCGTGCGCGCTCGCGGCGGCCCGGTCACTGCCCTTTCAGTGGCCTTCCGATGCCCCTGGGCGTGAGGCCCTGCCCGCCATGGGAACTATCGCCAGGTCACGGCGGTGGCGATGAGAATCAGATACAACACCAGTACGAATACCACAGCCGGAACGACGGGATACGCGCGGGTGGCCGAATCCGACTCGCCCGCGGCGGGCGACGCCGCTCCGTTTCGCGCGGACTCGGACGGGGGAACTGGTGGTCGCATCCGCTCCGGCGAGCGAGTCAGGAACGATCCGGCCACGAGGACCGGAAGTAGCAACAGTCCCACCGGAATCCACGCCAGTGTCGCCCACGGCAGCGGATGGTCCCACGGCCGGCTCAGCGCCACCTCCGCACCCACCGCGAGGGCCGCGCAGCCCACAATCGCGCCGACACTCCCCCGCACCCCCAGGACATTCGAGTAGTACCACTGCCCAGGGCGTGCGTCCGCCGCCGTCTTGCGCGCGAATTCGAAATGGAGGAAGGCGCCCGCGAAGATCAGCGCGACCCAGGCTGTCCGCCACCCGGATTCGACCTGACCGGTGTCGATCGCCGAACGCACGAGGTACGCGATGATCCACAACTGCACCGGGTAGGTCACGGCCAGATTCAGCAGCAGATCGCCGCGGATCCGCGCCGATACGCCCTCCAGCCCCCACAGCGCCAGGCCGTACCCCATCGCCGCGACGACGAGCACCGCCGACCACCACGACAGCAGCGACGACACCGCTGTCAGCAACACCGCGAGCGCCCCGATCGCACCCCACAATTCGCCGACGCTCACCGCTCCCGTGACCAGCGGCCGATCCGGGTTGTGTACCCGGTCGTAGTCGAGGTCCTTGATCTCGTCCACCATGCGCAGATACAGCAGCAGCACCGCGACGACGACGATCCGCACCGCCGTGGCCCCTCCCGGACGCCACGCGAGGTCCGGATGCGACACCACCGCCGCGGTGCCCTCCACCGCCAGGACGAACATGACGGCGTAGAGCAGATGATGTGTTTCGTACCGCGCGACGGTGAAGCGTGCGATTCGCGCGACGGCCGATCCGCCCAGGCGACGTCGCCCCGGAGTCGAAGCCTGCTCGGACCGGCCGGTGGGCGCGCGACCGCTCAGCATTCCGCCTCGTCGGTGTCGTAGCGCAGGCCGATGCGGGCGGCCACCGCTCCGCACTGGTGAATTTCGCAATCGACCTGTCCCGGAACGGCATCCGAGGGGCGGGTCACACATTCGGCGCGGTGGTCCAGCTCCACGAACTGCTCGAAGGAACTGGAGACCCCGATCAGCCGGCTCGGCTCGGACACCGACATCGCGGTGACCGTCTGCCGTGCCGCCTCGAGCAGCACACTGCCGGGCACGTGATCCACGGTGTGGTCGAACAGGATCGGGTGGCCGGTGTCGATCGCCAGCTCGGCGACCGCGGCCGCGCCGACTCGCCGCAACGGGCCGATCACCACATTGCGCCCGTTGGCCCGGCCCACCTCGACCGCCGCGGCCGGCTGCCCGGGCGGCAGCGCCGCGCCGATGTCGCCGAGGCCCAGCCCCGTGCGCAACCCGCCGCGCAGCGCCTCCCACCGCGACGGCGACACCCAGGTGAAGGATCCGTCCACGATCATCAGCGGCTCACCCCCGCATTCGATGTCGAGCACCATATCCACCCCCTGCAGCACCTCGCCGCGCCGATGCCGGCGCGAAATCTGCACCGACATCACCAGATCCGCGGGCGCGGACCCGATCATCCACCTGTCGCTCTCCGCGACCGCACCGTTGAAGGTGCGCACCACGAACCCGAAATCCTGTGGTACGCCGAAGTATTCGTGCGTGAGAGCGATCGCCGCCTGCCGGGCGGCCTCCATCACCAGCATGGGGTCGTAGGTGTCGTCCCACGGAGCCAGGTGGTCGCCGTAGAAGGCGTGCATGCGGGGTAGCTGGGCGCCGACCACGAACTCGTCGGACCGCGCGGCGTGCAGCGAGGTGACGAAGACCTCCGACACCGCACAGCGGTGGGCGAGATGGCGGGAGATGGTGTGCACGTGGCTCGCGGTCGGGATGGTCGCGGTGTCGATCGTCATGGTCGTGCCTCCAACCAGTCGTGTGCGGATACCGGGGGCAGGGTCTGGCGCCGCCCGCCGTTGCGCATGGGCAGTACATGGGAACCGAGGACGACGGCCGACCAGGGATCGATCGCGCGACCGGTGGCCCAGGCGCGACGCAGCAGCAGCGCACAGTCCTCGTCGCGATCCGGATCGAAGTCCGCCGGAACGTCACCGACGTCGGCGACCAGTCGCGCGGCGGCGGCCGAACGCCCGAAATCCCTGGCGGGCGTGCGGGAATACAGCTCCGCAGCGCAGGCGGCGGCTTCGACACCGCGGTCCCGCCCGGACTCGATCTCCCGCAGCACCCGCGCACGGGTGTCGCTGTCGAAGTAGATCGCGAACTCGCGCAGCACGTCGGCCGGATCGTCGGGCGAATGCACCAGATTCAGCAGGTAGCTGTATCTGCCCAGCAGATAACGCAATTCACCGGGCTGCCGCTTGACCGGATCGGTGGGGCCCTTGGCCGCCGTGAGCCGCACCGGGGTCGGCAGCGCGGTGGGTTCGCCGGAGACGACGAGGACCAGCGCGTCGGAGATCTCGGTCAGCAGATCGGCGAGCCGCCGCCGCTCCGGTGAGGCGATATTCCACGCGAAGTACCACAGCGCGCGCACCAGATGCCGGTCCACCGCGCAGGTGCGCGCCGCGACGATACGGAAATCGTTGTCCCGCAACCACTGCAGTGTCGGTTCGACGGCCCGGGCCACGATCGCATCCGGTTTCAGCAGCAGCAGCGAATATCGGCGAGAGAAGTCGGCCGCGTCGAGGCCGGCCGCACCGAGCTCGTCGACCGTCTCCTGAACGTAGGTGTCCTCGGCATAGGCGGCCGCCTTGGCCGGCAGCGGAGTCGACGCCGCCAGCAGTTGCGCCAGATTCATCGGCTGCCTCCCACGGTCGCGTCCGGGCCGAAGCGCGCCAGGATCTCGGTCACCGACGGCAGCGGATCGCCGAGGTAGCCGCTCTCCAGGCAGTGGTCGAGGAGCAGTCGCAGATACGGCTTGCCGCTCGGCGGGCAATCCCGCCCGAGCAGGGCATGTGTCGCGGTGGTGTCGAACAGCGGTCGGCGGGCGAAGTAGCTCGTGTAGAGCGCGCCGATGCGCAGGAAGTATTCACGCTCCAGCGGGTCCAGATCCTCCACCGCGAACGAGGCCTCGGGCACGAAGGTCGCGACCTGGAAGGAGGGATATTCGGCGAGGACGTCCGAGATGTCACGCAGCGAGAGGGGATCGGCGCCGACGGCGTGAAAGGTCTGTCCCGCAGCGGAATCGAAGTCGGTCGCGGCCTTGGCGATCACGTCGGCGACGAAGTCGACCGGTGCCGGCGCGATCGTGGCGTCGTAGCGGCCGGGCAGTGAGCGCAGCTTGCCCTCGACGATCAGCTTCACCACGGTGTAGAGGTTCTTGTAATCGCGGATCACGCCGGTGCCGATGGCACCGGTGACGACGCCGGGGCGAACGACCGCCCAGCGCAGCCCCGGCGTGCAGCGCACCTGGCGTTCGGCCCGGAACTTACTGTCCTCGTAGCCGTTTCCGAAGGCCTGCCCGACATCGAGTTCCGCCTCGGCGACCACACCCGCCCGCATCCCGCACACGTAGGCGGTACTCACGTACACCAGCGGCACGTCCCAGCGCAGCGCCAGTTCGATCGCGTGCGCGGTGCCACGCACGTTCAGTTCCTCGTAGTCGCCGGCGGTGGCGTCGAAGGCCGTGGTCGCGGCCGAGTGCACGATCATGCCCACGCGGGAGCCCAGTTCGGCGGCGCCGTGCCCGGAGAGGCCGAAACCCAGCCGCCGGACGTCGCCGCGCACCGTCTCGATGCCGTCCATCTCGGAACCGTCGTTGCGGATGATCCGCGCAGTGCTGTGTACCAACCCGACCACGGGCCGGCCCGCCGCGCCGAGGCGCCCCACCACCTCCGCACCGATCAGGCCGCCCGCGCCGGTCACCAGGACGGCGTCGTGTCCGGTCACAATCGCACCTCCTCGATCAGGATCAGGGTCACCACATCCCCGATACGGCGCACACCGGCCAGCTGTTCGGGCCGGTAACGCGGTAGTCCGAAGGCCTGTTCGAGCACGAGGGTCAACTCCATCAAACGAAGCGAGTCGAATCCCAGATCCTCGATCAGCCGCAACCGGTCACCCGGGTCGGCGGGCGGAGCCGGCGCCATCGCGACGACGAGCCGGCGCACCCGTTCCGCCACTGGGCCGTCCACATTCGTCATCACTGTCCTCCGTCGCGCTGGTGGGGTTGCCGCCCGCCCGAGCCGAGCAGGTCGCGGGCCTCGTCGAGCGGCAGTTCGGTATCGAGATAGGCGGCCGGGCGCAGCCAGTCGTAGCTGATGTCGAGCGTGCGCCGCCATTGCTCCCGCGAATCGAACGACGCCGGAAACTGTGTGCCCCCGGCGATCTCACGCACGGCGGCCGCGAGTTCGTCCAGCACGGCCAGCTCGTCCAGGCCGCTCGCGCCCGATCCGAGGACCGCGGAGAAACGCAGGGCCGACGCGCGGTCGACCAGCTCGCGTAGCGGTCCGGCATCCGGCACCATCGCGGCCAGCGTCCGTCCGGGTGCGACATCCGGGGGTAGCGGGTGAATACCGTAGGTGGACAGCGCCATTCGCACGCACATCGCGATCACGCGATGCGCCGCGATATCGGCGACGGCACCCTGCCCCGCTTTCACCGCCCCCATCAGGTCCTCGCGGGCGTTCTCCAGCACCACGTTCGACCAGACCACCTCCATCGCGCAGGCGACGAATCGCTGGGCCGGAAGCGGTGACAGGGTCGCGATCTGGCGGTCCGCGCCGCCACCGGCGAGCCCGAGCGCGGGCATCCGCGTGGACGGAATCGGCGTGACCGGGCGTACCGGCTTGCACATGGCGAGCGCGGGACGCAATGTCTCGCCTCCGCGCAGGGACAATCCGATGAAGCCCAGGCGGACGAATTCGGCGAGTTCGGTGCCGATCGGCGCCCGGCGCAGTATGTCGGCGACCGACTTGCGCGTGACCACGCCCCGCCACGCCGCGGCGCCGCGGTCGGAGAGTGCGAAGACGTCCCGATCGTCGCGCAGCACATGGATCCGGTCGCCGATGGGCCACGTGGTCACGCCGTCGACCCGGGCCAGCAGAATCCGATCGGGATCGTCGGTGACGTCGTCGATGCCGAATCGCCGGGCCAGGGTGAGCGTCTCGTCGAGCGTCGCACCGGGCGGGAGTGCACGGTAGGCGTCGACCCGCTCCGCGATACTGGGATCGGCCGCCACGAGCCGATCCAGCTGTCGCGGAACCCATTTCGTCTCGATATAGGTCTCCCCACGCGTCGCGGCCCACGATTTGACCGCCTGGAGCAGGCCGTCGCGAGCCCACCCGTCGGCTTCCGCGTCGGCGCCCATGGCGCGCAGCGCGACCGCGAACCACAGCGCGTGGCGGCTACGCCGCGCCCACCAGCCGGACACGGTCTCGGCGAAGCCGTCGGCGGGCACCAGCGCCAGCAACCCGTCCAGATCCACGGCCGCGCTCGACCGCAGCACCGTCGCATTGCGGAACCGCTGGCAGCGGTTCAGCACGTCCTCGTCGAGATCGCCGCCCGCACCGGTCACTCGCTCGAGTTGCGCGCGCAGTTGCGCCTCGGATCGGGTGCGGATCTCGATGCGGCGGCCGTCGGCGAACACCACGGTCGGTAGCGTCGGCATCTGCTCGTCACCGGGCGCCACGATCAGGAAGTCGATATCGGAACCCTCGTTACCGAATCCCTCCGCCAGCGACCCCTCGAACAGGGCGGCGGAATTCGGTGGGATCGAGACCGTTTCCAGTGCCGCGGCCAGCAACCGCTCGGCACGATCGAGCGACAGCGCCGGCGCGGTGGAGACACTCGACGCCGTGGTGTCGGCGCCGGGATGTTCGGTGGCGCCCGCCAATCGGCCTTCGGTGTAGAGCTGCCACATGTGCCGGCGGCGCGGTTTGCCGCTCGAGGTGCGGCGGATGAAGCCGCGCGGTCCGGTGACGACGCCGACGGTCCCCGCCGGGCCCAGTTCGCCGCGCACCACAGTCCGGGCCCGGGTGATCCACTCCCCCGGAGCGGTTTCGGCGAAGAGCACGATGCCGGGTGTGGCGCCGCCGGTCAGCGAGACCGCCGCGAGCTTTCCCTTGGTGATGCCGGTTTCGCGCGCCACCCGGGATTCGATGTCCTCCATGAACACCGACCGCCCCCGCACCTTCAGGCTCGTGCCCATCCGGCCCAGCACGAAAACCTCGTCGTGGTAACGGAATCCGGCGTCGCCGGTGTAGAGCCCGCCGTCGGTGATGCGGGTCGCGCCGCCGGCGCCGTCGGTATACCCGAGTGCGACCGAATCGCCGATCACCACCATTTCGCCGAGCACCCCGTCGGGCAGTTCGCGGCCGTCCTCGTCCACCACCACGACGGTGGATTCGGGCGTGGAGTAGCCGAGGCCGGTGATCCAGCCCGGGCCGCTCACCCACCGGTCGTCGGCGAGTACGACCTCCGCGACGATCCGCACCGGCTCACCGGGGCGCAGTGTCGCGGTATCGACCCGCAGGGCCGTGAGCGGCCGGTCGCGCGCCGAGGAGGTGACCATCAGCGTGGCCTCGGCCAGACCGTAGGCGAGGGTGTAGGCCCGAGCGGAGAAACCGCGCGCGCCGGTGAGTTCGGCGAAGGACCGCAGATCCTCGACTTCGACCGGTTCGGAGCCGACCGCCAGGGTCCGCCATCCCGACAGGTCCAGATCGGCGATGTCGTCCGGCGAAACCCGATGTGCCACATAACCGAGCGCGAACGACGGCGACGGCGAGTGCTGGGCGTGCGCCATCGCCCGCAGCCAGCGCGCCGGATCGCGCACGAACTGATCCGGCCGCATCAGATACAGGTCACCCTGATTGGCGACGGTGGTGAGGAATGCGCCGACCAGGCCCATATCGTGGTAGAGCGGCAGCCACGAGACCATCGCCTCGCCGGGTCGCCAGTCGATCAGCCGGCTGATCATCCGGATGTTGTTGGCCAGGTTGTGCCACGACACCCGCACGCCGCGCGGGGTTCCGGTGGACCCGGAGGTGAATTGCAGCAGTGCCGTCTCGGCCGCGGTTGCGAGCGTCCGGTCGGCGGGTGATCCGGTGTCGCCGACGACGACCGGTTCGTCGACACGTCCGGCCGCGGTCATCGCCTCACGGACCAGTGTTTCGAGCTCCACGGAGGTCACGACCACGCGAGGTGCGGCCTGGTCGAGGATCGCCGCGACATGCGAGATGTACTGGGCCATATCGGCGAACATGGGCGGGGCGATCGGCGTGAACACCCCACCGCACGCCCACACCGCGTAAAAGGCGGCGACACAGGGGAATCCGGTCGGCATGACGACGCAGACCCCGGCCTCGTCACCGCCCCCGAGACCTCGTTCGCGGAGCCGGCCCGCGACCGACCAGGTCAGTTCGGCGAGTTCCGCGTAGCTGCGGAACTGCCAGCCGTCGGCTTCGTCGGCGAGGTGGATGCCGGTGGTGGCGGCGGGATTCACCAGCCAGCCGCGCACCAGTGCCTGGTCGTCGTCGGTGTTCCGCAGTTCACTGGGCATCGGCTGCCTCCCCTTCTTCGAGCACGGTGACGGTTCCGCTGCTGCCGTCGACCCGCAACGGCATACCGGTCCGGACGGATCTGGTGACACCCGGAATCTGCACCACCGTCGGCACACCGAGCTCGCGCGCGACGATGGCGACATGGGTGAGCGGGCTGCCCCGCTCGACGACGAGAGCCGTCGCCGACGGCAGCACCGCCACCCATCCCGGATCGGTTCGATAGGTGACGAGCACACCGCCCGCCACGTCGCGCGGCTCGTCGACCACCACCGCCGGGCCCGTGCCGACCCCACCACCCGACGGCGTACCGGTGAAGACCGAACCCGCTGTCGCGGCCGGGGTGTCGGTGATCGGCACCCATCCGGCCGCCGCCAGTTCGGCCGGGCCGAAACCGCCACCGTGGGTGACGAAGCGGGCCGGTGCGACCAGGCGCGCGTCGGCGGCGCGCTGCTGTTTGCGGGCGGCGACCACCGCCCGCAGACCGGCCGTCTCGCCGCCCTCGTAGCAGCTGCGCAGTTGCGGCAGCGTTAGGTAGAACACATCGGAGAATTCGTCGATGATATTGCGCCGCACCAGGTCTCGTCCCATGATTCGGATGGTTCGTTTGACCATGCCGAAGGCGCGGGTGCGGCAGAAGCGCAGACTTTCCCGATGCCCCGCACAGCGAGACACCTTGCGTCGCAACCGTTGGTAGATCGCGCGGCGCCAACCGCGCAGATGCGCATCCAGATACCGTTGCGCGTCGTCGGCGGCGCGGTCCTGTTGTTCCGGCAGTGCGGCCAGCAGCATGACGAACAGGCCCGACGGATCCTCCCGCAGATCCGGCGTCTCGAGCTTCAGTTCGTCGAGGCTGCGGTAGCCGTAGCGGTCGATGTACTCGTCGACGCGCGCCCGGAACTCGTCCTGGCCCGCGGTAACGAGCGCGTCGTAAATGCCCTCCGGGGCAGTGCTTTCCAGTAGCTTGCGCAGATCGTCGTGCTGCCGCACGATCGCGGCGAGCGCCGACATGGCACGGGCCGGCTCGGCGGATTCGACATCGGCCCCGGGCCCGGCGACGGCGTAGAGGAACCACTCCGGCGCCTTCGGCAGGAAAATCCGGGTGAGGACGTACAGCAGGCCGGTGAGGGTCAGCAGCATCGCGTCCAGCACCATCATCGGACCCCAGCGGTGCACCAGTTCCCGATCGAGTTCGCGATAGCGGGCGTAGGCCTGCGCCCCGGTGTCGGCGCTGTCGTCGTGGGATTCGAAATCGTCGTAGACGCGGTAGAAATCGTCGAGGAACCGCCGCATCATCGCGTCGATCCCGGCGATGCGGCGCAGATAGATCACGGTGGTGCGGGCCCGGGACACCACCCGCCGCAGCGGATTGCCGAAGGTGAACGGGCGCAACGTCTTCGCGATGTCGTCCGGCAGTGGTTCGGCCACGCCGAGTGCTGCCTCGAGTACCCGGCGGTTGAGCGGATAGCCCGGCGCGATGCCGACCATCCGATACCAGTGCAGCAGGTTGTAGTAAACGCGGCCGTGAAAGTAGCCGAGCAGCACCGGAGTCCAGCTGTCGGTCTGCGCGACCTGCGGCTGCGGCACCCCCAGGGATTCGGCGTATCCGCGGTACACCCGCCCGTAGATATCGGCCGCGGTGGTGAAGGTGAGCGGTGAGGTGATACCGCTGAAGCTCTCGATGATGTTGGAGTTGTCCCAGATTCGCAGATCACCGTCGGGCACCGCTTCACCGGCGCCGCGCAACGGGTCCCCCACCGCCGTGGTCACCGGCCGCGCCTGCAGCACCCAGAGCCGGTCCTCCGCGTCGAAGGCCCACTCGACGTCCTGCGGGGCGTTCGTCGCCGTCTCGATCCGGCGGCCGACCTCGATCAGCCGGGTCACCTGCTCCGGAGTCAGCGCCGGGCGTGCCCGCAGCGCGGGATCGACGTCCACCGCGATACACCCCTGGTCGCCGTCGGGACGGTAGCGAGTCGCCTTCTCGCCCAACACCGTATCGATCGCCGTGCCCGAAAATTTGTCCACCACATGGGTATCGGCGTCCACGGCGCCGGAGACCAGCCCTTCACCCAGACCGTAGACGGCGCTGATCAGCATCCGGTCCGTGGCGCCGGTGCTCGGATCACAGGTGAACAGCACACCGCTGGTCTCCGCCGCGATCAGGCGTTGCACCACGACCGCCGGCATCTCCGGGAGCGCCAGTCCGTGCGCGAAACAGTAGTTGATCACCCGCGGCGACAACGCCGACGCCCAGCAGGCCGTCACCACCGACGCGATCGCCTCGGCCCCCGAGACGTTCAGGAACGAATCGAACTGCCCGGCAAACGAATACGCGGTGCCGTCCTCCACCGCCGCCGAGGACCGGACCGCCACCGGGGCACGGCCCAGGCGCTGCCACACCTCGTCCATCGCCGCGACGAGGGCATCCGGGGGCGTGGCGGTCATGATGCTCGCGCGTAACCGGGCACCGCGGACCAGCGCCTCGTCGAGATCGGGCGTGCGAACGAATTCCGCTGCCGCCGCGACGATCTCGGCGGGCATGTGCTGGAACATCTCCGGCTCGACGACCAGCCAATCCGGCACCGGCAACGACGCATCACGCAACCGACGCAGCCCGGCCGCTTTCCCGCCGGCATCCGCCGCTTCGGCAAGGCCCGCTTCGGATTCGTGCACCAGGTCTCCTGTCATCGCGGACCGTGCGCCTGCCCAGCGGTCGCTCGCAGAGTTCGTAACGGTATATCTGAAATGTTTCCGTTTCGGAATACCGGTGATCGGATATCCCACCGGCCGCGGTGCGCAGGCGGTCACCGGGGCGTTGTCTCGATATACCGGCCGCGCTCGCCGGTGTTAACCGAAATCCGAACAAGATCGGCTGGCCGCCCGCCGGGAGCGCGGCTACGCTACGTTGAGGCTCGTGACGATCGGTGGAGGGTGTAATTCGGCGTGAGTTGGTCATTCACACCGGACGAGTTCGCGCACATCTGGCGCGAAACCGACCTCGATCGCCATCCCTTCCCCCTTCGCATCCTCGAAACCCCGCGCACCGAGGACGAGGCGGCCACCTTGCGCAAAACCCTCGAGGCACGGCTGCCGCTCGGCGCGGACCCGGACCTTTCCGCCTGTCTGCGTATCCTGGCCGCACCGCACACCCGTGTGGTCGCGATCGGCGGCGCACACAGTCCGGGGACCGAGATCCGGGCGGTGGCGGCGGCGATCTACGACCACGCCGTGCTCACGATCCAGGAACCGGGACGCACACCCGGATTCGGCGGATCCATCCGAATGTCGATCGGGCATACCGCCAAACTGGGCGCCCGCATCGCCGCGCTGCTGCCCGACTGCCCGGCCGGAGGTGAACCCGCCCGCTCGGCACCGACCGAGGCGATACGCGACGACGACTGCCCGCGGCCGGCCTCACCGCCGACGCCGCGCATCCGCCGCCTGCTGCTGAAACCGCATAGCGCCGAAGGGCATATCCGCATCGAGGCCGGCCTGGACCGGCCCACACCGCCCGCGCCGCTGTACTACACGTGGATCGACGTCGCCGAGGACGGGCGCTATCTCATCAAGGCGGGCGACGAAGTCCATATCGTGCCCGCGAGCCGGCAGCAGATCGGCACTCACCTGCAAAAACGCATTCCGCGATGACTGCGACGGGCGCGGATTCGGGCAACTCGGGCTGACCGGACATCGCCGGAACCAGTAAGCTGGGTCGACCTGCAGCCTCACCGGGAAGCCGCCCTCCGGGCGTTCCCCGTCGGCTGTGTGATTGCAGCCCGATGGGGAGCCCGTACGTGGTAGTGCTCCGCTGCCGCCTCCGGCCCTCCCCATTAGGCTGATCGGACCGACCGATCTCAGGGGTGCGCATGACGATCGAGACCAGCCAGGCCGATATCACCCGTTTCTTGCAGGCCGCGCGCGGGGGAACCGTCACCTTCGATCCGGCGGCCGCGCGTGGGTGCGCGGAGATCTATCAGCAGCAGGCCGACCGGCTTCGGGAACTACAGCAGCGCCTCGATTCGGTGGCGCAGCTCAGCGGATTCGGGGGCTTCTTCTCCGCTCAGCAGTTGCAGGCCGGATTCGGCCGCAAGGCGCGCGATGCGGCCGAACTACTCGACCAGTACATCGCCGCCGCCTACCGCATGAAAGAGGCCTTCCTGACCAGCGCCGGGCTCTACGAGGAGGCCGATTCCGCGCATGCGGCCGCGCTGCGGGCGATCTCGTCCGGACTGTCACGATGAGCGCCGAATTCCGTTACGGGCCGGCCGCATCGCACACCGACCCCCAATACGTCAGCGCCATGGAACATTTCGAGTCCATGACACACGAACAGATCCACACCGGAACGGAGAAGATCGAGGCCGGTGAGATTCTGCAGGCCTCCCTGATCTGGCTGGAGGCGGCC
>NZ_BAFQ01000264.1 GCF_000308375.1 Nocardia aobensis NBRC 100429 | reverse complement strand
GAGAATTCTCGATCCTGGCGTCACCATCGCACAGCGTCCCGGCGATCCGGGGATCTATGTCGCGGGTATCGATAAGCTCGCCAACGACATCGTGAATCGAGCGGGCGATCTGACCGCGGCCACCACGGCGATCTTCGGCGGGCCCGTCGATGTCGCCTCGAAGCGCACGGTCCAGGACCGCGTCTGGCGTGAGATCGTCCATTCCGGCGGCAGTGGTCTCGATCAGCGGCTCGCCACGCCGGCTTTCCTCGAAAACGAGTACGTCTCAGTTGTTTTGGCCAACAAGGTCACGACACCGGAACAGTACCTCCGGGTTGCGCGGGCCGGGCGCGGCGTACGGCTGAGCCGGGCACAGCGCATCGCAGTCTGGAAATTGATCGAAGCGTTCCGCCGGCACAGCCGAACCGACGGCAGCCTCAGCTTCCCGGAAATCCTGGCGATCGCTGCCGAACACTTGACTCTCGAACAATCGGCGGGCCGATCCTTCGTAGCCGACCACGTACTCGTGGACGAAGCCCAGGATCTTCATGCCACTCACTGGGCTCTGCTGCGCGCACTCGTGCCCGAGGGCCGCAACGATCTGTTCATCGCCGAAGACTCGCATCAGCGTATCTACGGGCAGCCGGTTGTCCTGGGGCGGATGGGAATCAAGATCGTCGGCCGCTCGCGCCGCCTCACCTTGAACTACCGGACCACCGCGCAGAATCTGAACTTCGCGGTCGGAAT
Organism: Nocardia aobensis NBRC 100429; assembly: GCF_000308375.1. Lineage (GTDB taxonomy): Bacteria > Actinomycetota > Actinomycetes > Mycobacteriales > Mycobacteriaceae > Nocardia > Nocardia aobensis. The sequence continues at coordinate 11,518 of NZ_BAFQ01000264.1, read as the reverse complement.
CCTCTCCGGCGCCGACTATCACGACCTGGAGGAAGGCGAAGAGTCCACGCTCGGCTACCGCTCCGCCCGCCTGGGACCCGACCCCGATCGCCACCAATGTTCCTCCCTCGCAGATGAATTGGACTACGTGGCACGGATTGTCCGACAGTGGCTCGACGAAGGAACCGAACCCGAAACGATCGCGGTGCTTACCCGCGGCCAGAACGAACGCACACAGTTCGTTCGGGCACTCGGCGAACGAGGGATCGAAGCCCGCGCACTCGACGACAATCCGGCGACGACTGGGCACGTCCAAGTGCTGACCATGCACAGGTCGAAAGGCATGGAGTTCTCGCGGGTCATCCTCGCCGGTGTGGACGACGCCCATGTCCCGTCGCAGGCGGCCCTGCGGACCGTCCCGGAAGAAGAACGGGCGGAGGCGGAACTGCGGGAGCGCTCACTGCTGTATGTGGCGGCGAGCCGGGCTCGGGACGAGCTGGTCGTGACGTGGAGCGGGCAGGCCTCGGCACTCCTCGGAGCCGGGTAGGTTCGGGCGGCCCGGCATGCCGGACGCCTGGCCTACCCAGGTGTGATCCCCCACGAGCGCCGACCATCCGGCTGATGTGAACTCGACGGCTCTGTCAGAGCCTGCCTTTCCGGAAACTCATTGACACTGTTTTCACTCTAATCTACGTTATACAACGAATCACGGCGGGCGGACCGCCGGGATGTCCGCCGACCCTCGTGGACCCGAATGTTGACTCGTGCCAATCGATTCGGAACGGAAAGCAGGACCGATGAATATCAGGAAGATCGCATCCAGCACAGCTCTGGCCGCCATCGTCACCGGCGCCACAGCCATCGCCGCTACACCGGCCCATGCCGACCACATCCGCGGATCCGCGGTGGGCGTCTCCACAGCGACCGCATACTCCGACACACCGGAACCGACAACGGCAACAAGGCCCGCGGCCATCGAACCCGTTGGGGCAGGGTGCACTTACCTACCGGGGCAGCCCGAGCCCCTGGCGATCTTGGAGCGCAACCAATCAATGGGGCTCGGTCTCGCGTTCGGCCTGATGGCAGGTGCGGCGGCGGGAGCCGGTTCGAGCGCGGTAACTCTAGGACTCGCTGCGCCCCTTACTGTTCCGCTCGGTATGGCCATCCGCGCCGGAACCGGCGCCGCCCTCGGCTACAACGCCTATCAGGTACCGGCGGGCTGCGTTCCCGGTCGGTAAGCGTAGGTCGACAAACTGGGCCCCGCTGGTCGAACCGACCCCTCGGCGGCCGAATTCTCGAAAGACTTTACCTCTCGCGTGTTCGGCGAGTCTGCGTTCTTCGCCTGTGCAACAAAAGCATTCGTATTGATTGGGGGATCTTCTATGCAGAGCACACCATCCACGGTCGAAGTCTCCGACATCGACGCAGAGTGCCTGCGCGACCTGGTATCCGACGAGATCTCCGCCGACATGTCGGTCCAACCAGACGTAGCCGCAACGATATTGGCAGCCTTCCCCGATAGCGCCCCCACCGGCCCCGGATCCGGCGGGGTACTGGCCGGGATGTTCCTGCGATCGATCACGGTGAACGGCTTCCGAGGTATCGGACCGAAGACAACGCTGGACCTTCAGCCCGCGCCCGGCCTGACGCTCGTCGTCGGCCGAAATGGTTGCGGCAAATCCAGTTTCGCCGAGGCCGCAGAGTTCGCGATCACCGGCGACAACAAGCGATGGTCCGACCGCGGCCGAATCTGGCGTGATGGCTGGCGGAATCTGCACGACGGCGAGGCACCAGCCATCGAAGTCGAACTGCAGACCGAGTCCGCAGAGAACCCGCTCACCATCACCGGTACCTGGGGCGCCGGAGCGGGACTCGACGACGGCAGCTGGACCACCCGCCGCAAAGCGGGTGAGCCGATGCCGTTGGACCGCGCCGACCTCGCCCGGCCGCTGGAATTGTTCCGTCCATTCTTGTCCTACAGCGAGCTGGGCTCACTGATCGACGGCACGCCGACCGCGATGTACGACGCGCTGCACCGCCTGCTCGGTCTCGACGATCTCAGCGTCGCGCTGCAGAACCTACAGCGGCGACGACTCGAGATCGACAAGGCCGCCAAGGAAGTCAAACAAGGCAAAGAGGCTATGCTGGCGGAATTGTCGGCCGTCGACGACGACCGTGCGCGCGCGGTGTTCGAGCTGCTCGACCGGCGAATCAACAACCTGTCCGCCATCTCTCAGGCGGTGCTCGGTGCCGAAGAGGATGCTTCCGGCCCCGCGACGGCCCTCAGCGGCATTGCCGCGCTCGGGCTCCCCGACTCAACTCTGCTGGTGGAGGCCACCGGGCGTCTCGATGCCGCCGCAGCACAATTGACTAGTGCGGCGACAGCAGACGCCGACGCGGACACCGCGATTCTGGAGATCTTGGACCTCGCCGCCACCTACGCCGCCGACGATTGCCTCTGCCCGGTATGCGGGGAAGGGCAACTGGACGCGCAGTGGAGGGAGCGGACAGGCCGGAAGATCGCCGACATCCGACGGCGCACCGCCGACCTCGCGGCGGCCAGGCGCGCGCACAACGCGGCGGTGTCCGAGGCACGCGGCCTGATTCAACCTGTCCCGCAAGCATTGTCGAGTTGCCCCATCGATGCCGGTGACACGCTGCGAGAGTGGCGGGCATGGGCGGATTTGCGAACCGCAGATGCCGCACAGCTGCCGACACTGATGCGCGAGCACTACCAACGATTCACCGTTGCGCTGTCGGACCTGCAGGGGCGAGCGCGCGCCGAGCTGTCCCGCCTGGACACGGTCTGGGCGCCACTGGCGGTACGGATCGCCGCCTGGGTCGAGCGGGCTACTTCGACCGCAACCGCCGCCGATGAACTGAGGACCGTGAAGGTCGCCGAGGCGTGGCTCAAGAATGCCGCCGCCGGTCTGCGCACCGAGCGCATGCGGCCACTGGCCGAGCTCTCGCAACATATTTGGACCACGCTGCGCCAGCAGAGCAATGTCGAGCTCGGTGGAGTCGTGCTGACGGGCAGTGCGCAGCAGCGCCGGGTGAGCCTGGATGTGACGGTCGACGGGGTGGCCGGTGCCGCGCTGGGAGTGATGAGCCAGGGCGAACTGCACTCGCTGGGGTTGTCGCTGTTCCTGCCGCGTGCCACGGCGGCGCAGAGTCCGTTCCGGTTCCTGGTGATCGACGACCCGGTTCAGTCCATGGATCCCGCCAAGGTCGACGGGTTGGCCCGAGTTCTGGACGAGGTGGCGCGATCCCGGCAGGTAGTCGTTTTCACACACGACCTGCGGTTGTCCGAAGCCGTACGCCGCCTGCACATTCCGGCCACCATTCTCGATGTACAGCGGCGGGAGCGGTCGGTCGTGGAAGTCCGGGTGTCGGTCGACCCGATCCGCCGCAACCTCGCCGATGCCCGCGCATTGCAGTCGACGCCCCGGTTGCCCAAGGACGAAGCCAATGAGCTGATCGCATTGTGCTGCCGACAAGCGATCGAGTCCGCTAGCACCGCAAAAGTCCGAAAGATACTGGGTGAGAACGGCCTCAGCCAGATCGCCATCGACGAGCAGCTCGCGGCGGCCGAACGAACCAAACAGAAGCTCGCACTCGCCCTGTTTCTGGACCGAACGAAAGAGGCCGCGGCCCTCGCACGCCTGGACCGGGAACTCGCCCCGTGGGCGTCGTCGGTGATCGAGGCATGTAATCGCGGCGCGCACGGCAGCACCCGCGGAGACCTCGAAGACCTCATCAACCGCGCGGAGAGGATCACGGCATGGCTCAGCAACTGACGCTCGTCCGCTCCAGGCTCGCCACTGCCGACATGCTCATCACCGACGCTACGGCCGACCTGGACGGCCTCTGGCCGAGGGCATCAGCGTGGATGCTGCGCATTGCCGTCGAGCACGCCATCGAAGAACTGTGGAAATCGGTATCGCCACGGATGGTCTCGGTAACCCGGCGTGCCCAGCTGCTGGTTCTTCCCAGGTACATCGGTGCGCAGGCTGCCGGCGAGGCGCGTGTCCTGTGGGCGGAACTGTCGGTCGTCACTCATCATCACGACTACGAACTGAACCCGACCGTGCAGCAGTTGCGGCGGTGGCAAGAAAGTTCCGAGCGTGTAGTGGCAGCGATCGACGCGGCGGTGCGCGCACATACCGGCGCGAGCCGGTAACCGTTGCGCTACAACGTGTTCTACTTCGTCGCGTCAACAGCAGGCGTGAGATATCGGGACACGCGGGTAGCGATTGCGTCTGTCACATTTTCAGGTCATCCGCCGATGTCAGTTGGGGTGATCGCCGGGGCGCATCCGGGCGCGGCCGAGCCAACGAAGAGTTCTGGGGCATAGAGGAGGTAGGTGTGGGGCAAACCGCGCTGTGGGAGGACACCACCGCAGTGGAGTCCGGGCTGACCGTTCAAGTTCTGACCCAACCCGCGATCAATCTGGCGCTCGTCCACAACGGCGTGCCGCTGATCTCCGGACTTCGTGTCACGAACGATTCGGGCTCATCGGTGGTCGACATGACCGTGACCGTCCGCCTCCACGGCGACGGCGCCGAACTGACCCCGGCATGGCAGCGAACCCACGACGGAGACCTGTCCGACGGCGCGGACGTGTTCTGGGACGATTTCGGCACCTTCGCGCCGCAGACGTCCTACCTCCGGGAGCTGAACGAAAGTCACCCCGCGACACTGAGCGTCACCGTGACGCGAATGTGGGGACCCGCCGTCCATCTCACGACGCCGATCCGGGTTCTCGCACACAACGAGTGGTTCAACGCACCGATCTTCTACGACTCGCTTGCGGCGTTCGTCCAACCGAATACCAAATCCGTACAGTCGGTTCTCGACGATGCCGCGGAACTCCTGCGAACCAATACCGGCGATTCCTCGATCAGCGGCTACCAAGCAGGCCCGGAGCGAGCCGCGCTCATTGCCGCCGCGATCTACGAGGTCCTGCGCGCACGGCGCATCCGCTACATCAACCCTCCTGCTTCGTTCGAGGCGACCGGACAGAAGATCCGCACCACCGCAGGAGTTCTCGAAGAACGGTTCGGCACATGCATCGACCTCTCCGTCACCTATGCGGCCTGCCTCGAGGCATCGGGTCTGCGCCCGCTCGTGTGGCTGGTGACCGGGCACGCCTTCGCCGGCTTTCTGAGCGAAGAAGTGAACTTGTCTCATCCGTCCTTGACCGAGCAGAACGCTCTCGTCAATCTTGTCGAGTCGGGTATCGCCGTGCCTGTCGAAGCGGTGTTCTACGAGGAGTCACCGAAAGGCAGCTTTACCAGCGCCATAGCGACGGCACGACAGCACTTCAGTAACCCCGAGTCACTGGCCGGAGTTGTCGACATCGCTGCTGCCAGGAGAAGCGGTGTACGCCCCCTGCCCAGCACCGATGACGTCGCCGCCGCGGCTTCCCCCGAGCCGACGAAAATCGGCGGAATCGTGCTGGACTTGCCCGATGAGCTTCGGGCTCAGAATCAGAACGACGAAATCTTGGACACGACAGACTCCGCTCCGGCACGCGTCCGAAAGTGGAAGCGATCGCTCCTCGACTTGAGCACCCGCAACAGGTTGCTGAACCTGAAGGCGTCATCTCAGGTGATCGACTTGCATGTCCCCCACAACGGCCTGCCGATCCTCGACGACATCGTTCATGCGGATACTCCTCTTACACTGGCGCCACACGACGACCTCGCGTCCATTCATCAACTTCAAGGTGCGCGGCGTGCCGCCGAGATCGACCCGGATGTACTGCGGGCGTATCTCTCCGAGGACCACCAGCTGTACGCCGCCGTTCCGAACACCGCCTACACGCGCAGATTCAAAGAGCTCGCACGTACCGCACGGACGCTGTTCGAAGAAACCGGCAGTTCGAACCTCTACCTGACGCTCGGCGCGCTCGTCCACCACACGAGTACGGGCGCCGAGGCGCGGGCTCCGCTGTTTCTCCTTCCGGTGAAAATCACTGGCGGTACGGGACGTAAACAGTTCCAAATCAGTACCAACACAACCGAAGTCGCGAGTCCGAACTACTGCCTGGTTGAGTGGCTGCGTCTGAAGCACAACGTTTCGATAGAGGCACTCGAAGCACCGAAGTTGGACGACAGCGGAATCGATATCGTCCACGCCCTTCGCGGGATCCGGAGCGCTCTGGTCGAGAACAACATCGATCTGCGGGTGGATGAGGTCGCAACGCTCGCCATCTGCCAATTCGGTACGTTCGGCATGTGGAAGGACCTCAGCGACAGCTGGGAATTCCTCGAGCAGGGTCCTATCGTGCGGCATCTGACGCATCATCCCGGCGAGTCGTTCCATGACCCGAACTCGGACGGTGATGCCGGTCTGGAGCACCTCGAGGTCGACGAAAGTACTGTGCCCGTGCCGATTCCGGCCGACGGCTCACAGCTCAGAGCGATCGCGCTCGCCGCGGCCGGCCGCACATTCGTCCTCGAAGGCCCGCCCGGAACAGGTAAGTCCCAGACGATCACGAATCTGATCGCGCACGCCTTGGAGCAGGGCAAGACCGTTCTCTTCGTTGCAGAGAAGCAGGCAGCGCTCGACGTCGTGAAACGGCGCCTCGAACGGGTGGGTCTGCAGAACTTCACTCTCGACTTGCACGGCAAGAGTCAGAGTCCCAACATGATTCGCGATCAGCTCAAGGCGGCGATCGACAATTCGATCCGCTACAACGAGCGCACGTGGGACGCCCGGCTAGCGGACTTTCAGGCGAGGCTCGCACCACTTTCCGACTATCCGAGAAAACTGCATCAGCGCAACGGTATCGACTATTCGCTCTGGAGCGCCTTCGAGGAGATCCTCGAGACCGGCGACGGTCCGGTAGCCCCCATTCCGATTTCCTATGTCGCTCGCCCTTCCGAGAACTGGTCGGCGGTCAAGGCTGCCCTCGACCTCTTCTCGCGGGCGGCCCGTCCTCTGGACATCGCTCCCGGCGTGCCATGGGCTCTGGCAGGCGCCATTCCGAGCTCAGTGGGCGCGGAGCAGATCGCCCCTGCCGTGCGTCGGTTTGCCAACGCGGTCGATGCCGCGGACGCGAGCGATCGCGTACGGTCCCTACTGGCGGCCATCGACGGCCCCGAGCGGCTCGTCTCCTTGATCGAACCGGCAAAGCGCCAGCTCGGTCGACCGGTTCCGGACACGTCCACGCTTGCTTGGATGCGCGGCCCGCAATTCGCCGGGTCGCTGAAGGCGCTGATGGCGGAAATCGAACAGCTGCAGCGAAACTGCGCTCCGCTGCTGGCGAGGTTTACGCCGATTTTCGTCGAAACCGGTGATATTGCCCCCATGGTTGCCGAGGCCGAAGACTGCGACAAAGGGATGTTCGGCCGGAAGAAGAAGGCCGAGCAGTTTCAGCGCAATATGGCTCCGTTCGCTCAACCAGGCGCCGATCTCGCACCACAGAGCGTCCTGCCCCTGCTGCGGGCGATCCCTGGTGCGCGCGAGCACGTTTCGCGAACTCAGACACTCGCCGGGGAACTGCTCGGACCCTTCATGCCGGCGCGCTGGAATCCCCTCGCCCCCCGCAGCGCGGAAGAACTGCGGCCGATCTTCGACTACATCGCCGCGACGCTCCGATTCATCGACTCTTCCCCCGACGAGTGGCGTCTGCTCGAAACTACGGGTTTCCCGGCCGATCGAGAGATCGGGTTGCTCGAGGAAGTGAGCGACGCGTGGACCCAGTTGCGACAGTGTCTCGGCACCACCGACGACGATGTGACCCGCTGGCGTAACAGCGAACACTGGCTCACCGCGTGGAAGCGCACGAGTGGCGAACTCATCGAAGACGCCGAGCTTTTCAATGCGCGGCACCTGCTCGACTGGTCCAGGATGTCCAGCTACCTCGCACCCCTGCGCCGCGCAGGACTCGACGAGTTCGTGGAAGCACTTCTGACCGCGCGCATTCCGGCCGCCGACGCAACGGCGGCCTTCATCCGCGGAACCGCTGCTACATCGCTGGACGAACGCCGCCGATCGACCGGCTTGAACAACTTTCTTTCCGACCTTCGAGACGGCGAAATCGACGACTTCGTGCGCGCTGCGGAGTTGCTGCGACACGAACAGGTCAAGGCCCTTGCTGCAACACTGCTCAAGCGGCGGCCCTTCCAAGCCGGTTCGCTCACCGGCGAAGTCGGGGAACTGCGACGTTCGCTGGACAGAAAGCGTGGCGGCCTCAGCTTCCGGCAATTGATGAACAAGTACGCCGATTACATTCTGGCGGCCACCCCGTGTGTTTTCGTCAGTCCGGCCTCGCTCGCGAAGTTCATAGCGCCCGGCTCCGCGACGTTCGACATCGTCGTATTCGATGAAGCGTCGCAGGTGACCGTGGCGCAAGCGATCGGCGCCCTCGGTCGCGGCCGGTCGGCAGTCATCGTCGGCGACTCGCAGCAGATGCCGCCGACCTCATTCGGTCAGGTCACCGCGTCCGATGAGGACGACGCGCACGAGGAGGGCGAACTCGCCCCGGAAGATCTGGACAGCATCCTCACCGAATGTGTCGAGTCGGGCGTTCCGCGTCTGTGGTTGTCGTGGCACTACCGCAGCCAGGACGAGACACTCATCAGCTTCTCCAACCAGAAGTACTACGAGGGGCGGCTCGCCAGCCTGCCCTCCCCCGGCGGAGACAACACTGCGGGCGTCGAATGGCGACGCGTCGCCGGGCAGTTCAACCGCGAGGATCGTGGCCGTGAGCACCGCACGAATCGTGTCGAAGCAGAAGCCGTCGTCGAGGAGATTCGAACCCGTTTGGCGACACCACATCTGGCGCACCAGAGCATCGGCGTCGTGACGTTCAACGCCCAACAACGCACTCTCGTAGAGGACCTGCTCGATGAGTGCGACGATCCGCTCGTTCGCGAGAACCTGCGGCCGGATGCCGAAGAAGGCATATTCGTCAAGAACCTGGAGAACGTTCAGGGTGACGAGCGCGACGTCATCTTGTTCACCACCGCATTTTCGACGAAGCCGGGCGAGACACAGCTACCGCTGAACTTCGGCCCGCTCAGCCGGTCGGGCGGCGAAAAACGCTTCAATGTCGCGATCACCCGGGCACGCCGCAAGGTCATCGTGTTCACCTCGTTCGACCCATCGCACATCGACCTGTCCCGGACGAAATCCGTTGGTATGGCCCACCTGCGCGGTTACCTCGAAATGGCATCGCACGGACCTAGCTCGGGTGAACACCCCCGCGACGGCCTCGGGCTCGACCCCATTCAAAGAGACATCTGCGCCGGACTGCGCGAGCGTGGCTACGAGGTGGAGACGAACTACGGGCTCTCCGACTTCGTCCTCGACCTCGTCGTACGCGAAACCGGATGTGAGCATTGGCAAGTGGCTATCATGCTCGACGGCCCACGGTGGGCGGAACGGCCGACGGCCGCAGACCGGGATCTGACACCGCGGCTGCTCGAAACGATGATGCATTGGGGTTCGTCGCTGCGGGTGTGGTTACCAGACTGGATCGACAACCGCAGCGCCGTACTCGACCGCATCGACGCCGCGATCGAAACATCGCGCTCGAAATATGAGGCATTCGAAGCCGAACTCGCCGCGGCAGCGGAAGAGCGGGCGGCCCTCATCGCGAAGATGGAAGCGGAGGCCGCGGACGAATCCGGGCAGCTTGATGTGGTAGCCGCTGAGACAGAACACAGTTCGACGGTCGGGTCGGCCTACAGCTCGGTGCAGCTGGATGAGCCGGAGTTCGTCGCAAGCGCGCCGATCGCGAGCAGCCTCGGCTCTGCGGCGAATGTTGTGAACAAGCCGGCCGCGCGAGACTGGAACGGCCGAGGCACCACTTATCTCTCCGCATCGACGACAACGCTCGGCGATCGGACGGATCTCGACCGAACGAAGTCGGCGTCGGTGCGGCGCATCATCACCGATGCCGTACGAGAAACCGTGGAGACCGAGGGACCCATTGCTTTGGATCGACTCGCGCGCGTCGTCGCGAATCGATTCGGCTACGACCGAGTGTCCGCCGCGCGCAAGTTATTTGTCATCGACTGCGTCCCCACCGAGCTAGTTCACTCGGGCCCGCTCGGCACGTTCGTGTGGCCGCATCAGATCGACAGGGCGACGTGGGCCGGTTACCGCACCACCCCGGTAGGCATGACTCGGCCGCTCAGCGATATTGCGCCCGAGGAAATCATCAGCGCCATGAGGGCTGCCTGCGCCAGCGCGGACCTGGACGATGAGGCGCTGATGCGCGCGACTTTGACGATTTTCAACCAGGGACGACTCAGGGGTGCTGGCCGGGAGCGGTTGGAAGCGTGCATCGCCGCCGGTCTGGCGGAAGGACGGCTCATCCGGATCGGCTCGCACATACGGCCCGGAGCCTGACAGATCCTCGTACGAAACCGCAGGGCCTTTCGGCGCAAATGTGTCGGTGGGACCCGATACATTCCATTTAGAGACCCGAGCCAAGAAGGTCGCAGACGCAAATGGTCGATACCGCAACAGGTTCCGATGAGCAGAATCACTCTGAGATTGCAGTAATCGCCGATGAGTTCGGCGCACTGGTCATCGGCAGCGATGATGCACTCACTGATTTCGCCGACGAGTGGGACCAACACAATCGCGCCGAGGTAGCCGAACTGCCCGCGGTGCAGATCGGCACGACGCTCGGTTCGGTCACGACCGCGCTGCTCTCCACTGGCGCACCTGTGGCCCGCTACCTCCCCGGGGCCGACGTTTGGGAGAAGTCCGGACGACCGCGCCCCGGAACGGTGGTCACCTTCCACCGGACCGTGCGTTCAGCCGAGACGGGAAAAATCCTGTCGAACACGAGGATTGCTCCGGTGGCCGCGGTGCCTGGAGTCGGGCAGGCCGCCATCGCCGCATTGACTGTGCAGATGGCGCTTGAGCAGTTTGCCGACAGGATCATCGCACGTCTCGACAAAATCGAGGACAAGGTCGATGACGTACTCCGACTGGCTTCCGCCCAACGACTCGGCGACGTATACGGGCACCGACGCATCCTCCAGCGCCGCATTCAAGAGCTTGGTTCGGGCGTCGTGCTCACCGATACCGATTGGTCGAGTATCGCCGCACTCGGCGCCGACTTGGAGGTCGGAGTTGAACGACTGCGCCGGCACGCGTTGCTGCTCACCGATCAGCTCAACCCGGACGACTCCGCGGACAAACGTGCCGACCAGCTCGAATCGGCCGTTCACAAAGGACGACTGAAGGAGACGCTGAAACTACTTCTCGTCGCCCAGCATTCGCTCTACTTGTGGCAGCGCCTGCGACTGGAACGCATTCGGTCCGCCGAGCCCGAATATCTCGAACAAACAGCGGCCAGCGCCCGCGCCACCCTGAGCGAACACCTCGAAGCCGACCATGACCTGGCAAGCCGACTGCGCGATGTACTCGACCGCCATACGGTGCTGCGCGTAACGGAGGTGCATCGGCAACTCGCGGGGCGCAAGCTGACGAAGAACCGAGATGCGCTGAGCCACATGGTCGACTCGTTCATCGAAGCCCGCGCACTCCAGATCGGCAGCTGGGGAGGGGG
>NZ_BAFQ01000265.1 GCF_000308375.1 Nocardia aobensis NBRC 100429 | reverse complement strand
ACGGTGTCACCATGTCGGAGATCCCGCACGTGGAGGGCCACCCCTCCTATCACGACATCGAGTACTGGGGTCCGGTATTCGCGGCGCTCGCCGACACCGGCCTGGTGATGAACCTGCACATCGGCCCCGGCTTCGGCGCCCTGCGCATGGCCCCGGACGCGCCGATCGACAATCTGATGGTGCTGGCACCCAGCGTGTCCCAGATCGCGATCCAGGATCTGCTGTGGGGTCCCGCGTTGCGCAGCTATCCGGGACTGAAGGTGGCGCTGTCCGAAGGCGGCATCGGCTGGATCCCGTATTTCCTCGACCGCTCGGACCGCCATTACACCAACCAGAAGTGGCTGCGCCGCGACTTCGGCGGCAAGATGCCCTCGGACGTGTTCCGCGAGCACGTCATGGCATGCTACGTCACCGACAAGACCTCGTTGAAGCTGCGGCACGAGATCGGCATCGACATCATCGCGTGGGAATGCGACTACCCGCATTCGGATTCGCTGTGGCCCGACGCCCCGGAATTCGTCCTGGCCGAACTCGAGGCCGCGGGCGCCGACGACGCCGATATCGACAAGATCACCTGGCAGAACGCCTGCCGCTTCCTGAACTGGGAGCCGTTCGCGCACATCCCGCGCGACCAGGCGAGCGTCGGCGTGCTGCGGGCCCAGGCCGCCGATGTCGATCTCACCGTCCGGCCGCGCAAGGAATGGGCAGAACTGTACGCCCAGCGCGCCTGAACACCCGAATCCGGTTGTCCCCCATCTCTTATCGTTAGGTCCACACCATGCAGATGCTGGTCTTCTCCACCCCGCGCGAGGGGATGGACGACGAATACAACACCTGGTACACCGAGGTGCACATTCCCGAACTGCTGCAGATCGAAGGCATCCGTTCGTGTTCGCGCTATCGGGCCCCGCAGCTCGAGGGGCAGGGCGCCACCCACCGATATCTGGCGGTGTACGAGATCGACGGCGACGCCGAGGCGGTGTTCACACAGTTGCGCGCCAACTCGGCCGAGGGCAGATCCACCCTCAGCCCCGCGATCGATCCGAGGGCCACCCAGATCACCTTCTGGGAACCGCTGTAGAAACTCCGGTCGCCACCCCGGGGTGTCGACCGGCCACCACTCCCATCGGCGGCGCGCCGGCCTCTCGTCGCCGCCGATGGGTGCCCCGCCTCCCGCGAACTCGATATCCGCACACCTCACCGGGTTCGCGGGAGGCCCCTGCGTAAGGACCAATTCGTGACTGCCGCTCCCACCGCCGACCAACGACTGTTCCGGACCACCACCCGCGACTTCCTCGCCGCTACCGTGCCCGTGGACACGGTGCGCCGCCTCGCCGACTCCCCCGACGGCTTCGACCGGGACTGGTGGCGGCGCGGCGCCGAACTGGGCTGGACCGCACCGCTGGTCCCCGAACGGCTCGGCGGCGGGGCGGTATCGGGCGCCCCGATGGCCGACCTGGCGCTGATCGCCGAGGAATTCGGGCGCGCCTGCGCGCCGGGGCCGCTGCTGGCGGTGAATACCGCACTGGCCGGATTGCTCCGCGGCACAGGCGAGTTCGAGACTGTGATCACGGACGTTGTCGCCGGCGCCGCGATTGCGACCTGGGCCCACTACGAACCCGGAGCCGGTCTGCGCTCTGCTCCGTTCGAGACCGCGGCCATACCCGACGGTGCCGGATTCCGGCTGTCCGGGATGAAGGATCGCGTCGAATACGGCGCCCGAGCCGATCTGCTGGTCGTCGACGCCCAGGGGCCCGAGGGCCCGGTGCAACTGCTCGTGGCCACGGACGCACCCGGTGTCACGGTCACCCCGGTCTGGACGCTGGACGTCGTACGCCGCACGGCCACAGTCGTTTTCGACGACGTCCGCGTCGCCGGCGACGCCGTCGTGCACCGCGATCCCGAAGCCGCCGCGGCCGCCGCCGAGGAGCAGTTGCTCGTGGCCGCCACGCTGAGCGCCGCGGAAATGGCCGGAGCCGCGCAGCGGGCCTTCGAGGCCACGGTGCAGTGGATGTTCGACCGCTACACCTTCGGCCGTCCGCTAGCCTCCTATCAGGCGCTCAAACATCGAGCCGCCGATATCGCCACCACGCTCGAGGCGTGCCGGGCCACCTCCTGGGCCGCGGCCGCGAGCTTCGGCGACGACACCGCGAACACCGCCGAGGCCGTCAGCGTCGCGAAATCCTTCGTCGGCGCCACGGCCGGTGAGATCGTGCAGGAATGCGTGCAGATCCACGGCGGGCTCGGCGTCACCTGGGAACACGATCTGCACCTGTATCTGCGCCGGGTCACGCTCGGCCGGGCCCTCTACGGCACCCCGGCCGAACACCGGCGTCGGCTCACCGATCTGCTGGAGACGATCCCCGCATGAGCACCACCGAAACCGTCACCGCAGCAACCGAATCGGTCGACAGCTTCCGCGACCGCGCCCGGCGCTGGTTGCGGAACACGTTGCCGCCCGCGCCGCCGGTCCGCTCGGGCGAGCAGAAGTCACCGCAGGTGTGGGCCCGCGCCCGCGAACTGCAACGCATCCTCCACGACGGCGGCTTCGCCGGCATCTGCTTTCCCGTCGAATACGGCGGACTGGGGTTGAGCCCGGCCCACCAGCGGGCCTTCACCGAGGAGTCGCGCCCGTACGAGATGCCGCTGGCGCTCAACATTCCGACCCTGACCATCTGCGCCGCAACACTTCTCGACATGGGCAGCGAGGAGCAGAAGCGCACCCACATCGCCGCCGCGCTGCGCGGTGAGGAGTTGCTGGTGCAGTTCCTGTCCGAACCGCGCGGCGGATCCGATCTGGCCGGGCTCACCACCCGAGCCGATCGCGACGGCGACGACTGGGTGCTCAACGGTTCCAAGATCTGGAGTTCGGGCGCCTACGCCGCCGATTACGCGCTGTGCCTGGCGCGCACGGACTGGCAGGTGCCCAAACACGCCGGGCTGACCATGTTCCTGGTGCCGGTGAACTCCCCCGGACTGACCATTCGCCGGATCACCCAGGTCGACGGATCCACCGAATTCTGTCAGGAGTTCTTCGACGACGTACGGATCCCGGCCGACGCCGTCGTCGGCGAGGTCGACGGCGGCTGGGCGGTGGCGACCCGGCTGCTGCAGCACGAACGCAGTGCCGTCGGCGGCGGCTCCCCGTACGCCAGCGGCGTCGGCCAGCACAGCGGCCGCGACGTGCACAGCCTGCTCGACATCGCCCGCCGCACCGGGCAATTCGCCGACCCCCGCGTGCGGGAGGACCTCGGCGAGGCGCACGCGATGAATCTGGTCCACGACCAGCTCATCGCCCATGTCGGCGCCCGTATCGCCGCCGGCGAGCTGGCGCCCGCGGCCGGTTCGATCGTGCGCCTGTTCAGCGCCCGCAACTCGTGGCTGCAGGCCGACGCCGCCGTGCGCATCGCCGGCGCCGCCGCCGCGACGGGCGACCCCGGCGGCGAACCCGGCCTCGGCCGAGCCGGCCAGGAGTACCTCTACCGCCAGGCCTGGAGCCTCGCCGGCGGCAGCACCGAAATGGCCCGCAACATCATCAGCGAACGGGTGCTGGGCATGCCCCGCGAATACGCCGCCGACCGGGACGTGCCGTTCGATCAGGTGCGCCGGGGGCGGTAGGCGGGCGCCTGCCGGCATACCACCGCTTTTCCGGATGCCGGAGCGGTATGGGAGTTCCCTCTACCGCCCGCTCGGATTCCGTCTTCGCCTCTCGCCGGTCACCGGGCCTCCGTGAGAAGACCCGACGAGATATGCCTCGCGAAACACGACATTGTCTGTCGCAAAACGTATTTCGCGGTCGGGAACGGATCTGCTGCGACATCGACGGCTGCGCGACGTGCAGTTGTTCCGCCGCGGCCGTCACCGACCCCTCCTCGGCGACGGCGAGGGCGTATTCGAATTGCCGCAGGCTCATCGTTTCCCCGCCACCGGGGAGGCGTCTGCCGGTGTCTGCTGCGGGCTCAGGCCCGCGACGACCAACCCGAACAGCCGGTCCGCCTGTGCGGCCGGGTCGGCGCCGTGTTCGGTCGCCAGCGCGATCCCCACGATCAGGGTGATCAGGTCCGCCACCGTGAACGTGGTCGCGACCGCGCCCTCCCGCGCGGCGCGGCGCAGCAACGGCTCCCCCGCCTCTTCCAGCGCCGCCCCACAGCTGTTGTCGTGCACCGGATCCGATCCGGCACTGTCGTAGGACAACGCGACCGCCAGCCCGCGGGCGCCGACACAGTAGGCGACGACATCGCGCAACCACTCCAGCAGCGCGCCGCGGCTGTCCTCGGCGTCGGCGAGTTCCCGCGCGCGGGCACACAGCGCGTCGATCCGGGTGCGCGACACCGCTTCCAGCAGCGCGCGGCGAGTCGGAAAGTGCCGCCGCACCGTCGCCGACCCGACTCCCGCGACGCGCGCGATCTGCTCGAGTGACGCCCCGGCGCCGTGCGCCGCGACTTCCTTCTCGGCTACGGCCAGCACCAGCGCGTAGTTGCGGCGAGCATCAGCGCGTCGGCGTTCGGGCATCGCGTCACCTCCCGGGTTGCTAAACGGCGGGCCCCGCCATATCGTAGCCGAAAACAGAAACAGCGGGCCCCGCCGTTTAGCGAGAGGTGCACCATGTCCACAGATTCCGCACCCGTCCTGGTCACCGGCGCCACCGGCCGGCAGGGCGGCGCCACCGCCCGCGCACTCCTCGCCGCCGGCGTCCGCGTCCGCGCCCTGGTGCGCGACCGAAACACCGCCCGCGCCAAGGACATCGAATCGCTGGGAGCCGAGATGGTCACCGGCGATCTGCACGACCGCGAGTCGGTGATCCGCGCGGCCGACGGCGCCCGCGCGGTGTTCTCCGTGCAGATGCCCGCGCTCACCGATGCGGGCTTCGATTTCGACGGCGAGGTCACCCAGGGCGTCACTCTCATCGACGGCGCACGGATGGCGGGGGTCGATCAGTTCGTGCACACCTCGGTGACCGGAGCCGGTCAGCACACCGACGTTCCCGGCTGGGCCCCCGGCCGGTGGGCCGTCGAGGACTCCCTGACGGCAAAGGCCGCGGTGCAGGATGCGGTGCGCGTGGCCGGGTTTCCGCGCTGGACCCTGCTGAAGCCGGGCACATTCATGGAGAACTTCCTGCCGTCCATGCGGTACATGTTTCCCCGCGGAGTCGACGGCGGCCTGGTGAGCGTCCTGGCGCCGGAGACCCGGCTGTCGCTGGTCGCGGTCGACGACATCGGCCGTGCGGCCGCGGCGGCGCTCACCGAACCCGAACGATTCGACCGCGTCGAACTCGAGTTGGCGAGCGACTACCTATCGATGACCGAGATCGCCGCCACCCTGTCCCGCGCGCTCGGCATTTCCCTCGCGGCACCGGACATGACGGTGGCACAGGCCGTCGCTGCCGGCATGCCGCCCATGGGCGCCGCACTCGAATGGCTGAATGTGGCCGGCCAGCCCGGTCGACCCGACTACGCCACCGCCCTCGGCATCCCCCTCACCAGTTTCGAGCAGTGGGCACGCACGCACTTGCGCACCGACTCGGCGAGCGGGTAGTCCGCGCGCATCGGTTGCCGTCCGTGCGGGGCGGGCGGATCACGCCGGGGCCGGTACTGACACCATCGAGGTATGAGTGTGCAGGATTTCCGGGAACTCGCCACGGCCCGCTTGCGCGAGTTCGAGTTTCGAACGGTCGCGGACGCGCCCGGAATGCGACGCGCGAGCGTTGTGCTGTGTGTATTGGAACACGACGACCGGCCGTGCGTGGTCGTGATCAAACGCGCCTATCGCGGCCGCAACGCGGGGCAGTGGGCGTTGCCCGGGGGCCGGGTCGACGGTGACGAGACCGCGGTCGCGGCGGGATTACGCGAACTGCACGAGGAAATCGGCCTGGTCGCCCCGCCCACCAGTGTCCTGGGCAGGCTCGACGACTTCCCGGCAGCGTCCGGTTTCGCGATCACCCCCATCGTCGTCGCGCTCGATGATCCCGGCGCCCTCTATCCCAACGACGACGAGGTGCATGCCGTGCATTTCGTGCGGCTCGACCGGCTCGCGGCCGACGACGTGCCGCACTGGGTCGACCGGCCGGACGGCTCCCGGCTGCTGCAGCTCAGGATCGGCGACTCGATGACGATCCACGCACCGACCGGCGCCATCCTGCTGCAATTCCGCGATGTCGTGCTTCTCGGCCGCGAAACCCGGGTGGCGGATCTACTGCAACCCGATTGGACGCACAAGTAGGGCGGACCGCCGCCGAGTCACCGATGTCGGGCGGCCGGGCGCTTGCTGGACGGTCGGTTACGCCGGGGTATGAGGCGTGGGCGCACGGTCCAGCCAGGCCGCGAACGCGTCGAAGGTGAACGGGCGGCCGAGAAAGTCCGCCACCGAATCGGCCGCGTCGCGGGAACCACCCGGCGCGAGGATATGGTCGCGATACCGTTGCGCCACAACGGGTTCGAACAGATCACCGGCGTCGAACGCGGAGAACAGATCCTTCGCGATCACCAGGCTCCACAGGTAGGTGTAATACGCCGAGGTATAGCCGGCCAGATGCCCGAACGACGCTTGGAAATGGGTCTGCGGCACCGCGGCTATCCCGCTGTGCCGCGTCACGGCATCGATAACCACCGGGTCGTGGTCGGCCGGCCGATCCTGGTGCAGCAGATAGGAGATCTCGGTGTAGCCGACCTGCGTGAGGACCGAGATGCCCTTGCCGAATTCCTTCGCGGCCCGCATGCGCTCCACCAGTTCGGCAGGGATCGGCGCACCGGTCTCGTCGACGGCGAAGGTGGCGAGAATGGTTGCGTCCCATGCCCATTCCTCCAGCATCTGCGACGGGGCCTCGACGAAGTCCCATTCCGTGGCGACACCGGAGAAGCGCGCCCAGTCCTGGTGCCCGCCCACGACGTGGTGGATCAGATGCCCGAATTCGTGGAACAGCGTGACGACGTGCTGGTGCTCCATCAGTCCGCGAGAGAAGTTGCATACCAGCACGCCCTCGGGCAGGAGCTTCCCGGCGACGCCGCCGACGAGGTCGAATTGCGCGGCGTGCTTGTATTTGCCCTCGCGGGGATGCAGGTCCAGATAGATCCGCCCGCGTCGTTCACCGTCGGCGTAGACGTCGTAGACGGCGACGTCCTCGTGCCAGCGCGGTACGTCGACGGGCCGGTACTCCAATCCGAACAGGCGGCCGGTGACCTCGAGCAGACCCGCCCGCACATTCGGGAAATCGAAATAGCGGCGCACCTCCCGGGCGTCGACGTCGTACTGCTCGCGGCGCACGAGTTCGGTGTAGTAGCCGACTTCGGAGCGGTCGATGGAGGTAGCGGTGGGCTCGTCCTCGCGACGGCGGGCGAGCAGCGTCTCGAGGTCGCGCCGGCCCGCGGCGTCGGCGGCGCTCGCGATGCGCTCGATGAATTCGGCGATGGCGTGGCCGCTGCCGATCATCTTCACGTCGGCGTCGTAATCGGGCCAGCTGTCGAAGCCGAGCAGCCGGGCCTTCTCGGCCCGAAGATCCAGGATCTCGTGCAGCACAGCGTCGTTGGCGGGCCACCCGCGGCTTTCGAACTCCACGGTGAGGGCGCGGCGGGCATCGGCATCCCGGGCGTAGGTGCGCAGCGGCAGATAGTCCGGATAGTCGGTGGTGACCGTGACGAGCCCGTCCGCCGCGGGCGGATGTGCGGTGACGAAATCCGCGGGCAGTCCGTCGAGGGTGCCGGGCGCGACCCGGATCGAGCGGACGTCTTCACGGATGGCCCGGCCGAATTCCTGTTCGAGCACGGTGAGCCGCTCGGAGATCTCCCGCAGCCGCCCCCGGGTTCCCTCGTCGCGGTCCACACCGCTGCGCCGGAAATCGCGCAGCACATGCTCGCGCATGCGCGCCGACACCTCGTCCAGGTGCGAGGAGTCGGTGGCGACGACGATGTCGTAGAGGTCGCGGTCGAGATCTCGCTCGGTCCTGGCTCGGTCGACGTCTTGCACCAATTCCTCGGCCAGCCGGCGCACCTCGGAATCGGGGTGGACTTCGGCGAACAGGTGCGCGGCCGAATCGGCCTCGCGCAGTGCGATATCGGCGTCGTTCCACAATCCGAGCACATCCGCGGTGTCGCCCGGGGTAGCTGCCTTCAACTGCTCGACCGTGTCCGCCGCCGTCCGCAGCCGGTCGCGGACGTAATCGCCGAGCCAGTCCGGCCACCCGGCCGCGGGCAGTGCAAGCGGTTCGCTACTCATGCCCCGACTCTAATCGCGACCGGATTGCTGGACTGCGGCCGATCGCCACGTGCCGAACCGCGTTCGCGACTCACCGGAAATAGGAGGCGTACTCCGCGAACGGGACCTGCCCGGTGGGACTCGCCTTGACGGCGTCGACCACCGGGCCCGGAATGGGTGCCCAGTAGGCGGGCATCGCGGCCGCCAGCGAGGGCTTCAGAATGTAGATCAGCGCGAAGTTCACGGTCCACAGCGGCGGCGCCATCGACATGCCGACCACGGTGCTCAGATTTCCCTCGGTATTGGTGACCAGCTGGTCCGCACCCGAAATCTGTTGCGCCACAAATCCGTAGGCGGCCTGCACCGTATACGCGGACCGGTACAGCGCGACCAGACTCCGAGTCGCGCCGTTGTCCCGCAACCAGTTACCCACATATCCGCCGGGCGCGATCAGGGTGTTCACCTGCCGTGTCGGCGCGTCCGCGTTGGCCGGGCTCTCCAACATGCCGCTCGGATTCACATACAGCCCGTAGCTGCCCAGAGTCGAGGGCGTGCGTTGCCCCGCGACATCGGAATAGATCGGGCGGCCGACCGTATTGGCGAGGATGTCGACGCACGCGTTGATCACATTCGCCGCGTCACGATCACCGCCGACTCCCCCGCCGGAGCTGAGGTCCTGATACTGCTGATCGGTCAACGCATCCGCGCGGTCCAGCCCGATCCGCGCGGCGACCCGATCCGCCGCCGCCTCCCCGAGCGGCTGATTCAACTGATCCGTACTCACCATCTGCGTCGGCGCCACCTGCTCATATCCCGGCGCACCGGAGAAGGGAACGGCGAACCCGGTGCCGGCAACGGTTGCCACCGGTTCGCCCGTCGCCGTCCGATCCACCCCCAGCGAAACGATGCAGAGCCCGACCAGTACCGCCACCCCACTGATTCCACGGCAGCTCGATCCCCGCCGACGACCGAGACAAGCCAACCCGATGCTCTGCATACGTCAACCTCTCCGAATCATCGTGCGAGGTAACACAAGGTAGTGCACCAGTCAAACGCCACGCCCGACGCCGTGTCAAGGGCCCGGCGGCCGGCCGGCCCCGACCAGTCTGCGGTGGTGTGGCTCATCCGCGCCGATCGAGAGCCGAACCCACGCCACGTGCGTGCTACTAGGTTGCCGGCACGCCGCAGGCGGTACGAATGGCGAACTCGGCCTCCCGCCGTGTTCACCGCTGGGCGGCCAGTACCGCGGCGAGACCTTCTCGCAGGTCGTTGACGAAATACTCGGGAACTTCCAGCGAGGGGAAGTGTCCTCCGAATTCGGGTGCGTTCCACCGGACGATCTGGCGGTACCGCTCTTCCGCCCAAGGGCGCGGGGACTTTTCGATGTCGTGGGGATACATGGTGATCGCGGAGGGGACGTCGACGCGGAGGTCGGGGTCGAGCGAGTTGTGGCTTTCGTAGTAGATGCGGGCTGCGGATGCGCCGGTGCTTGTCAGCCAGTACAGGGTGACGTCGTCGAGAATGCGGTCCCTGGAGATCGTTTCGAACGGGCTGTCTTCGGTGTCGCTCCATTCGGCGAATTTGTCGAGGATCCAGGCGAGGAGTCCGACCGGTGAGTCGACGAGCGAGTAGCCGATGGTCTGCGGCCGGGTGGCCTGCTGTTTCGCGTATGCGGCGCGGTGGCGCCAGAAATGACGGGTTTCCTCTGCCCACTGGCGTTCGGTCGCGGTCAGACCGTCCGTTGGCATCCCGGGTGGCGCTTCCGCGAACAGCGAGTGGATGCCGAGAACGTGTTCCGGGAATCTGCCGCCGAGAACCGTGGTGATATTGCCGCCCCAGTCGCCGCCGTGGGCCAGGAACGTCCGGTAACCGAGCCTTTCCATCAGTTTCACCCATGCGGCCGCGATCTTTTCGGTGCCCCACCCGGTGGTGGCCGGTTTATCGCTGTACCCGAAGCCCGGTAGCGACGGGACCACGACGTGGAACGCCGGCGCGGCCGCGTCGTTCGGATCCGCCAATTCGTCTACTACATCGATGAATTCGGCGATGCTGCCCGGCCAGCCGTGCGTCAGGATCAGAGCAGTGGCATCCGCGCGTGCGGATCGCCGGTGCAGGAAGTGGATTCCCAGGCCATCGATCGTGGTGCGGTACTGGCCGATTCGATCGAGGCGCTCTTCGAACGACCGCCAGTCGTACTCGGTGCGCCAGTAATTCACGACATCGACCAGGTCGGCAAGAGGAATGCCCTGTGCCCATCGCTGGGAGCCGGGCGTGGTGCCGGAGACCGTCTCGGCCTCCGGTAGCCGAGCGGCGGCCAATCGTGCTCGCAGGTCGTCGAGGTCGGCGTCGGTGGCGCGGGCTTCGAATGGTTGTACGTCGATGGAATCGGACGTGGACATCGGATCGAGGTGGCCGAGTGCGGACATGAGACCTCCTGGTCATCGCGGAACCGGCTACCGCCTGTCGTGAACCGGCTAAGACGGTTCTAACACAGCGGTGGGACAGGCCGCAACCAGCTAAGGTGGTTCTATGCCTGCTGGGTTTCCTGATTTCCGCCTCGGCGCCGTGCTGGCGACCAGCTTCACGGGGACCCTGTCGGAGCGGCACGGCGAGCCTGTGGAGCGCATTCCCACACCGCAGCGACTCGTCGATTGGCTGGAGGTGAACGGCCTGGCCGTGGATTCCTGCACCACCACCCAGCT
This sequence comes from Nocardia aobensis NBRC 100429, assembly GCF_000308375.1. GTDB lineage: Bacteria > Actinomycetota > Actinomycetes > Mycobacteriales > Mycobacteriaceae > Nocardia > Nocardia aobensis. The sequence goes on along the minus strand of NZ_BAFQ01000265.1, from coordinate 1,360 downwards.
CGACCTTGCCCGGGAATTGAGGGAAGCAATTCACGCCGCCGCGACAGCGGCCGCACTCGGCGACGCGCTCCCCGCGTCGGCCGTCCGAATCATCAACGACCGCAGCATTCAGGGCCGGGCCGCAGCAATCCTGACGCCCGACGGGACACGTCGATGGCGACTCAGCGCGCCCTCCTGCGTAGAAGACGCCCTGGGCGTCGTCGCCGCCGACGCGATCGACATCATCTCCGGCGAACGAGACGGAAAAATGGCCCTGTGCGCTTCGCCGACCTGCCGAGCCGCCTTCTTCGACACCAGCCAGAGCCGCACCCGCAAATGGTGCGATATGAACACCTGCGGTAACCGCCAGAAGAAGGCACGCTTCAACGCCACCCACCGCAAGAACACCCGAAGCTGACGACACGAAAGCCTCTGGTTCGCAATGTATTCGATCCTGCCGAAGACCATGCACCGTCGTGAACTACACCGCGGAGCCAGATCGGACGGCACCCGCGTCGTGACCGAGGTCGCGGCTCGACACGCCTGTCCAGGCTCCGTCTGGTTGGGGAGAACGACCTGGGTGTAGATGTCCGGGTCATCGAGCATGACCGGCACCATCGCTTCGGGAGGCATGTCCGAAGCGTCGTCGGTGCGCCACTGACAGTCCTGCTCGCCAGGTGCCGATGTGCCGGCGAGGCCCGGTCAGGTTCACCGCGGACTCGACTCGGACAAGACCTCGGCCAGCAGCCGCGATCCGGCAAGACCGAACCTCGAGTGTCAGTCGACCGGGCTGAACTAATCGTGCAAACCTCCGCACAAAAGCCGGAATCCCGCACAAATCGGGGAGGTTTGCACGATTTGTTAACCCGGCACGAGCATCTGAGGCAAGCTGCTCGGAGAGACGACGATCAGGGGTGCGCGCGCTCGTGAACCGTCAACCCCATCGTCGTAGCCAGCCACCGGCGGGCCCGTGCGTGGAATTCGCGCGCAAGTCCCGCCCCGGGCGCCCAGCTGTCGAAACCGTGGGGTGCTCCCGGCACGATATCGAGCTCCACCTCCACGCCCGCCGCGCGCAGACGCTCCGCATAGGCCACGTCCTCGTCGTGGAACAGGTCGATGGTGCCGACCCCGATCCAGGTGGGCGGGGTGCCGGTGAGGTCGCCGCGGCGGGCGGCTACGGCGAATTCGGGCATGTCGGTGGCGCCGGGTGGGGTGGCGAGGTAGCTGCTCCAGCCGTAGAGGTTGTTGTCGTTGGTCCAGCCGAGATGCCGCAGGGCGTCCAGGTCGCGGCGGGCGGCGGTGCGGTCGTCGAGCATCGGCGCGCTCAGCCACAGGGCGGCGGGGCGGGCGCCGTCGGCGGCGACGAGGCGCTGGCACAGGC
>NZ_BAFQ01000266.1 GCF_000308375.1 Nocardia aobensis NBRC 100429 | reverse complement strand
GGCGCGGCGGGGCGTACGGGGTCGGCGGGCCTCGCGCCGCCGCCCGGTTCGCTCGACGGCTGCACGGCGGAACCGGCTGCCGCGGGCGCATGTCCGGCCATCGAGGTCGAGGCCTGTGACGTCGAGGCCCCGGAGTCACCGGTGTGCGCCGGGCCCGGCTGATCGGGCACCGCCGCGAAGAAGGCGTCGTAACCGCCCCGAGCCCGGACGGCCTCGGCCGCATGCCCATTCGTACTCGGTGCTCGGTTCATGTCCCTCATCCTCTCCGAAAACGCCCGGCCGGCACTCTCATTCGGCGCGACTGGTTTCGAACCAGCTGCGGCCGGGTAACAGGTCGACCAGTGCCGCGACGCCGGCGTGCAGCGCCGCGTCGTCCCCGGGCGCGTACGTCGCCCGAATCCGACCGTCCAGCGCCATACTCGGAGTCACGACGATTCGGCCCGACACGGTGTCGAGCACGGTCATACAGACCTCGGGTCGCGGCGTAGTACCGTCGTGGTGCTCGGTGACGACGATCTCCGCGCGCCGCACGATCTCGTTCATCACCCGGGCGAGCAGACTCGCCGTCCGCGATTCGGCGCCGAGTTCGACCAGTGTCCGGCGTCGTTCGGCCGGCTCGGCCGGAACCTCGGCGAAGTCCTCGGCCCACGCCGACAGCGGCGTGAACTCCAGGGCGTCGGCCGGTCCCAACGCGGCCGTCAACGCGCCGGTCAGCGCGTCCAGGCGGCGCTCGCCCGCGGGTACCGTCTGGATGACGACGTGGTCGTCGGACCGCACCGCGAGCACCTGTGTCTCACCGGAACGAACCAGCGACAGCCGCAGCATATCCTTCGGGCCGCCGTCCAGGCCGGTATCGATGATCCGGGCGACCAATTCCACATCCGGCCGGTACAGGCATCGCAGCCAATGCTCGATGGTCGGGTGCACCCGGCCATCGATCACCATCCCGGCCTCAATCAGCTGATCGGTGACCACGGCGTGCACCCGGTCCCGATCCTCGATCCGGTAGATGTTGGGCATCAGTGCCAGGACCGGAGGATAGGAGTCGATGCCGACCAGATGCCGAAGCACCAGGGCGGCATCGACATTCAGATCGATCGCTACCGGATCCTCGATCGCATCATCCACGCATGCTCGCGGCACTGGCCTTGTCGGCGGTCTGGACCATACCCTGGCTACCGGCGGCGAAGTGGATCTGCGTGTTCAGCTTGACCAGGTTCGCCTGGTGGGCTGCCAGCAACTTGTTCAGATTCCCCGAGACCTCCTGGTATGCCTCCGACGTAGCACCGCCGAGGAGACTCGCCAGCGTCTGCTGCAGGTTTCGCAGGTGGTTGACATTGTCCTCCATCGCCTGGCCGAGTCCTTTGAGCGTTGTGTGGTGCTCATCGACGTGGGCGAAGTTGAAGTACATATTTCCGGCCATGATTCATCGAACCTTTCGTATTTTCGAAGAATGAGATCTGCTGGGCAGCAGGGGTTTACGTGAGCGAGGACAGGGAGATCTTTCCGGACGAGGCCGGCCCGGAACCATCGGTGGCGTTGAGAACGCCGTCGCTGCCGTCGTGGGCCATGACCTTCTGCGCGGCGTCGAGGTCGTCGTAGTCGACCTGGCCACCGCGCTTCTGGATCTGGTTCTGGATCCGATCCAGTTCCCGCCAGAGGTTCGTCCCGCTGGTGTGCAGATCAGCGAGAGTGCTGTCGATCGCCGTACCGGTGTGCTGACTGCGCACCGCGGTGTTCAATCCGTGCCGAGTCGCATCCAACGTCCGGAGCTGATTCTCCAGCTCACCGGCCGCCAGAGCGGTCTTGGTGGCGGCGGTGTTCCAGTCGTCCGATGTACCCTGCATCACATTGGGATTGGTCATTTCTCATTCCTTTCGAGGTTCGATTCACAGTCGGCTCCGCGCCCGGCGGAGACGTTGAGGGGAGGCCCGTCGGCTCCCGGCGTACTAGTCGCGGCTCCGGTATTCACCGGGGACATCCATCGAGACCGGAACCGGCTCGTCCTCGACGCGTTCGAGCACACCGAAGGCGGGCACCAGTTCGGGTACGGCGTCGATCGTGTGGTCGTCGTCGGCGTATTCGATGACCCCGACCACGGGAGCCTGCTCGAGCACCGGCACCTCGTCGTGCTCACCGGGTACGAAGACCTTCGAGGGCTTCTTCTCGTCGTCGCGACGCCGGCGCATCCGCGCCTTGGGCGCCACGGCGCCCCGCGGGACGTTCCGCGGCGGCACCGGCCCGGTGGGCGGTTCGGTGGGCAGTGCGCCGAATGCTCTCGCCCCCATGGGATTCCAGTTGGCCGGCATCCGGAATCCGGCGCCGGAGGCGGGCACGGCGCCCAGCCCACTGCGGGCCATCGAGAACGTGACCGCGCTGCCCACACCGCCGTTGAGCCCCATGAGGGTGGTCGAATACGGTGACGTTCCGTAGAAGCCGTGCTGTTCCTGGGTCAGATAGTTACCGTCGCCGCCGGAGTTACCCAGCGAATCGGTCATCGACGACATGGCGTCGTTGACATCGGAGACCGCGTTCTCGGCCTCGGTCCCGCCCGGTGGGGTCTGGGTGGGGTCGACGCCGGTATCGGCCGGGTCGGTGGAGCCGCCACCCGGTGACGTCGGGTCGTGGCCACTACCCATGTCTCCCGACCCGTCGCCGGGTCCGCTGCCCGGGCCGTCGCCGGGGCCGCTCGGCCCGCCGCCGGGACCCGACGGCCCGGTGTGGCCGGGGGGGCCGCCACCCGGGGTGTTCGGCGGGTCGAAATACGTTGTGCCGGAAGGACCGCCGAATTCACCACCGTCGCCGGCGATCGTGGGCGCCACCGTCGGCGGCGGCAGCGCGCCGATCAGGCCGCTCGAGATCCCCTGGTAGGTGTACATGGTTTCGGCGGCCCGCTCCCACATGAAGGCATAGGCCAGCTCGTTCGCCGCGATCAGCGGTTCCGTGGCGCCCATCGTCGCCCCACTGGCCGCCGCCAGTGCGACGCTCATGGCCCGATTGGCGAGGATCATCGGCAGCGGCGGCATCGCCAGGCGCGCACCGTGGTTGGCGGCCGCGGCGGCGCCCACGATCATCGAGGTCTGCTTGGCGACGACGGCCTGTTGCCGATACCACTCGGTGTGCCGGCTGAACGCGGTGTGCGCCTTGGTACCGGCCTCGCCTTCCCAGGCGACCTGCATGACACCGTTGGAGCCCTCGAAGCCGGTCGCCGCCGCCATCAAGGCTTCCGAGACCGCCTCGTACGCGATCGAGGTCGCCTCCATGGGCTCGGGCCCCGGCCCGGCGAACAGCCGGGCGGAGTTCACTTCCGGTGGGAGCGCGGCGAAGTCGAACCCCTCGATAAAACTGACCGCGGCACCGGCCATGCCGGCGAGCGAGGCCGCGGCCTCCGCACTTGCCTTCACATCACCGGCGACCTGGCCGAGTCCGGCGGCCGCGCCGGTCACTGCGTCCATCGCGAACTCCCGAAGGGTGTGTCAGATGTAGACGATGCCGGGTTCGGCGGACTTGACCCGGGCCCCGCCCGCCGAATCGCCGAATTCGTATCTGTGGATCGACTCGGGCAGTTTTCCGTTGCCCTCGTGGAACTTCGAGATGCCGTTGTCGGTGATGTTGTAGTAGCCGGACTTGTAGCTCTTGAACGCCGCTGACAGGCCGACGCTGACCGGGTCCGCACCGGCCGGAATCGGTTCACTGGCCACCGATGCCAGGCGCATGAGTTCGGCCAACGTCGAGGCGGTCGCGGTGTTGGTGGTGTAGACAGCCGCGATGACTTCCGGACTGAACTGGAGATACATGGAGGTCTCCTAACGAGTGCCGCCGACTCTGGTGTGAGCGGTTACAGAAAGAACGCTATGGCATTCCCGCCCTTGGGAATGTTGTGCGGGATAGGCCACATCTTTCCGCTCTATTCCGGCCGTGGCACCCACGCGGCCTGGACCAGATCCCGGCGCGACTGCAGCGGCTCGACGAAGATGCCCCGGCCCACCGGTTGTTTGGTTGCCTTCACATCACCGATCAGCATGCCGTCGAGTTTCGACCCGTCCATGATGAATCCGGAGCTGTTCAGATTCTTGATCTGACCGAGGACGTTGTCGTACAAGGCCATATCGGCCTGTGCGATATTGCGGGCGACGATGAGATGGAATCCGGTGTCGCGGCCGTCGACGATGAGGTCCTTCAACGGATCCAGCGGATTGAGCCCGCCGCGCGCCGAGACCATGTGATAGTCGTCGACCACCACGAAAACCTCGGGGCCGTTCCACCACGAACGTTCCCGCAACTGCTGGGGAGTGACGTTGTCCGGTGGGCGCCGGGCACGCATCGTCTGAGCGAAACCAGGCAGGCTGTCGATGAGATCGCGCTCGCTGGTCAGATAACCGATCAGCTGCTCGTCCGGAATCGCCTCCATATGCTGACGCCGGTAATCGACCAGCACCACCACCGCCTGTGCGGGGGTGAACTGGGTTCGAATCGATTCCAGCAGCGCGGCCAGTACCGTCGACTTGCCGCAGCCCGGCGAGCCGATGACAGCGAAATGGGTGGACGTCCCGAAATCGACTGTGGCCGGACTCAAATCGGATTCCCGGACCCCGAACGGCAGCATCAGTCGTTGGGCGAGTGTCTGCGGCGCCGGGCGGCCGGTGACGATCTCGGCCATGGTGATCTGGGCCGGCAGCAACTTGACCGCGGGCGCGCGGCGGCCCTCGAACCGCCGCTCCAATTCCGCGATCGCCGCGCTCATACCCTGTGCCGCGGTATCGGCGTCGCCGGAACCGTCGATGCGGGGCAGCGCGGTCAGCATGTGCAGGCCGTCGGTCGAAATGCAGCGACCGGGACGGTCGGGCGGAATGGAGGCGACCACCGCGCGGTGATTGTTGAAGACGGTGTCGGTGAGATCGCCGAGCCGCAATTCCAGCCGGGTCTGCAGCAGATCCTTGACGTTCGGGCGGATGGCCGCCCATCGCGAACTGCTGACCACCAGATGGATTCCGTAGTTGAGGCCTTGCAGCGCAATGGTTTCCATCACGGGCAGATATTCGTCGAAATACGGCCCGTTGACCGAGAATCCGATATCCCACCCGTCGATGACGAAGAAGACGTCACCGTGGGCGTCACCGCGCGCGGTCAACTCCGCCGATTCCGCCGGGGACTGACGCCGGCGGCGGAATTCACGCATGCTGTCGATTCCCAGCTCGCTGAACAACGTCTGCCGGTGCGCGATCAGATTGGTGATCAGCGCGAAGGTCCGCCGGATCCGGTCCCCTTCCCGCGCCGAGGCCACCGATCCCACATGCGGCACCCCGCGCAGACCGGACAGACCGCCGGAGAAGTCCAGGCAGTAGAACTGCACCTGTTCGGGGCTGTGGGTCAGCGCGGTCGCGATCACCAGGGTTTGCAGCGCGGTCGATTTGCCCGACTGCGGTCCACCGACCACGGCGAGGTGACCACCCGCGGCCGACAGATCCACGGTCCACACGTCCTGACGCTGCTGACGCGGCTTGTCCACGATCGCCAGCGGAATCTGCAGTGCCCCGGGCTGAACGGCGGTGACCAGGCGTTCCAGCGTCGGCGGCACGCCCAGCGGCGGCAACCACATCTTGTGCGCGGGACGCCCGTGCCCGGCCAGCTGCGCGAGCACGGTCTCCATCAACGTCACCGCGTCGTTCTCGTCCTCGGATTCGGGCAGGACGAGCCGCGGCTCGACGACCGGTTCCGGACGGGCGGCGACGACATGGGCGGTGGTGAACCGTTGCGGCGGTTTGTATCCGCCGCCGGGGCGCCGGGCCCGCTGCGCATCGGCCGGGGATGCCGCCTGCGCGGGCGGGATATAGGGCGAGCCCACATACGCGGCCTGGAACCGCTGCAGATCGCCCGCGCCGACCCGCAGATATCCCGAACCCGGCTTCTTGGGCAGGTGGTAGGCGTCGGCGGTGCCGATGGCGTCGCGGGAATCGCTGGTCTGATTGGTGCGCAACGCGATTCGATAGGACAGGTGGGCCTCGAGCTCACCCATCCGGTTGGCGGGCACCTTCTGCGAGGCGAGCAGCAGATGGATGCGCAGCGAGCGGCCCAGCCGGCCGATGGCGACGAACAGTTTCGCGAAGTTCGGATGCTGTTCGAGCAGTTCGGCGAACTCGTCGAGGATGATCAGCAGGGTGGGCAGCGGCGCCAGTTGCGCGCCCTGTTCGCGGGCACGCTCGTAATCGGCGACGTTGGCGAAGTTGCCGGCATCGCGCAGAACTCGCTGCCGGCGCGCCATCTCGCCGTTGATCACGTCCTCCATACGGGTGACGAGATCGGCTTCCTCCTCCATGTTGGTGACGACCGCCGTCACGTGGTGCAGGCGGTCGAAGCCGAGGAAGGTCGCACCACCCTTGAAGTCGACCAGCAGCAGGTTCAGCACATCCGGTGAGTGGGTCGCGACCGCCGAAAGTACCAGGGTCCGAAGGAATTCCGACTTTCCGGAGCCGGTGGCGCCGATGCACATGCCGTGCGGGCCCATGCCCTCCTCGGCCGACTCCTTGATATCGAGGTAGACCACCTGTCCGGCGGGGTCGTGGCCGAAGGGGATGTTGAGCCGGGCGCGGTCGATGTCGCGGCGGCGCGGCCACTGCCGCTCCGCGCGGATCGCACCGGGATCGAGGACCCCGACCATCTCCTCCCACGAGGTCCCGGTCCCGGCCTGTTCGGCGACCACCGCCTCCACCACGGTGGACAGCCGGAACGGTGACAGGCCGCGGGCCAGGGCCGTCATCGCCGGAACCGAGATCGTGTCGGCGACACCCACCCGGCGCAGCCCCCGTGCGGTCACCTCGTGCAGTTCGCGATCCTGGGAGACGGTGAATTTCAATGCGCGCGGCAGACTCTGCTCGGTGCTGCCCAAGCGCACCCACGTGCAGCCGTCCACGCCCGAGACGTCGCGTTCGCTGGCCGGCCCGCTGATGTCGACGAGCAGGATGTAGTGCGTGCGATCCAGGGTGGGCTGGCTGTTGGCCGAGAAGGGGCCGCGGTTGAGCCCGGCGAGCACCTTCGACCGCAGTTCGGCGACCGTGCGATAGACCATCCGGCTGGAGCCGATGGCATCGGTCTCACTCGGATGCTGGGTGTGCGGAAGCCATTTGAGCCACGCCCACTGCGGGGCGTCGGGATCGGCCAGCACGGCGGCGACGGCCACCTGGTCCGGTCCGTGCAGCACCGCGATCTCCGCGATCATCGCGCGCACGAGCCCGGCCACCGCGTCCTGATCGCCGTCGAATCCCACCTGCGGGGCCGACAGCAGATTGATCGCGACCGGCATACCGCCCACGGTCGAGTACGCCTTGGCGAACCGCGTGACCTCGACGACGCCGACGGGATCGAGATCGGAGGTCGGGGCGGCCTCGGGCACGATCACCCGGACCTGATTCGCGATGCGCCCCCGGCCGATTCGCACCCGCAGGAACTGCGGGCTGGCCACCTGCACCTCCCACATCCGCTTACCGCCGACCAGGCGGGCGATCTCCGCCGGGCCGGGGTGGGTGTGGCGCAAGTAGGTGTAGAGCTCGGCTTCGGCGGTGTGCACCGTCTTGCGGTTCTCCCCGATCGACCGCAGATAATCCTTGCGTTCCTCGTTGAGCGAGGCGGCGCCGCCGGAACCGTTGCCGCCCATGCCGCCACCGATCATGCCGAACATCGACACCAGCATCATGACGGGGAAGAACATCATCATCGGGTTGACGGCTCCGCCACCGCTGCGGAACATCATCACCATCATCCCGCCCATACCGGCGACCATGACGACCGGCATGATCATCCGAATCCGGGACGGCGGAACGGGTTTGGGCAATTCGGTGGGCGGCTGCAACCGTAGCTCCGTGACCGCCGGCGCCTTCGGCCCGCGTTCGGCACGGGCCGGGCGGACGAAGCGGCGTGTGCTGGTCATGGACCCCCACCTTCCGACTGCTGTGGCAGACCGACCGCGGACTTGTCGGACGGAATTCCGTCGTGCTGGACGCGGGCGTCGCGCTGGGACAGAACCGGGCCGACCGCGAACAGCGACACCACACTCCACGGCGCGGGCAGCGGCGACCGCAGACCGAGCGCGGCCAGGGTCTGATCGCCGATGGCGCCCGGAGCCACATCGATGCCGTAGCGCACGCCGCTGTCGGAGATCCAGTACAGCGACTCCCGCAGCGGCGAGGCCGGATCGGCTCCGGTGACCTGGACGAACCGGCCGGTGCCGCCGGGCAGATACGCGGTGTCGGCGGTGGCACCGTGCGAAGCCGGCGCGGTGACCAGGCCGACGATCCGGCTCTGCTGTTCGGCGGTCAGCGGGAGCCGTCGCCCGTACAACACCTGGGTGCTCGCATTCGGGTCACGGCCGCCGCGGGACCAGTGGTAGCAGGTCACGCCGTAGCGGTTCGCGTCGACGACCTGGACGGCCCGCGCCGGATAATCCTCTGTGCCGGGCCAGGTTCCGGGTCGCAGATTCGCGGCGACCACGTCCGGGCCGACCGCCATGGTGGTGGCCGTGCCGTGCGAATCGGCGTTGCGGACGACAGCGGCCAGCACCGCGCTGATCTGCACCAGGCCCGACTGCGAGGCCAGATAATAGGAGGAGGGGCGGTCGGGGCTCGACACGCTCAGCACCGATCCGACGGGCACCGACAGGCCCGACGAGAGCGTGGTGACCCCGCCCGCGCCGGGCACGTCGGGCACACGCAGCGGAGGCATCTCGGGTATCGCCTCGATCAAGCCGCGCGAGGCCTGCGGAATCGGCATGGTGGCGTCGATACCGAGGGCCAGCGTGACCGCGGAGTCGCGCAGATCGATCGCCGCGCGCACCACGCCCTTGTCGCGATCGTCGTAGACCAGCCAGGTGATGGAACCGTTGCGCAGCAGTCGCGCCTGATCGCCGGACAGCGCGTGGGTGGTCTCGTCGTCGACGGTCAGCGGGCCGCCGATGGCGGTGGTGACCACCGCGGAACCGGCGGTCGTGGGCAGGCCGGTGGTGCGGTCGATCGGTGCGTCCGCACCGGTGCGCGTGGTGTCGCACACCGTCCACGAGGAATCGCTGTCGGTGCTGCCGACGATGCTGTCGGGGGCACCCGGAATTCCCACCCATGGGCCGCGCGGATACTTGTCCAGTTCCTGCTGGGAGACCGGCACCGGGTCGGCCGCCTTACCGCTGATCAGCCGCGCCGAGGTCAGATTCAGCGCCGGATGCAGTCGCCCGGCGACCTTCACGTAGAGCGCGCCGCTGTTCTTGTCGGCGACGATGTCGGCATTGCCGACCTGTTTGGCGGGCTTGAAGAAGGCCATCACCGCGGCGCCGGCGACGACGACGCAGGCCAGCGCGATTCCGATCGAGAGCGCGGTGGATCGGCCACGCTGCGGATCGTCGATCATGGAGACCTCGCGCCGCACCAGCGCGTGCTCGATCCGGCGCAGCAGGAACCGCCACCCCGATATCTGGTGCTTGGTCACCACCCGGAATCGCGCCATGGCGTCAGCTGGTCGCGGCCGGCGCCAAACCCGACAGCGCGGCGGCGATGTCGAAGGCGTCGATCGTCATCAATTCCTCGTTGGTGAGTGCGGCGATATCGACGTTCTCGCGGGTGAAGCGGTAGTCGCGTTCGGCCTCGGCGGCCTCGACGACATTGCGGATGAACCGGCCGTTGCCGGCCAGATCGATCAGCCGGCGTCCGTTCTTGGTCTGCGAGGCGAGCTGATCGCAGCGTTCCCGCAGCACCTCGCGCGCCTGTTCGGACAGCAGCGAATCCTTCTTGCGCGCAATATGATCGGCGATCTGGACCAGTTCGTCGCCACCGTAGCTGGAGAAGCGGATGCGTTTGGTGAAGCGCGAGGCGAGACCGTCGTTGGAGGCCAGGAACCGGTCGATCTGATCCTCGTATCCGGCGATCACCACCACCAGCTTGTCGCGATCGTTCTCCATCCGCGCCAGCAGGGTGTCGACGGCTTCCTTACCGAAGGCGTCGCCGCCGGACAGTCCCTCCTGGATCAGGGTGTAGGCCTCGTCGATGAACAGCACACCGCCGAGCGCGGAATCGATCAGGGCGTTGGTCTTGGGTGCGGTATGGCCGAGGTGGGTGCCGACCATATCGTTGCGCGACACCTCGATCACTTCCGGATTCTCGACCACGCCCAGGCCCGCGAAGATCTTCGCGATGACGCGGGCGATCGTGGTCTTACCGGTACCGGGCGGGCCGGAGAAGATCAGGTGCTGCGATTTGGATTCCACCGCCAGCCCGCGCTTGGCCCGGACCTGATCCATCAGCACGCCGGACTTGAGCCGGTCGACCTGCTCCTTGACCGAATCCATGCCGATCTGGGCCTGCAGCAGGTCCGAGGCCTCCGAAAGCAGCGCTTCGCGTTCCTGTTTCGCCGACGCCGCCGCCGCTTCGGCGGGATCGTCGCCGGTGGTGGGATCCCAGAGGTCGGTGCGCGAGGCGAGCAGATCCGGAGTGGTCACCTCCAGCCGGTAGGTCTTGTCGCGAACCGCGCGCTGCCACTCCTCGCGTTCGGACCACAGCCCGGATCCCTGCAGCCCCTTGAGGATTCGATCGGCGTTCTCGTGATCGCCGTTGTGCCGGTACAGCATTCCCAGCAGGAAGTGCGCATCGGCCCAGATGTAGGAGAGGTTGCCCGAGGAGCTGTCCTCCACGATGCGTTGCGCGCGCGGCATCGCCTCGCCGAGACGGCCCAGATGCGCCAGCGCCTGCGCCGCCATCAACTCGGCCGCGATGTCGAGCAGCCCGTCCTCGATGACCGGTTTGGCGGTGCGGGCGGCCAGCACGTCGGACCAGCGCTTGGTCCGGAAGAACAGCGACATCCGCACGAAGTCGGCGACATCGTCGCTGGGTACCTGATCGAGTATGGCGGCCGCTTCCTGCCATTCCCCGCCGTCGGCATAGGAACACGCCTGCGCGATCGCGATCTGATCCCGGTCGGCCATCGCCACTCGCAGGCCGTACATGCCGATTTCGACCTGACACCACAGCGACCGGTCGACCAGACCGGCGCGCTGTTGATCCCGATAGAGGTTGTGGACCGATCGATAGGCGCCGTAGATCACCTCGGAGGTGATGTCGCCGGCCATGGCGCGCCCCATCCAGGCGTCGCACATATCCGGATCCAGATCGGTCGCGGCGCGAAAGGCCGCCATCGCTTGTTGTTCGTTGCGCACGCCCCCGGCGACCAATCCCAGAGATTGAACACCCGTATAGAACGCGTCCTCGGCCGCTGACACCTGGACATCCCTTTCGACGCTCTCGCCTGCCCGAACCATAGACAGTCCCCGACCCGGGCGAAGATCGCCATTTCCCAACCATGGGAATATGCGGAATCGCGCGCTCGGCTCTCCGGCCCACCGGGGCGCGACCTGCGCGAACAGAGAACGGCCACCAACCCTCACAGTGGGCCGCTATTGAATGTACCGTTATTCGACGGTATGGTTATTCGCGTGGATCGGCAGTCCTCATCCTGACGATCCGCCCTTCGGAACGAGTGCTCGCACACCGCGATCCGGCCACGGGCACTCGTTCCGAATCAGCACACGACAGAGACCATCACATCACCCGCACCACGACGGCCTCACTGGGCATGCGCGACCATTTGACCGTCGAGCCCGAATAAGGCGCCTCGATGACCATGCCGTTGCCCGCGGCCAGCTGCACGTGTTCGGGTCCGCGCGCACTGAACGATCCGGCCGGGAACACCAGATCCCCCGGCCGCACATCCTGCGGCGGAATACGCACGCCACTGTAGATCTGCTCGTACGTGGTGCGCGGCAGGACGACCTTGCCGTCGGTCGCCTCGGCGATCGCGTATTGGGTGAGTCCGGAACAGTCGAATCCGCCGCCGCTCGGCCCCCCGGCCCCACCGCCGCCCCACACATAGGGAAGTCCCAGATACGCGCTCGCCGCGCTCACCGCCTTACCGCCCGCCGTACCGTCCGACGGGACCGGCCGGTGCATCGCCGGCAATGCCCGGGCCGTCCGCGCCACCGACGTGGTCCGTGGACGCGGCCGGCGCCGGCGGCGCCGGCCCGGATTCGAGGTGAGCCGCCCCCGAACGGTTTTCGGTGTCGCGGGCGGGGTGATCTGCGCCGCGTGCCGCTGCGCCTCGGCGAGGTCGGTGTCGACCTGGCGGGCCGCATTCGTCACCGCGGTGTGCGCGGCGTCCAGCAGAGCCGGGCCGCTGAAGCGAGTGTCGCCCACGGCGGCGATGGCACGCAACCGGGTCTGCAGATCGGCGATCTGACCGTTGACCACACTGCGGCCCTTGACCGTTCCGTCGCCGGCGGCGGTTACCGCCTTGTGCACCACCGCATCTCGTTCGGCATGCGCTCCGGCTACCGAGGCGTGCATTCCGGCGGTTTCGTGATACCCCGCCATCAACGCCCCGGTACGCAGGTCGATGGCGGAATTCGACGGGCCCGCCGAGGACGGCGCCGCCTGCACGACGGGACTGCCGGTACCGTAGAGCTTCAGCAGGGAATTCAGAACGCTGTCGAGTCCGACGGTCAGTTGTGGCGACATTCGACCGCCTCGCCATCGCTGCGCATCGAACGCCTCCCGATTCGGCCCGGCTGCCGCAGGACCAGCGAAACTCGCGGAACTTCGCGTACCCGAAGTCGTCCACGACTATGCGGCACCGTCGCCGCGATGCGGAAACCGCATGACTTCCCATTTGCGGGAAGGGCCGACAATGAGGACGAACTCGAGGGAGGCGGTGCAGCGGCATGCCGGAGAACACGGCTGGAACCGAAACTATCGGCCTGCCGAAGCTGTCGCAGGACGGCGTCACACCCACGACCGGATTGCCCGTGGCGGGTAGTGACGGCGTCACCGGCTCCGGCCCGCTGGGGGCGAATGCCTTTGCCGGGCCGCAGTTTCCGGCCGGCGGACCGCAGACCGACACGCGCGTGATCAACGCCCCGCAGACCCCTGGCGCGGGACCGCCGGCCACGCCCGGATCCGCCGGACCACGGCCCGGCGGCCCGCACGAGCCGGGTGGCCCCACCACACCGGGGCCGGGCAAACCGGACCCGACCAAGCCCGGCCCCACCAAGCCCGACCCGACGAAACCCGACCCCACCAAGCCCGACCCCACCAAGCCTGATCCCACGAAGCCCGACCCCACCAAACCGGACCCGACCAAACCGCCGCCCACCACTCCCCCGCCCGCCAATCCCGAGAAGCACTACTGGACGGTCGAACTCGACCCGCCCCCGGGTGCGAAGCCGGCGGTGAAAGCCATTGTCGCGCTCGCCCGTACGGCGATCCAGACCGCGGTCGACCTGCTCGGTCGTGGCATGCCGAAGCCACCGCCGGAGGTGGCCAGTCTGCTGAAACCGGTGGTGTTCACCAATCTGGGGAAGAGCGACACCACCGTCGGCTACCGGCAGGCCATGGCCGCGGTGAACGCGAAGCAGACCTCACTGCTCGAATACGACCAGGAGATCGCGCGAACCTCGGTCCTGGTGGCCGCCAGCAAGGACGAGACACTCGCCAGTATCAAGAACATCGTCGCCGAACTGCAGGCCGTGGTGAAGGCGGTGCCCGCGAAGGCGACCACCGCCCAGCAGGCCGCCCTCATGCAGCAGATCAGCGCGGCGGTGGCACAGGTCTACCGCCTCGTCGACGCGGTCTACGCGGACAACCAGTCCCGGGCGGGCACCGGCAGCGGCTCAGGGTCCGGTTCCGGCACCGGCACCAGTTCCTCCAGCGGTTCCGCGTCGGGCGGTACCTCGGCATCGGGCGGGGGCGGCGGTCTCGGGGACATCCTCGGCCAACTGCTGCCCATGGCCGCGATGATCCTCCCGATGGGAGCGATGGTGGCGATGCCGCTGGTCACCCAGGCGATGCAGAAGAACCAGAAAGACAAAGAGGCCGAACTCCATTCGAACGGCGAGGTCA
>NZ_BAFQ01000267.1 GCF_000308375.1 Nocardia aobensis NBRC 100429 | reverse complement strand
GAGGATCATCGGAACACCCTGTGCCGCAGCTACATCGGCGAGGATCTGATAGAAATCGGATTCGACCCCGGGCGGGAGGCTGCCGCTGGCGACCACGTAATCCGCTCCGGGCGCGTAGTGCTCCACCGCTGCCAGGCAGCGGTGCTGTTCGGCCGGTGTCAGCCGCGGGCCCGGGAAGACGAACCGGTACTGCTCCCCGGTGTCGTCGGCGAACACGGCCACATTCTCCCGGCTCGGCTCGGCGGTCGCCACGGCATGGGAGGGGACACCCGCCGCGCGCACCAATTGCTCGAGGAAGACACCGGTGTGCCCGCCCGCGGGATAGATCGCGGTGACGGGCTCACCGAGCGCCGCCACCGTGCGAGCCACATTGATACCGCCGCCGCCCGGGTCGAATCGCGGTGCGCTGCATCGCATCTTGTCGGTCGGCAGGACCCGGTCCGTGCGGGCGGCACTATCGATCGCGGGATTCATCGTGAGCGTGACGATCGGCATACGATCCATCTCACGGGATCGGCGGACCGCCGAGTAGGGCATTCCGGTCGGCCACGGTGGTGACCGAAGTCCCGTGTCCCGCGCGAGCGCTGCTCCTACAGTCGAAGACGAGCGACGTCACCAACCCGGCCGCTGCCGGAGGGAGGCATCATGGTCCGCAGCACCGCACGACGGCCCGGCTGATCGACCGTGCTCGACTCCGTCTCCCCGGATACCGACCACGCGGCCGAGGTGCCCGCTCGGGTCGAAGCCACCGAACCGCTGGACCTGCTGCTGCGGGATCTGCGCAGCTCCCGCGACGGCCTGTCCACCCGTGAGGCGCAACGCCGCCTGATTCACGCGGGGCCCAACACACTGCGGCGCCGGGGCACCCGGCAATGGCCGCGACAACTGTTGCGCCAGTTCACCCACCCACTCGCGCTGCTGCTGTGGGCCGCGGCGGCGCTGGCGTTCTCCGTCGGCATCGAAGCGGTGGCGATCGCGATTCTGTCGGTGATCGTGCTCAACGCCGTCTTCGCCTTCGTTCAGGAACGCCACGCCGAACATGCCGTCGAGGCGTTGGCCGCATTCATTCCGTTGCACGCCACCGTTGTTCGCGACGGGTCGCGCCGGAGCGTCGACACCGCCGACCTGGTGCCGGGCGATGTGCTGATCGTCTCCGAAGGGGACAAGATCTCGGCCGATGCCCGCCTGCTCGACGGCACGGTCGAAGTGGATATGTCGGCGCTGACCGGTGAATCGGTGCCGGTCCACCGCGGCGCCGGGCCGGTCGATTCCACCGTGCCGTTACTGCAGGCCACCGACGTGATCTTCAGCGGCACGGCATGCACCCAGGGCGAAGCGTCCGCGGTCGTGTTCGCCACCGGTATGCGCACCGAACTGGGCCGGATCGCCTCGCTGTCGGAGCGGGTGCGCACCGAGGAGAGTCCGCTCGAACATCAGGTGCGGCGGGTGGCGTGGCTGATCGCGGCGATTTCGGTCCTGCTCGGCGCAGCGTTCATTCCGCTCGCGATCTTCGGGGCCGGGCTGCCGTTCCTCGACGCGGTGATCTTCGCCGTCGGGCTGCTGGTCGGCAACGTGCCCGAGGGTCTGCTGCCGGTGATCACCCTGGCCCTGGCCATCGGGGTGCGTCAGCTGGCGGCTCGCGGCGCGGTGGTCAAACGGCTGTCGGCGGTCGAGACGCTGGGATCCACGGACGTCATCTGCACCGACAAGACCGGAACCCTGACCGAGAACCGGATGCGGGTGATCACCGTCGCCACCACCGCCGGTGACACCGACCCCTTCGCCGCCGCCGCGGCAGTGGAACCGGTGCGCCGGGCGGCACGGGCGATGGCACTCTGTAACAATGCCCATCCGTCGCCGAGCGGCGGGCTCGCCGGCGATGCGACCGATATCGCCGTCCTCGCCGCGGCGGCGGCCCTCGGTCCGGCGGCCGCGGATGGACATCGCTTGCGGCAGTTCGCCTTCGACTCGGTGCGCAAACGCATGTCCACCCTCGACGACGCCCGCGGTGTGCACACCGTCCACGTGAAGGGGGCGCCGGAGACCGTCGTCCCGCTGTGCACGGCGGAGGTGGCGCCGGACGGAACCAGCCGCCCGCTGACCGAGCGGCGGCGCGCCGACGTTCTCGCGACCGTCGACGCGCGGGCTCACGACGGGTACCGGATGCTCGCCGTCGCCGACCGGCCGCTACCCACGGGCCGCCCGGATCCAGCGACACCCGCCGCGGCGGAATCCGATCTCACCCTGCTGGCGGTCGTCAGCATCGTCGATCCGCCACGCCGGGAGGTCCCCGAGGCCGTCGCCCGCTGCCGCACCGCGGGAATCCGGATCGTCGTCATCACCGGCGATCACGGGGCGACCGCCGCCGCCGTCGCCCGCCAGGTCGGCATCGTGCACGGCACCCCGAGCATCGTCACAGGACCCGAACTGGACGCCATGAGCGAGGCCCAGCTGGACGAACTTCTCGCCGGTGCCGACGAGGTGATCTTCGCCCGGTCCTCCCCCGAGGCCAAACTGCGCATCGCCGACGCCTTACGCGAGACCGGACACGTGGTGGCCATGACCGGCGACGGCGCCAACGACGCACCCGCCCTGCGGCGCGCGGACATCGGAATCGCCATGGGCCGCAGCGGAACCGACGTCGCCCGCGAGGCGTCGACGATGGTGCTCACCGACGACGACTTCGCCACCATCGCCGCGGCGGTCGAGTCCGGACGCCGGGTCTACGACAACATCCGCAAGTTCATCTTCTACATCTTCGCCCACGCCACTCCCGAGGTGCTGCCGTTCCTGGTGTTCGCGCTGTCCGGCGGCGCGGTGCCCGTTCCGCTGACGGTGCCGTTGCTGCTCACCTTCGACGTGGGCACCGAAACGCTTCCCGCCCTCGCGTTGGGCCGCGAACGCGCCGAGCCCGGCATCATGCGCCGACCGCCGCGACCCCGCGGCGAACCGGTGATCCGGCGCCGGATGTTGTTGCGTGCCTGGCTGTTTCTGGGACTCGTGTGCGCCCTGCTGGCCCTGGCCGGATTCTTCGCCGTCCTGCTCTCGGCGGGCTGGCATCCGGGCGATCCCACCGGGCTCGGAACCGCGCTGCATCATGCCTACCGGCAGGGCGTGACGACGCTGTTCGTCGGTATGGTCGCGGGCCAGATCGGCACTGCCTTCGCGGCCCGCACCGAACGCGCGTCGCTGCGGTCGATCGGAGTGTTCTCGAATCCGATGCTGTTATGGGGCATCGGTTTCGAGCTGGCGCTGACCGCCGCGGTGGTCTATGTGCCGCCGCTGCAGGACGTCCTCGGGACCGCCGCACTCGCGCCCTGGATGATCGCGTTCGTCGTCCCGTTCCCGTTCATCGTGTGGGGGTGCGACGAGGTGTATCGGTGGGTGTTGCGCCGCCGAGGTGCCTGAGTTGTCGCGCGCTTGCCCTGTCGAGGGATGTGCGGCGAGTTCAGGCGGTGGCGCGAGCGCGAGCCAGCAGTGTCTCGATCTCGTCGGTGACCGCCGCCGGGATCAGCTCGATATCGGGGGTGGTGTCGTAGTCGCCGGTGATGCCGAAGGTGAACTGACCGGCGTAGCTCAGCATCGCGACCGTGGTGCGCAGCCGCATGGCTACCGGGATGCCGGGCCAGACCTGCTCGACCTCGCCGCCCGCGATGCTCAGCCGGTGACGAGGTCCCGGGACGTTGGTCGCCAGCGCGCTGATGCCGCGTTGCGGGAAGCGGGTGGCCAGCCGGAACGCCCACGCCGCCATACCCGCGGGAAGCCGGCCGGCCAGCGTCAGCAGCGACGCCTCCGCCTCCGCCTCGCCACGCGCCCGATGGCGGGCGATGCGCTCGTGCACCGTCTGCAGGCGGTGTACCGGATCGGCGACATCGACCGGCAAGGCGGCGATGACGACCGAAACCCGGTTGTCCATCGCGTATTTCGCCTCGGCCGAGCGCATCGAGACCGGTATCACGATCCGCACCGAATCCGCCTGCGGTTCTTCGCCCCGCGCGCTCAGCAGGCGTCGATACGCCCCGGCCAGGGCGGACACCGCGACGTCGTTGACCGTCGCGTCGAACGCGGCACCGATCTCGTGCAGCTGCGCCAGCGAGGTCCGCGCCACCGCATACCGGCGCCGGCGGCCCAGCGGGCCGTTGAGCGATGACGTCGAGGTGGGGACCACGGTATCGCGCAGTACCGGAACCAGCGTGCGTGCCGTGCTGACGGCGAAACGGGAAGCGGTGTACGGCAATCGGATCACGGTCCGCGCCGTGGCCCGCAGACTCACGGTGGTGTCCGGCGGCGGCACCGGCAGCTCGGACGGGGACTCCGGCTCCTCGTCGCAGAGACCTTCGAAGACCGTGATGCCGGCGATCCCGTCGACCATGCTGTGGTGCGCCTTGACGATCACCGCCCACCGGTCCCCGGCGAGATTGTCGACCACGACGACCTGCCAGAGCGGATGTTCGCGATCGAGGCGGCGGGCGAGCTCCTCCCCCACCAGCTCGCGCAGGGCCCCCTCGTCGCGGGGGCCGGGCAGCGCCGCCCACCGGACGTGGCGTGACAACCGAAAATCCGGGTCGTCCTCCCAGCTCGGCGCCGTGATGTCCAGCGGTGTGCGCCGCATCCGCTGACGCAGACGCTCGTTCCGGCCCAGCGCCCGGGTCACGGTCTCCTCGAACCGTTCCCGGCTGGGCACCGGACCGGCGACGATCGCGATCGCGGCGATGGCGATGTTGACGTGGCGGTCGCTGTCTTCCAGCTCCATGAAACCCGTGTCCAGCGGTCCGAATTCGCTCATGGTGGTGGCCCGTTCCGAAACATGCCGGCGATCTGCCGAGCTGGTGGGTTCAGTCTCGCGCGCTCCGCCGCGTCACCGGCAGATGCGAAGGTAGCCGCCGCGAGTGACGAAAGGCGACACCCCGCGGGCAGTGCTGCTCTGGCGAGAACAACCGGTGGCGCGAGCGCGTCACGGGTGCGGATGGACGACCAGGACCGGGCACCAGGCGTGCTGCACCAGGGCATGGGACGTGGAGCCGACCAGCGCGCCGAGCACCGCGCCCCGGCCGCGACTCCCGACCACCAGCAGTTGCGCGGATTTCGACGACTCCAGCAGCACCGCACCGGGATCGGCCAGCGACACCCGACGCGTCACGGCGACCTCCGGATACTTCTCCTGCCAGCCGGCCAGCCGTTCGGCCAGCACGGCACGTTCGCGCACCTCGACCTCGCGAGCCGAATACAGAATGTGCGGATCATCGGCGAACTGCCCGTAGTAGACGTCGTGGCATACGTGCACGGCGACGAGTTCGGCCCCGCGCTCGGCGGCTTCCTCGAAGGCGGCGCCGATGGCCGCCTCGCTGACCGGCCCGCCGTCGACGCCGACCACGACGGGGCCCTCGGTGTGTACGCGGCCCTTCTCGTGCGGATCGGTCCGTACCACCAGCACCGGCCCGGCCGCATGGGCGGCCACTGCCGACATCGTCGACCCGAAGTGGCCGGGCAGCCGGTGCGTGCCGTGGGCCGCGAGCACCACCGCGTAGGCCGACACACTGGCGTTCACCAGCGCCCTGGCGGGATCACGGTCGACGACCTCGGTCGAGATCCGCAGCCCCGGCAGTACTGCCCGGACGCGCTGCGCCGATCGTTCGACCAGCGCCGCACCGCGCTCACGAGCTGCGGAAAGCATGGCGGCCGCCGGCGAATCGAGCGAGCCGATACCGAGCTGAATCCGGTTCAGGTCCAGCGCGTGCACGATGCGCAGTTCCCGTCCGCGCTGCGCCGCCATTCCCGCGGCCCAGTCCACCGCGAGATCGGCGTGCCCGGAACCGTCGACACCGACCACGACGGCCGCCGCGGCGGAATGCCGGATGTCGGAGGCTGGATCGGGGGTCATGGCGCCCTCCTTCCGTGCGACGACCCGCGAGGTGCTCGGCCGTTGTTCTCAACGGTAGAGACGAGGGCCGATGCCGCGATGCGGCCGAAAGTCCTCATCCGACGAATCTCGCCACGCGGTTGTGGTCGACTCCTGTCGATGCGGCGGCCGCTCAGCCGGGAACGTTGCGCGCGAGTTCGTCCAGCCAGGCCGCGGCGGGAGCGTCGCTCGGCGCCCGCCAGTCCCCGCGCGGCGACAGCGATCCGCCGGACCCGACCTTGGGCGCATTCGGCAGGGTCGATCGTTTGAACTGGCTGGTCTGCACGAAGCGGCGCAGGAATTCGGCCAGCCAGTGCTTGATGGTCGCGAGGTCGTATTCGTGACGCTGATCCTCGGGGATCAGGTCGGGCCAGCCGCCGCGGGTGCGGTCACTCCAAGCGTGTTCGGCGAGGTAGGCGATGCGGCTGGGCCGGAATCCGAACCGCAGCAGGTGGTAGAGGTGGAAGTCCTGCAATTCGTACGGGCCCACGGTGGCCTCGGAACTCTGCAGCGCCGCGCCGGGCACCAGCTCCGGTGAGATCTCGGTCTCCAGGACCGAATGCAACACAGCGCTCGCCTCCGGACCGAGCTCACCGCGGTCGGCGGTCCAGGCGATCAGATATTTGATCAGCGTCTTGGGCACCGAGGCGTTCACGCTGTAGTGCGCCATATGGTCGCCGACGCCGAAAGTGCACCAGCCCAAGGCCAATTCGCTCAGGTCGCCGGTCCCGACGACCATGCCGTGGTGCATGTTCGCGAGCCGGAACAGATGCGAGGTGCGCTCCCCGGCCTGCACGTTCTCGTAGGTGGTGTCGTAGACGGGCGCCCCGTCGGCCGCTGGATGACCCAGATCGCGCAGCATCTGCGTCGCCGAGGGCCGGATGTCGATCTCACCGGCGGTCGCTCCGACGGCGCGCATCAGCCGGCGCGCGTTCTCCAGCGTCCGCGTGCTCGTGGCGAAGCCGGGCATGGTGTAGGCGAGCACCTGCGACCGCGGCAGACCCAGCCGATCCATGGTCTGCGCCGCGACGATCAGCGCGAGCGTGGAATCGAGGCCGCCGGACACGCCGATCACGAGGTGCTGGGATCCGGTCGCGGCCAGCCGCGTGGCGAGCCCGGCGACCTGGATGTGATGGACCTCGGCACAGCGCCGATTGCGGCTGCCGGGATCGGCCGGGACGTAGGGAAAGCGCGGGATCTCGCGCCGCAGTGGTGGTGCGCCGGCCGGGATCGGCGCCTCGAACTCGAGCCGCCGGAACCGGGTGACCCGCTCGTGATGGTCGTGGGCGTTGTCGGTGAAGCTGTTGAGCCGCAGCCGATCCGCGGCCAGCCGCTGCAGATCGATATCGGCGGTGACCAGTTGCGGGTCAGCGGCGAAGCGATCGCTTTCGGCGAGCAGGGTGCCGTTCTCGCAGATCAGGGCCTGACCGTCCCACGCCATATCCGTGGTGGACTCGCCCTGTCCGGCCGCGGTGTACAGATAGGCCGCGATGTTGCGCGCCGAGGTCGACACACACAGTTGCCTGCGGTAGTCCGCCTTGCCGACGACGATATTGCTCGCCGACAGATTCGCCAGCACGGTCGCGCCCGCCAGCGCGGCGAAGACATTGGGCGGTAACGGAACCCACGCGTCCTGGCAGATCTCCACCGCCAGCACGAAGCCGGGCAGGTTCACCGCCTCGAACAGCAGCTCGGCGCCGAAGGGCACCCGCTGGCCGGCAACGGTGGTGTGGTCGTCGACGGCGTCGCGAGCCGCGGAGAACTGCCGCTTCTCGTAGAACTCCTGGAAATTCGGCAGGTAGCTCTTCGGCACGACCCCCAGGACGCGGCCGCGGTCGATGATCAACGCGCAGTTGAACAGTCGCTCCCGCACCCGCAGCGGAGCCCCGACGACCAGCACACTGTCGATGTCCGCGCTCTCGGCGACCACGCGGTCGACGGCCGCGCGCACCGCGTCGTCGAGCGCATCCTGGTGGAACAGGTCCTCGGCGGAGTAGCCGGAGAGGCCGAGTTCCGGAAACAGCGTGAGCACCACGGAATCGGCGGCGGCCTGCCGCGCGAGCAGCAGTGTCTGCTCGGCGTTGTACTCGGGATCGGCCACCCGCACCGACGGCACGGCGACGCCGACACGCACGAACCCGTGCCGATACAGCGATCCGAACGGCAATTCGCGCGCCACGGCGGCTCCCTGGGATTCGACGGTCGGCCTGCCGGCGCCGGACCGGTTAGTGATCGAGTGTCCGCATGCGACGGGTGTACTCCTCGTCGTCTATCTCACCACGGGCGAAGCGTTCGGCGAGGATCTGCTGCGGGGACGGTCCGGGGCGGCCGCGGTCGGAGGCGACGGTCTCGGGCCGGGCGAGGTAGCGCAGTACGGCCACGATCGCCACCACGACCAGCACCCAGAAGATCACCATGCCCGCGAACATCAAGCCGTAACCCCAGCCGCTGACGCCGTTTCCGTACCACATCATCATCGCGGTACTTCCTCACTTTCTGCCCGCATCCGGCGGTCACATCGGCATCTGCATCATCGGGCACATCCCCATCTGGTGCAGCCACATCATCACGGCGTGCATTGCTTGCATCATCGGCGATTGCATGTCCATCTCGAGCATCTCCTCCGCGCGGGTCCGTTTCCGCGTTCGCGATCCAGCGTGATCGGCGCGACCGGCCGGTGGCAGGGGCGAAAGACCTCACCGACCGGCCGACGGTCCCCACGCCGGAACGTCCGGCCCCGGCCCGGATGTGCTCGGCGTCCACGAGGGACATTGGTCCCGGGACGCCGGGAATCTCGCCCCTCCCCCAGGACTCGGCACCGGCACAGACTGGCGGTAGGCGGGCCGATCGCCGGGTCGACGCATCGGCGCGCCGCGGCGCGTTGCCCGGCCGGGCACGCGACGACCCGAAATGTTCCGTGGGCCGGTGCGACGACACCGGGAGCGAGGTGGCCGGATGTTGCACGAGACAATTCCTTTGGGCCGGGTCGCGGGTATCCGTGTCGGCGCGCACTGGTCGGTGCTGGTCACCGTTGCGCTGTTCGTCTGGATGCTCGGCGTGCAATTGCGCGGCAGCGGCAGCCCGGCCTTCACCTGGTCCGTCGCCGCGCTCGCCGCGGTGACCCTGTTCGCCTCCCTGACCGCGCACGAACTGGCCCATTCGATCGTCGCCCGGCGGCACGGGGTGCGGGTCGAGCGCATCGTGCTCTGGCTGCTGGGCGGGGCGTCCGAACTCGGCGACGAACCGCCCGACGCGCGCAGCGATTTCCGGATCGCGATCGCCGGTCCGGCGACGAGTCTGGCGCTGGGCGGATTGTTCGCCGTCGTCGCGGTGGCCGTGGACAGCGGACGGCCCGGCAGCGCCGCCACCGCGGCGCTCGCCTGGCTCGCGGCCACGAATATCGTTCTGGGACTGTTCAATCTGCTGCCCGGCGCGCCGCTCGACGGCGGCCGGGTCGTGCGGGCCCTCGTCTGGTGGCGTACCGGCGACCGGTTGCGTGCCACCACCGTGGCCGCGCGCGGCGGCCGGGTGCTCGGCACCGCCCTCGTCGTAGTCGGCGCCGTCGACATCATCGTGCTCCGGCAGTTCGGCGGGTTGTGGCTGATGCTGCTGGGATGGTTCCTGCAGACCGCCGCCAACCGCGAACTCGCCGCTGCGGGCCTGCGGCATCGGCTGGGAGACACCAGAGTTCGCGACATCATGACCGAGAATCCGATGGCGGTGCCGGCCGAGTGGACGATTATCCAGCTACTGAACTCGAGCGCACCGCAGACCGGCCATCGCGTGTTCCCCGTCGTCGACGCGCTCGGCCACCCGATCGGCGTGGTCGCGTGGTCGGATCTCACCGCGACCGCCGTCCCGGCGCGCGAGACGACCCTGGTGCGTTCGGTCGCCCGGCCGCTGCGCGCGGTCGCGATCGTCGGGCGCGACGATCTTCTCGCCGATGTCGCCACCCGAGTCGTTCTGCGGCCCAAACTCGATGCGGTCGCGGTGGTCGACAGGTTCGGCCGGCTCACCGGTCTGATCACCGCCACCGACCTGGTCACCGCCTGCGATCGCTCGGCTCTCGGGCTGCCTGTCGGCCGCCCCGCCCACCAGGGGACGGCTCCGGACTCGCAATAGCCGATCCCTGTCCACCGAAGAATCCAGCCGTGCCCCCGTCCCGCGTGAATCCCGGCAGCCGACCTCCCACTACCCCGGTGGTCTCTGATCCGCAGTGGTGGGCGTTCCGCTCACCGGATCGAGGACCTTCGGCCATGGTCCCGGCGGGCGGGACGCGCGAGTCTGGCATCGAGACCCTTTTCAGCAGATCGGAGCCGTGATGGGCGACTATGTGGCAAGTCTGAACGATATTCGGCTGACCGATGCCGGCCAGGTGGGCGGCAAGGGGGCCAATCTCGGTGAGATGGTCGCGGCGAAACTTCCGGTGCCGCCGGGATTCGTGATCCTGCGATCGACCTACGAGACGGCCGTCGCCGCCGGGCCGCACGGGCCCGAGATCGACTCCCTGCATGCCGAGGCACTGCGCAGCGCCGTCGCCGCGGACGACGTGGGCCGCGCGCAGCTCGACCTGTTGTGTTCCCGCATGCGCGACCTGGTGCACGAGACCCGGCTCGACGGGGCGATCGAGGAGGCGATCGTGAACGGGTACCACCGGCTCGGCGACCGGGTACGCGTCGCGGTGCGGTCCTCGGCGGTCGGCGAGGACAGCGCCGATGCCTCCTTCGCCGGAATGAACTTGTCGCGCACCAATATTCGTGGCGACGCCGAGCTTCTCGACGCGGTCCGGCAATGCTGGGCGTCCCTGTTCACTCCGCGCGTTCTCACCTACCGTGCCCGCCGCGGCATGGACCGGCGGCCGGAGATGGCGGTGGTCGTGCAGCAGATGGTGACGGTCCGGTGCGCGGGCGTGGCGTTCACCGCCGACCCGACCACCGGCAGGCGGGACCGGGTCGTCATCGACGCCGCGCGCGGACAGGGTGAAGTGGTCGTATCCGGCGCGGTCGAGCCCGACACCTACGTCTTCGCCGCGGACGGCCCGACGCTGACCGAATCCCGCAGGGGTGCACAGCGTTTCGCTATCTTCGCCGACGAGGACGGTGACCGCCGCGTCGACCTCCCGGACGACGAATCGCATCGGCCGGTGCTGACCACCGACGAGGCCACCGCGGTCGCGCGCCTCGCGCTCGAAGTCCAGCGGCACTACGGCCGCCCCCAGGACGTCGAGTGGGCCTTCGACGACCAGCGGCTGTGGCTGGTGCAGGCGCGGCCGATCACCACTCTGCCCGACGAAACACTCTCGGCGGCAACGGAAGAGACGCCTGCGGCCGTCTTGCTGCAGGGCTTGCCGGCCGCCCCCGGACGAGCCCGCGGCGCGGTGCGCATCCTGCGTTCACCCGCCGAGGGATCGGCGCTGCGCGACGGGGAGATCCTGGTCGCGCCGATGACCAACCCGGACTGGCTGCCGACGATTGCGCGGGCGGCGGCCTTGGTCACCGACAGCGGCGGCATGACCTGTCACGCCGCGATCGTGGCCCGCGAACTGGGTATCCCCTGCATCGTCGGCGCGCGGACCGCCACCACATCCCTGCACGACGGCCAGCGCATCGTCGTGGACGCGAAGGCCGGCCGGATTCGCGCGGACAGCCCGGAAGAGCGGGCTGCCGAGGCGGCAACCGCGTCCGCTCCTGCCGCGACCGCCACCATGCCGCCGGCGGCCCCGGTCACCGAGACCACCGGAACGAAGATCTATGTCAACCTCGCCCTGCCCGAAATCGCCGAGCGCGTCGCCGATTCCGACGTCGACGGCGTCGGCCTGCTGCGCGCCGAAACCCTCTTGACGCGCGCGCTGGGCGGCCGCCATCCCCGCGCGGTGATCGCGGCGGGCGACGAGAACGAATTCGTCGCCACCCTGGCCGAATCCCTGCGCCGCATCGCCGTGGCCTTCGCCCCGCGCCCGGTCGTCTACCGCGCAACGGATTTGCGCAGCAACGAATTTCGCACCCTCACCGGCGGTGAGGGTTTCGAGCCGAACGAACGCAACCCGATGATCGGGTATCGCGGCTGCTACCGCTACGTCCACGAACCGGATGTGTTCCGGCTGGAACTGGCGGCGCTGGCACGCGTGCGCGAATACACGCCGAATCTGCATCTGATGATCCCGTTCGTGCGCACCCGCTGGGAACTGGCCGCCTGCCTGGAACTGGTGGACGCCTCGCCGCTGGGCCACGACCGGGGTATGCACCGGTGGATCATGGCGGAGGTACCGTCGGTCGTGCACTGGCTGCCCGAGTACGTGCGGCTCGGAATCGACGGGGTGTCGATCGGGAGCAACGATCTCACGCAGCTGATCCTCGGTGTGGACCGCGATTCCGAGGAGTGCGCCGAACTGTTCGACGAATCGGATCCGGCCGTCCTGCATGCCATCCGGCGCATCGTCACCTCGGCACGCGAACTGGGCATCACGTCGTCGTTGTGCGGGCAGGCCCCGTCCACCCGGCCCGAATTCGCCGAACATCTCGTCGCGGCGGGGATCACCTCGATTTCGGTCACCCCGGACGCGGTGCGCAACGCCCGCCGCACGGTGGCCGCCGCCGAGCGCCGGTTACTGCTCGAACGGTGCGTGCACGGTGACGAGAGGCGATTGCCGTGATGCCGGTGTCGCGGACCATGGTCGCGGCACCTCGGGACCAACGGCCCCTCCGCAGCGCACGGCGCGAACCTACCGTCGACATATGAACACAGTGCCCTCACGCGACGTCGTCGAGACAGCGGTCCGGATGGCCGGCCGTGCGCCGTCGCTGCACAACAGTCAGCCGTGGCGGTGGATGTTCGACGGTGCGCAGCTGCGGCTGTTCAGCGTGCACGAACGCATGTTGCCGACCACCGACAACACCGGCCGACAGCTCGTGATCAGCTGCGGCGTCGTGCTCGACCACCTGCGCGCGGCGATGGCCGCCCACGGGTGGCGCACGATCGTGGCGACCTTCCCGAACCCCAACGACCGCACCCACCTCGCCGATGTCCGGTTCGAGCCCTCGCCGTACATCACCGACGGTGACCGCGAACGCGCCGGCGCCATGGCGCGCCGGTACACCGATCGGCTCCCGTTCGACGAACCGGAGGGCTGGGAGCCGTTCGAGACCGTCCTGCGCACGATGGTCGACCCGGAGGACACCATCGTCGACGTCCTGCCCGACGACAGCCGCGCGGAACTGGCCCGGGCGTCGGAGCTCACCGCCTCCGTACGCCGCTACGATGCCGACTATCACGCCGAATTGCATTGGTGGACAGGGCATGTGGTGGCCCGAACCGGCATTCCCCGGGAAGCGCTGGTGAGCGAGGAGGAACGCGGACGCGTCGACGTCGGGCGGAGGTTGCCCACGGTCACCGGCGAACCACGTCGCACCGAGGTGCGCATCGACCGGTCGAAGATCCTCGTGCTGTCGACCTACGGCGACAGCGCCGACGAATGGCTGGCCTGCGGACGGGTGCTGTCCACCGTCCTGCTGGAGTGCACGCTCGCCGGCTACGCCACCTGCCCGCTGACCCATCTCACGGAGGTCCCGCGCAGTCGCAGCGTGGTCACGCGGTTGCTCGGCCGCAATGCCTTCCCGCAGGTACTGATTCGCGTCGGGCGGGCGCCGGAGAATCAACCGCGCCCGGACCCGACGCCGCGGCTGCCGTTGCCCGAGATCCTGCGCGTCACCGACGGCGCCGGCTAACCGATCGGCCCGGCGAATCGCTTGCCGTCGGCACCGCGCCCGCTGTCACCGCACTGCCGGCACCGCTCGTCACAGCGCTGCCCGCGCGATACTGCCGCGGAGTGCGGGCGCGGCGCTACCGTGCGAGAGATCGGCGCGCGACGTAGATCGCCGCCCCGATCGCCAGCACGACCGCGCCTGATACCACGGACGTCAGCGGGAGGGTGCAGGCCAGCACCACGCAGCCCATGGCGCCGACCACCGGAACCACGCGCGGCGGTCTGCCTTCCTCCGGAGTCAGCGTCCACGCGGAGGCGTTCGCGACGGCGTAGTAGCCGAGCACCGCGAAGGAC
>NZ_BAFQ01000268.1 GCF_000308375.1 Nocardia aobensis NBRC 100429 | reverse complement strand
TGGTGTCGCCGGTGCGCATCATGCTCACCGAGACCGAGCCCTGTGCGGTGTAGATCAGCAGACCGCGCGGCNCGGGGCCGAGCGGCCCCTCGCTGCGCACGTCCGCGTCGTCGATGTCGTAGTAGGACACCAGTTCCCAGGTGCCGACGAGATCAGTCGCAGTCATGGGCCTCACGATGCGTGCCGTCGCTCGAATCATGCTCGAGCGTTCCCGCGGGCGTAGTCGTAGGAGGCGCGTACCAGCTGCCAGACCTGTTCCAGTTCGTCGGCGTCGCGGGGGCCGTAGACCATCAGCAGTGTCGCCGGCAGGACGCCGGCGCGGGCCATCGGATGCTGTTCGGCCCAGCCGGCCGAAACAGCTTCGGCGGCAGCGGTTTCCGGTAGGCGCAGATGCAGGCTGCCGTCGGCGTGCCCGTGCAGGTGCACGAATTCGGTGCCGGCCAGGAAGGCGTCCTCGGGTCCGTGCGCGAGATCGGGATGCAGATGCAGGGCACGAGTGTCGGGCAGCGAGACCGCGCTGCGGGCGGCCAGCACACCGTCGAGTGCGATCATGCGCGCCCACAGCGCTTCCTGCAGCCGGACGTCCGGATTCTGGGTGAGCTGCTGATGCGGATTGTGGGGCCGGGTGAGCGGGCGTTCGCCGCGCCGCCTCGGCAGGCGAAGGTTTCCGTGTGGTGCGGTCGCAGTCATCACTGTGCTCCTCTCGCGCCGGTAAAGGCTTCTGGTCACACAGTAGTTTCCAAAGTATAGTAGTTACCAAATGGAAAGTGCCTAGGAGTGATCATGACGCCTGTCACGCCGCCCCCTGTCGCCGATCCCTGTCCGATCTCGCCGGTGGTCGATTTGTTCTTCGGCCGCTGGTCCACCCAGGTGCTGTGGGTGCTGATCCACGACGGCCGGATGCGGTTCAACGAAGTGCAGCAACGCATTCCGGGCGTCACGCCCAAGGTGCTGACCCAGCGGCTGCGTCAGCTCGAACGCGACGGGCTGGTGCAGCGCACCTACCATCCCGAGGTCCCCCCACGCGTCGAGTACGCGGCCACCGCGCTGGCCGCCACCCTGACTCCGTTGTTCGACGGTCTCGCGCGGTGGTCGAACGAGCACTTGGCGCAGGTGCTGGCGGCCCGCGCCGCCTACGACGCGGGCGAACGCTGAGCCGCCGATTGCAGTAGCAGTTCGGCGAATTCACGCGGCATGGTGATCATGCAGTCGTGCCCGGTCGGCAGAATCTTCAGCCGTTCGCTGGGCAGGTCCGCAGGAGGAAGGGTCCGCGGCATCGCCGCGCGCATCGCCTTGAAGGCCTCGCCGCCCTCGCTGCAGTGGATGTGGGTGACGGGAACGAGAGCCAGATCGTCCGGATTGCGCAGGGTCAGCGGCTGGTGAAAAGTCTTCAGCGACTGGGCCGTCAGCATCGAGGCCACCCAGCTCAGGTCGGGTTCCTCGGTGATGCCGTTGATGCCGCTGTCGCCCATCGGCTCGGTGGGTGGCGGCACCCGCCAGCCGTCCCCGACGGCCGCGGCCGCGGTGGTGAACGCCTCGACCATCTCCGGCATGATGTCGGCGACGGCTTCGCCGTCTCGCGGCACGAAGGTATCCACGTAGATCAGCTCGGCGATGCGGTCCGGGAACCGGTCCGCGAGCGCGGTGACCACGATTCCGGCGTAGCTGTGGCCCACCAGGATCAGCTCCCGCAGATCCTCGGCGAGGATCAGTTCGGCGAGATCGTCGACGTGGGTATCGAGTCCCACGTCGGGGGTGAGTTCGTCGGCGCGTTCGCCCATGCCGGCGAGTGAGGGCGCGAAGACACGGTGGCCGGCCGCGGTGAGCAGCGGGGTCACCCGCTGCCAGGCCCAGCCGCCGTGAAACGCGCCGTGAACGAGGAGATAGGTCGACACGACAGGTCCTCCTGGGTGCTGAAATCAGGTTCTGGGAATTCAGGTACTGGAAACGATGAGATGGTCGCCGTGTGCCGGCGGGACGTGCTCGGGCCGGATCCCGAGGCCGATCACCCGTGCCACCACGTGCGAGAGGCCGGGGAAGCGACGCAGCAACCGGGCCAGCAACGGCTTGTCGGTGCTGGGGCGCCCCGCGTTCGGATACAGATCGGCGAGCAGACGCAACTGCGCGAATTGCACCACGCGCATAGGGAATTCGCGGCGGCGCTGCACCGCGCGCAACTGCGCGAGACTCGGCACACCGCCCGCGGCCAGGGTCGGCGCCAGCAGTCGCGCGGCGGCGACCGCGTCCTGGACCGCCAGATTGATACCGACGCCGCCCGCCGGCGACATCGCGTGCGCGGCATCGCCGATGGCCAGCAGGCCGGGGCGCCACCAGTGCCGCAGCCGGTCCACCCGCACGTCGAGCGGTTTCACATCGTCCCAGTCGCGGATCGCGGTCTCGAGCCCCGGCGCCAGTGCCGGATAGATCGCCGCGAGCTGCGCCCGGAACCCGGGCAGGCCGGCCGCGCGGATCGTCTCGAAACCGCCCTTGGGGATCATGTAGGCGACCTGCAGATAGTCGCCGCGATCGATGCAGACGATGAAGAAACCCTTGCCGCTGCGCACGGTCGGCAGGCTTTCGCCCTCGGGTTTGCCCACCCGGAACCACAACACGTCCATCGGCGCCCGGCTCGCCGCCACCGCGAGCGCGCCACTGGTGCGCACCAACGAATTCCGTCCGTCGGCGGCGATCACGAGACGGGCCCGCACCTCGACCGGACCGTCCGGGGTGGCGGCACGCACGCCGTCGACGACGCCGCCGGACTCGAGCAGTGCGGTGACCTCCGCCCGCTGCAGCAGACGAAATCCCGGATACCGGCGGCCGGTTTCGGCGAGGAAGTTCAGCACGTCCCACTGCGGCATGAACGCCACGAACGGGAACCGGCCGGGCAGCCGGGCGAAGTCGGCGAACACGACCGGCCCCAGCGCGGTCGCCATCGGCAGCCGCGGAGCCCGCACATGCGGCAGCCGGAGAAATTCGTCGGCGAGCCCGAGTTCGTCCATCACCGTCAGCGTCGACGGGTGGACGGTGTCACCGCGGAAGTCGCGCAGGAAGTCCGGATGCTTCTCCAGCACGAGAACTTTCGCCCCGGACCGGGCCAGCAATACACCGGCGACCAGTCCCGCCGGTCCGCCGCCGATCACGCACACATCGACGGTCTCGACTGTGGCCGTCTCTCGCTCGCTCAGGCCAGGCACGTCGGTACCCGGCCGTCGTTGTAGCCGACCATCTCGTCGAAGATGGCGAGCACATCCAGCGGCGCGCCCGGTGCCGCGCCGTCCGCCTCGGCATAGGCGCGATGAAGATTGCCGACCACCCGCTCGGCATCCACCAGATCCGCGAACTCGCCGGGATCGGCCTCGAGTGCGATGCCGAGCGGAGTCAGCCCCAACGCCCGGCCGTCGAGCGCCAACCTGTCGATCCATTCCAGATACCGGGTCGTCTGATCGAAGATCTCCGGCCCCGTCACCGGGCCGTGGCCTGCCACAACGGTTTCCGCGCCCAGCTCGGACAGTGTCCGGATCGCGGCGAGGGTGCCGGCGACCGAACCGAACAAGCAGAACGGCGCCGCGCCCGACATCACCAGATCCCCGGCGAACAGCACCTTCTCCGCGGGCAGCCACGCCACCACATCGTTGGTGGTGTGCGCCGCCGGACCCAGATGGATCAGCTCCACGCGTCGCTCGCCGACGTGGAGGGTCAGCCGGTCGGAGAAGGTGACAGTCGGCGGCGTGACTCGCACGTCGCCCCACCGGACCTGCGGCCACAGCTGTGTCAGAGCCAGCCCGGTCTCGATCATCTCGGCGCGGATCCGATCGTGACCGACGAGGACCGCGGCCGGCCCGAACAGATGGTTGCCGAAATTGTGGTCGCCGTGGTGATGGGTGTTGACCACGGTGCGCGCTGGTCCGCCGGCGACCCGATCGACGTGCTCGATCAGGCCGCGGGTGCGGTCCTCGGTGGCGAGGGTGTCGATCACCAGCGCACCGTCGGGCCCGGCGACGACGCCGGCGTTGCTGACGCACCAGCCGCCGTGGCCGTGGGTGTAGGCGAAGACACCGTCGGCGACCTCGTGCACCACCGGCTCGGCGAGCTGCGGACTTCCGGTCGCTGTCATGACGGTGATTTCGCGGATTCGGCGCGGCGGGCCGCGACGTACTGCGCCGCGCACAGCAGGGTGTTGCGGCTGTTGGTGCCCAGGGCCTCACCGAGATAGGCGCGGGCTTCGGCGAGTCCGGTGTCGGGGCCGAGGATTTCGCGCGCGGCGGCAGGGTTGATCGCCACCGTGTGCCGGGCGAGGACCACCACACCGGCGGGGCCGTCGGCGAATTCCCATGCGCCACTGTGCCCGAACAGCATCGCGGGCGGCAGCTGCTGTTTGTAGTCGATACGTTCGGCCGCGACGCAGATCCGGATCGACCGGGTGGTGTGCGGGATACCGCCCTCGGTGACGGTGTCCATCTCCATCAGCTGCACCCCGTCCGCGTCTTCGGTGAGATCCACCCGGCCGACGTGCGGAACGTGGTCGGGCCAGCGGTCGCTGTGGTAGACGAAGTCGTAGAGTTCGGCTGCCGTCGCATCCAGCGTCACACGGTCTTCGAAGGTGACGATGATGTCGTCGACCGGATGCCCCAGCTCGGCGATCCGTGCCAGCGCCGCCAGTTCGGTGACGCTGTTGCGGTCGACCGCGCCGGTGATCACGTCCGGATCCACACCCTCGGCCACGGTGAAGTGGTGATCGAGTGTGACAGTCGTTGTGCGCGGGCCGGTTTCGTCGAAACTCCACTGCCCGCCCATGGAGGCGATCGGCGCCCGGCTGCGTTCCTGCTCGAAGGTGATGCGCCGCCCGGCCGGGTCCAGGGTCCGGCGCGAGGTCCAGTCGGTGACCTGACCGTTCACCGTCGCCCACAGCCGGAACCGCTCCTCGTCGGCGCCGCGGTGCAGATGCCGTACCAGCACGGACGGTTCGAAGATCACCGGCCAGCGGCCGACGTCGGCGACCAGCCCGTAGACCTCGTCCGCGGGCGCCTCGACGACCCGGGTGTGCGTTGTGCGGATCGTCATGCCACACCCGCCAGCTGCTGGTTGACGATGTCGATCAGCTCCTGCGGGGTCTTGACGTCGATGAGCTGTTCCTCGGGGACCGTCACCCCGAACTCGCGCTGGATGCGCGAGGCGGTTTCGATCAGGGCCAGCGAGTCGTAGCCGAGTTCCTCGAACTCGACCTCGGCGATGTCACCGGCGAGTTCGGGGGCGTCCTCGTCGCCGCCGGCGCAGGCCACCAGAATTCGGCGCAGGGTGTCGATGGTGATGGTCATGATGTGCTCCTGAGTGCGTTCGAAGGGATACTGCGATTGCTGTGCGGGGTCAGCGCGGGTGCGCGCGAACGACCACCGCGGAGTTGAAACCCCATCGCCCGCGGGCGAGGACGAGCCCGGCGCCGAGGTCGGCCGAGCGCGGTTCGCCGCGGACCAGGTCGATCCGGCATCCTTCGGCGAGTTCGGTGGTGGCCACGGTCGGCGGGATCACCGCGTCGCGCATGGCCAGCAGGCAGGTGACGATGTCGAGCGGGCCCGCACCGGAGAACAGCCGCCCGGTGAGCGGTTTCGTGGCGGTCACCGGGACTCCGCCGGGACCGAAGACGGCGTCGAGGGCGGCCGCCTCGGCACGGTCGGCCTCGGGCACGCCGGCGGCATCGGCGAAGACCACATCGATGTCGTCGCTGCGCAGTCCGGCATCGGCGAGCGCCAGCTCGATCGCCCGCTGCAGTCCCGGCGGGCGCGGCGAACCCGGCGGCGGATCGAAAGTCTGCGCGTACCCGGCGATTTCGCCGTAACAGTCGGGCACGCCCCGGGCTTGGGCCGCCGCGGCGTCCTCGAGCACCAGCATGGCCCCGCCCTCGCCGGGCACGTTACCCGCCGCGTGCGCGTCGAACGGCAGATAGGCGCGCGCGGGATCGGTTGCGGTGCTGACGGTTCCGGCCGCGATGTGGGAGACCCAGCCCCACGGGTCGAGCGCCGAATCGACGCCACCGGTGACCACCAGGGGAGTGCCGCGGCGCACGGTGCGCCGGGCGTGCCCGACCGCGTCGAGGCCCCCGGCCTGATCGGCGACCAGCGCGCTGCTCGGTCCGCGCATGCCGTGGCGGATCGAGATCTGGCCGGTGTTCACCGCGTAGAACCAGGCGAACGATTCGTACACGCTCACGTGCTCGGAGCCGCGCGACCACAGCTTGTTGAATTCGCGGTGGGTGAATTCGAAACCGCCGGACGCGTTTCCGGTGACCACACCCATGCCGTAGTCGGTGAGTGCGGTGGTGTCGACCTTCGCGTCGTCGAGGGCCCACTGCGCGGCCACCAGTGCCATCCGGGTGGAGACGTCGGTCTGCGGCAGCAGCCGGCTCGGCAGATACTTACCGGCGTCGAATTCGGCCACCTGGCCGGCCAGCGTCGCGCCGAATCCGGTGGTGTCGAAGCGGGTCAGCGGTGCGATGGCGCCGCGTCCCGCCAGCACCGCATCCCAGAAGTGGTCCAGGCCCAGCCCGTTGGGCGCCACCACGCCCATTCCCGTCACGACGCTCATGCCGGCACCCCCTGCGGCCGGCGCAGCACCATTGCGCTCTGGAAGCCGCCGAATCCGCTGCCGACGCTCAGCACGGTGTCGATGCGGTGGTCGCGCGCGGTGAGCGGGACGTAGTCGAGATCGCATTCCGGATCCGGCTCGTGCAGATTCGCCGTCGGCGGCACCACCTGGTGCTGCAGCGCGAGCAGGCAGGCCGCGATCTCCACCGAACCGATGGCGCCCAGTGAATGACCCACCATCGATTTGATCGAGCTCATGGGCGTGCGGTAGGCGTGCTCGCCGAGACTGCGCTTCACCGCGGCGGTTTCGTGGCGGTCGTTCTGGCGGGTGCCCGACCCGTGGGCGTTGACGTAGTCCACGGCGGTGGGATCGACCCGCGATTCGTCGAGAGCCACCCGGATCGCCTCGGCCATTTCGCGTCCGTCGGCCTTGAGGCCGGTCATGTGGTAGGCGTTGCAGCGGGTCGCGTAGCCGGTGATCTCGGCGTAGATGTGCGCGCCGCGGCGGCGGGCGTTCTCGTACTCCTCGAGCACGAACATCGCCGCCCCTTCGGCGAGGACGAAACCGTTGCGCGAGTTGTCGAACGGCCGCGAGGCGTGCTCGGCGTCGTCGTTGCGCGGCGTGGTCGCCTTGATCGCGTCGAAGCAGGCCACCACGATCGGCGTGATCGGGGTATCGGCGGCGCCCGCCAGCACCACGTCGGCGGAGCCCTCGCGGATCAACTGCACCGCGTGCCCGACCGAGTCCAGTCCCGACGTGCACCCGTTGGACACCATGGCCACCGGCCCCTCGGCGCCCACGCTCCATGCCACCTCGGCCGGCATCACACTCGGCACCATGTAGTCGAACATGTAGGGCGAGACGTGTTTCTCGTCGAGTACCCAGTCGCGGCCGGAGTCCGACAGCACCAGATATTCCTGCTCCAGACTCGTCGCCGCGGCCACGGCACTGCCGAGGCTGACACCGATACGCTGCGGATCGAGCGTGTCGACGCCGAGACCGCTGTCGGCCACCGCTTCGCGGGCACACACCACCGCGAACTGGGCGGCACGATCCATGCGCCGAATCTCCCTGGGCGACAGCCCTTCCCGGACCGCGTCGAAATCTGCCTCGCCCGCCACCTGGGACCGGTAGGGGGAGGCGTCGAAGAAGCTGATCCGGCGGGTAGCGGTGCGCCCGTCCGACAGCAACTTCCAGAATTCGTCCTTGCCGTTGCCGCCGGGCGCACGCACCCCGAGCCCGGTCACGACGACGCGACGGTTCATAACCAACCTCCGAATGCATTGGCGTACACAGCTGTTGTCCCTTCTCGCCGAAGAGTCCCGAAAGTCCCCGAGATCACGATCAGGGTGAAGCGGGCCGCTCTAGCCCCGCTCGAGCACCGCGATCGAGCTGTCCTCGAGCGCGCGGGGCGAACCTGAGCACACCGGACGCTGCGGTCCGGCTGACCGTGGCCGATCGAGCACAGGAGACACCCCGTGAAGACGCCGCCAAGCTCCCACACCGCGGACTGGGTACTGTGCCCGGGCTGCCGGATTCCCCTGTATCGCAAGCGTTTCGACCGTGACCTGGGCGTCTGCGGTGAATGCGGCCGGCACACCACCCTGTCCGCCGAGCAGCGATTGCGCCAGCTGGCCGATGAGGGCCGGTTCGAGCCGCTGCCGATCGCCGGCACCGAGGACGACCCGCTGAACTTCCACGATGTCGTGCCGTATGCCGACCGGCTGTCCGGTGCGCGGGCGCGCACCGGGCTGCGGGATGCGGTGGTGTGCGCGACCGCGCGCATCGAGGGCGCCGCGGTCGTCGTCGTCGCCATGGACTTCCGCTTCCTCGGCGGCAGCCTGGGCACCGCGGTCGGAGAGATGATCACCGTGGCGGCGGAATACGCTCTGGCCGAGCATATTCCGCTGCTTCTGATCACCGCGTCCGGCGGCGCCCGCATGCAGGAGGGGCCGCTGTCGCTGATGCAGATGGCCAAGACCAGTGCCGCGCTCGAGCAGCTCGATCGCGCGGGCATCCTCACCGTCAGCCTGATCACCGATCCGACCTACGGCGGTGTCGCCGCGTCGTTCGCGACGCTGACCGACGTGCTGATCGCCGAACCGGGCGCCCGGCTCGGCTTCGCCGGGCGCCGGGTCATCGAGCAGACGATCCGCCAGGAACTGCCCCCGCGGTTCCAGACCGCGGAATTCCTGCTCGAGCACGGCCTCATCGATATGATCGTGCCCCGCTCGGGCCTGCGCGCGACGCTGGGTGCGCTGCTGCGCATCGCGGGGCCGGTCGACCCCACCGGCGAACCGGGTGCGGCGGCCGAGATCGTCACCGATCCGCATTCGCTGCCCGAGGCCGAGGCCTGGGAACAGGTCCGCCGGGCGCGCGAGATCAGCCGGCCCACCGCCCTGGACTATGTGGCTCTCGCGTTCGACGGATTCCTCGAACTGCGCGGCGACCGCATCGGCGCCGACTGTCCCGCCGTCGTCGGCGGTCCGGCCTGGCTCGGCGACCGGCCGGTGATGGTGATCGGCCAGCAGAAGGGGCACGATCCCAAGGAGCTCATGGCCCGCAACTTCGGCATGCCCACGCCGCCGGGATATCGCAAGGCCGCTCGGCTCATGCGCCTGGCCGAAAAGCTCGGTCTGCCGGTCGTCACGCTCATCGACACCCCGGGCGCCTATCCGGGAGCGACCGCCGAGGAGCAGGGCCAAGCCGTCGCCATCGCCGAGAACATCCGCCTGATGTCGGCCTTGCGCGTTCCGGTGATCAGTGTGGTGATCGGCGAGGGCGGCAGCGGCGGCGCGCTGGCGCTCGCGGTCGCCAACCGTGTGCTGATGCTGGCCGACTCGGTCTACTCGGTGATCAGCCCCGAAGGATGTGCGGCCATCGTGTGGAACGATCCGAGCGCCGCGGCCGAAGCCGCTGCGGCACTGCATATCACCGCTCGCGAGCTGCTGCGGCTGGGCATCGTCGACGGTGTCCTGCCCGGCCACGACGGTGCCGTGCCGCGCGTGGCGGCCGAGCGGCTGCACCGCGCCCTGGCCGAGACGTTGCGGGCCTTGATCGGGCGCAGCGGCGAGGAGTTGGCGGCCGAACGGCGAGCCCGGTTCCGTCGCTTCGGTGTTCCGGTGGCTGCCCGCTCGGCGGCGTGAGGGAGGCGCGATGTTCGACAAGATTCTGATCGCCAACCGGGGTGAGATCGCGCTGCGGGTGGCCCGTACCTGCCGTGAGATGGGGGTGCCCACGGTGGCGGTCTATTCGGCGGCCGACCACGATTCGGCGGTCGTGGATTTCGCCGACGAGGCGGTGCGGATCGGTCCGGCCGCGGCGAAACGCAGTTATCTCGACGCCGCCGCCATCCTGACAGCCGCCGAGATCACCGGCGCCGACGCCATTCATCCCGGCTACGGATTCCTTTCGGAATCACCGGATTTCGCCGACGCGTGTCGTGCCGCCGGGGTCACCCTCATCGGGCCGCCCGCGGATGTCATGGCCGAGCTGGGCGACAAGCAGTCGGCACGCACGCTGATGGCCAAGGCCGGGCTGCCGCTGCTGCCGGGCAGTCTCGACGCTCTGGAATTCGATGAGGCGCAGGCGCTCGCGGACCGGATCGGGTATCCGGTGATCATCAAGGCCGTCGCCGGCGGCGGCGGGCGCGGGATGGCGGTGGTGCACGACGGCGCCGATTTCGCCCGGGCCTACCGGGACACCCGGGCCACGGCCCGCATGCTCTTCGGCGACAGCCGGGTGTATGTCGAAAGGTATCTCGACCGCGCCCGGCACGTGGAGGTGCAGGTGCTGTGCGACACCTTCGGCGCGGGTGTCCATCTCGGCGAGCGGGACTGCTCGGTGCAGCGCAGGCATCAGAAGCTGGTGGAGGAGTCGCCGGCGCCGCGGCTGCCCGACGGGCTGGCCGCCCGGATCGGCCGCTCCGCGGTCGACGGGGTCCTCGCCGCCGGCTTCACCGGAGCCGGCACCGTCGAATTCCTGCTCGACTCGGATGGCAGCTACTACTTCATGGAAGTGAATTGCCGAATTCAGGTCGAGCATCCGGTCACCGAAATGGTCACCGGTATCGATCTGGTCGCCGAGCAGATCCGGATCGCCGCCGGCGAACCGCTGGCATGGACGCAGGATCGCATTCAGCCGAAGGGCGCCGCGATCGAATGCCGGATCAATGCCGAGAATCCGGCGGCCGGATTCGCGCCGACGCCCGCGAGGATTTCCGAATTCATCGCGCCCGGTGGTCCGTTCACACGAGTCGACACCCATATCCGGGCGGGTTATTCGGTTCCGCCGGACTACGATTCGCTGCTCGCGAAGGTTATCGTGTGGGCGCCCGATCGTGATGCCGCGATAGCGCGGATGAACCGGGCGCTGGCCGAATTCCGGGTGGGCGGCGAAAGATTGTGCACCACGCGCGAATTCCTGCTGGACGTCCTCGATCAGCCGAAATTCCGGGCCGGTACCCATACGACCGCTCTGGTCGAGGAAATGTTCGAGGGTACCGCCCCGGAATGAGGGTGCCGGATCAGGCGGGCGTGGCCGAGCGTTCCGCGCCCGCCTGCCAGCCGATCAGATATCCGGCGTGCCGGCGTTCGAGCATCAGGGTCACCGATTCGTCGGAGGCGTTGAGGATGTCGCTGTGTAATCGGCGCAATTTGACGCAGGGATCCAGGCCGAGCTCCCGCTGCAGGGAACGGGCGAATTCATGGTAGGACTCGAGGGCGCGATGACGGCGGCCGGAACGGCACAGCGCGTACATGTAGTACGCCTGCAGCCGCTCGTGCAGGGGCTGTTCCGCGGTCAGTCGCGCCAGGTCGGGGCAGACTTCCCGGTACCGGCCCAGTCGCAGCTGGGCTTCGATGCGCAGTTCGAGGTCGGTCAGCCGCACCTGTTCCAGATGCGACAACTCCGCCGACAAGGGCAGGCCGCACTCGACGTCCAGCAGCGCCGGACCGGTCCACAGTGCTTCGGCCGCGGTGAACAGATCCACCGCGCGCAGATCGTCACCGGCATTCAACGCGCAGCGGGCGGCATCGGTCATCGTGCGGTAGTCGCGCACGTCCAGTACACAATCCTGGGCGTCGAACATATAACCCTTGCTCCAGGTGCGGAGATATCTGTCCGCGATTTCGCCCTGATCGACCTCCAGATACTGCGCCATCTTCTTGCGGATTCCCAGGACATAGGTCTGCACGACCGTTATCGCGCTGCGAGGCGGATCGTCGTTCCACAGCTCTTCGATGAGTGTCGTGACCGGAACCACCGTCGAATGCCGAATCAACAACAAGGCCAGCAATTGCCGTTGTTTCTGGGCGGTCGGCGTCGCATTGCGATTGTCGAGGGCGAGGGTCAAAGGGCCCAGAACGCGGGCATACACAGGATTCGACACGTAGCGTCCCCTTGTAGCATGAATTGCTGTGCGGTGAGCGTGAAATCGTACGTCGCTGTAGACCGTTTCAGAGTACCGAGGCCGTTGTGGCGAGACCGTAAACCCACTGTGATCATACCGTTAACGCCGTACGGCCGTCTTGCTCTCGCATATGTTTTCGCAGGTGAAGAATATTTTGGACGCTCGACTAGGTGATTGTGCGGCCGGCCCCTCGCCGGAACCGGTTGCCGCCGAGCGCAATCCGGGCGTTGCGGCGGATCGCCGGTTCCGTCAGGCTCCGGCCAGGGGCACGGCGAGGTGTGCGGCGAAGGCCGCCGCGGCGTCGGCCGGATAGTCGGTGGTGCCCTCGAAATAGTCACCGGTCCAGCTGGTGGCGAGTTGCTGCAGAGCTGCCACGTTCCCCGATTCTGGTGTCCCGCACAGCAATTCGCCCAGCGGATCGCTCGAGGGCCCTTCGGCGTCGGTGTGTTCGCCGGTGGTGAGGCGCACGCCGAGGAACCGGCGATGGACATGTGCCCGCAGGGCGGCGGTTCCGCTGCCGAAGTTGTTGCACAGCGCGGGCGGACCGGAGACGGTGAGGACGGGAAGGTCGGTGGCGGCGAGGTCGGCGAGTGCGACATCGGTGTTGTCGCCGAGGAAGGATTTCACCGGATCCAGCAGGACGAGCCCGCGCAGGTTCGCCCACGCGCCCGGATCGGAGTCGTGCAGGCGGTGGGCGACGTATTCGACGGCCTCGGCGCCGGCGGAATGGCCGATGAACACCACCCGGCGCGGCAGCGCGGGCAGGCCGACTCCGGCGCGGGCCGCGGAGGTGGCCAGCGGGCCGGTGGGATCGCCGGCGGTGGCGAACAACCGGGCCACCTGATCCAGGAACGCGGTGTTGTCGCCGAGATTCTGCAGGGTGCAGCCGTCGAGGTTCAGGAACGGCAGGCTGGGGGAGAAGACGAGATATCCTGCGGCCGACAGTGTTTCGGCGAGCGCGGCGACGTTGCCCTCCGTGCGGGCGAAGCCGTGCTGCAGCCAGACCAGGCCGCGTGGCGTGTGAGCGGGCCGATACCACGCGGCGTCCTGGTGCAGGGTCGTCGTCGCACAGGGCAGATCCACCGTGCCCGGCAGCGGTGGCCCCGCGGCGGCGGGAGCGAATGCGGCGGCCGCGATGCCCACGGCGGCGAGGATGGTCAGGGTCGAAACTCGCAGCCTCATCGCAACTCCACATGCAGCACAATCGGTGTCTCGGTGATGACGCCACCGGGACACCGATCAGTATTCGCCCCGGAGACACGTGGCGGAGGCGCTTCGGGCCGTTACCTGTCGGCGGGCGCGGACGCGCCAGGTCTGCGGCCATGGCATCGGTCGGAAAACTGCTGGCGGCCAAAGGGGTTCGCGGCGTGACGGCGATAGATATGCGGTGCGGGTATCCGTTGGCCTGAACTCGCCAAGTGGCCGATTCCTACTGGGTTGCCGTAGAGGGGAGCGATATCGTCAAGCTCCGGCCCGCCGGTAGCTGGGCGATCACCGGCGTGGGGACATGCGGCCCGGTCTTTCCAGGCGGGGACGCGCCCGCACCCGGCATTCGCCCCCGGACGGCGACTCTGTGATCGGCGGCTGGTCGACCGGATCCGACGGTGACACAAGCTTAATCCGGTCGTGGGGCGTGTGCGGCCAGGGTGCCGTCGGCCCGGCGATCGGCCGGCGCGATCTTGATCGAATCGCATTTCGTGTCCGCCATGCGGGTTTCGCTGGATGATTGCCGGGTACCTGCCGAGGTGTAGCCGAACATGCTGGGCTGCCGGGGGGCGACAGCCGGCCCGCGCCGGCGTATTCCCCGATGAATCCATCTCATCCGATCGAGAGGAGAGCAACCATGACCGGACAGCTCGACACTCTGATGGACAGCACCGTGTACGACTCGCACGACGACAAGATCGGCAAGGTCAAGAACATCTACGTCAACAACGAAACCGGTTCGCCGACCTGGGCATCGGTGTCCACGGGACTGTTCCGCCACGATTCGCTGGTCCCGCTGGTCGGGGCGCAGCACAATCCGCAGTCCGACGCGTTGCGGGTGAATGTGGACAAGGAAATGGTCAAATCGGCGCCCGCCGTCGAACAGGACGGGCACATCAGCCGGGAGGGCGAGGAACAGCTGTTCCGCCACTATCACGTCGACCCGAACCACTCGGGCTGGGACGCCTACGGCCGGGCGATGCGCGACGGGCAGGGGACCGCGCGTCCCGATGCCGCCCCGACCGGCCGCCACGCCGCCACCGATCCCACCGGCGACCAGGGCCTGATCCGTTCCGAGGAACGCTTGAACGTCGATACGCAGCGTGAGGAGGTCGGCACCGCGCGCCTGCGCAAGTACGTCGTCACCGAGGATCAGACCGTGACGGTGCCCACCAGCCACGAAGAGGTCCGGGTGGAACGCGAACCGGTCACCGACGCCGGCGCGTACGGCCGGACCTCTCTGGGTGACGAGGAACAGGAAGTCACCCTGCACCGTGACCGGGTGACCGTGGACAAGGAGACGGTGCCGGTCGAGCGGGTGCGCCTGGCCGTCGACGAGGTCGAGGAACAGGAGACCGTCGGCGACACCGTGCGCAAGGAGCGCATCGACACCGAGGGCACCGATCCGGGACGCTACGACGATCGCCGCTACCCGGACGAACGCTGAGCACTGATGGTGTGAGCCGGGCCCGGACCGGGCCCGGCCCTATCGGGTTGCGCAGCCGCAGGTTTCGCCGATCGCCAGATGGGTCACGATCGGTTCCGGCGGGCCGGGTGGCTGCGTCTGCTCCGAATCCAGGACGCGGGACAGCGCCAGGCGTGCGATGAGGTCGATCGGCTGCCGAACGGCGGTGAGTGTGACCGCCGCGTAGGTGTCGGCGGTATCGGTGTCGTAGCCCACCACGG
>NZ_BAFQ01000269.1 GCF_000308375.1 Nocardia aobensis NBRC 100429 | reverse complement strand
GCCGATGGCCGCGCCGACGCCCGCGTCGACCACCGTCGCGGCGCAGCGATCGGGATCGGCCGGAACCTGTTCGCAGAAGGTCTCGATCGGATGCTGATCCTCCACGGGCAGCGCGTCCGCGACCGGGGCCGGTATGGCGGCCACTGGATCGACGGGTACCGCGGCCGCGGTGGCGGCGGCCGTCTCAGCGACAGACCGGGCGTCCGCCGTCACAACCGGGGCCGAACCCTCGTCGACGGGTGCGTTCTGCGGGGCGACAGCCGAATAGTCCTGAACGACAGGCGCCTCGGCAGGCGGCAATGGCAGCGGGATGGACAGTAACCCCTGCACGTCGTGC
This sequence comes from Nocardia aobensis NBRC 100429, assembly GCF_000308375.1. Taxonomy (GTDB): domain Bacteria; phylum Actinomycetota; class Actinomycetes; order Mycobacteriales; family Mycobacteriaceae; genus Nocardia; species Nocardia aobensis. The sequence continues at coordinate 14,990 of NZ_BAFQ01000269.1, read as the reverse complement.
GCCACCGTTTGCCAGTCCACTGCCAGCGGCGGCACAGCGGGCGCCTGCGCAGCATCGGCCGGAGTGAGAACGAGGTCGCCGGGAGACGCTGTGGCCACTCCCGTGCCTAAAAAGACCGCAAGCGGCAACATGCTCGCAATCAACAGTGGACGTGACATGCGCCGATGACCAGTCTCCGGCATTTCACACCTCCCGGGTGTATATCTTCGAGTTTGTCCCGACCCTCTCGCATGGTGGTGCACGTTGCGGCTGAGGTAGTTTAAGCTCCAACCGGGACCGGACAGTGAAGAAATGGCGAATTCATGTGCGTCGATCGAATGACGATTTCCTGTTTCGAAACCTCGAATACGAGCTGCGCGCGCACTCATCGACGCGATTTGGCAAATTTTGGGCAGCCCGCCGGTGGCGCGCGACACACGACACATCCACACAGCCCAGGGTGGAACGCGGCTACCCATGCCGCTGATTAGCTGTCAGTCCGGCCGGCGGCTGTCAGCCGCCAACTGCCCGAGCGACTCGCGCCGCCCCGGCCACCGCCCGGCGCAGAAACACGGACGCGGAGCAAACGCGGACCGATTCGCAAGGAGGCCTCCCCCGGAAATTTCCTCCTGCCGTGGCGACCAAGCGTAGAAAGAGACCATGGGAAGGCAGGCAGCCGTCGTTGTCTACGTGTTCGCGCTGGTGGCCGTCGTGGTGAGCGTGGACGTTCTGTTCTTCCGGCACTATTTCCGGGAACGACTGCTGGTGAATGTGGGCATCGTGCTGGTGTTCGCCGCGTTCTATCTCAGGTTCGTACAGCGTTCGTAGCGCGGCGGGCGATGTCGAAGACGATCACACTCGCCTCCTGTTCGAAGCATCCGTAGCGGAGTTGCGAGTCGCCGGAAGCACACGAAGGCCTGGGATACGCTGGTGCGCAGCGTATCCCAGGCCGGTTCCGTCGTTCGTGACCGCCGAGGCGAGTCGGCGTCAGGGTTGCGGTTGCGCGGTGCCCGACACTCCGGTGCCGCGCCGGGTGAAGGGATTGCGCAGGCGCGGTTTCGGGGCGGCCGCAGGCTGCGCGGGCGCCGTCTTCGCGACGGCCGGCTGGGCCGGCGGCGTGTTCGCGAGATCCCTACGCGTGGCGGTCATTTCGCGGCGTGAGTGCCGCAGTTCGCGCCGGATCTCCGCATGGCGGCGCGCCGAGGAGAAGGCCCCGGTGAGGGCGATGCCCAAGCCGAGCATGCCGACCGCACCGAGGGCCGCGCCGGCGGCGAACAGCTCGTTCTGAGTGGGAGTGAAATGGGCTCCGAAGACGGTGAATTCGGTCGCCAGCACGTGCGTGTCGCCAGAATTGGCCAGTGCTGCGGCGATTCCGACCACCACTGCGGCGAACAGAATGATCAATCCGATGAATACAATCATGGCTTCTACCGATTCTCAACATCGATGGACTGTTGTAGTTCGGAGATAACCCGCTTTCGGGTCGTCAAACAACCGTCTCGGCAAGACACTTCGAACGCGCGGCTCCGCGCGTCCGCCGGAACCGGCCGAGCCCAACCACTTTCGGATGAGCCCGGAGCCTGCGGTGGAGGTCCTCGACACAGCCGCGCTGCCATCGTCTCGCCACCGGCGAGGGATCGCGGCGCGAAGGTCGTCGCTCGACTGACGGGCGCAATCGCGACCCGAGTTTCGGCGATCCGTAGCGACAGACCACTGATCGGGTATGCGAGAAAATCTTAAGCAATTTATCGGCAAATACTAAATATTGGGAAACGCCCCCGGCATGGGAGTAAAACTCTAGAGTCGATATGTCCAGCAGAGCCGGTCGCGGGTCTTGGAGGCTCGTATGGATCTGAACACCGTCGAGGACGTCATTCGCTGGCCCTCGGCCCGACCGGGTTCCGACTGGCACGCCGGAGATGCGTGGCTGGCCGGGGGGACGTGGTTGTTCTCCGAACCGCAGCCCACACTGCGCCGGCTCGTCGATCTCACCGCGCTCGGCTGGCCCGCGCTGCTGCCCACCGACGAGGGCCTGGAAATCGGTGCGACGTGCACGATCAGGGAGTTGCACGAGTTCGCTCCGCCGGAGGACTGGTCCGCCGGCAATCTGCTGCGTACCAGCTGCGATGCGTTCCTGGCGTCATTCAAGGTATGGAACGCCGCCACCGTGGGCGGCAACATCTGCATGTCGCTGCCGGCCGGTCCGATGATCACCATGAGCGTGGCACTCGAGGCGACCTATCGTTTGTGGGCGACGGACGGGACGGAGCGAACGGTCGCGGCCGAGAATTTCGTGGGCGGCGATCACCTGAATGCGCTGGGGCCGGGCGAAATACTGCGCAGCATTCATATCCCTGCCGACGCGTTACGGAAAACGTACGCGCACCGGCGATTCACGCTGACCAAGCTGGGTCGGTCCACGATATTCATGGTCGCCACCCGAACGCCGGGCACCGACGATCTGGCCCTCAGCATCACAGCGGCAACCGCATATCCGATTGTCCTGCGTTTCGATTCGGCACCCAGCGCCGACACCGTGCGGGACCGTATCGACGCGATCCCGGCGGACGCATGGTTCGCCGACCCCAACGGCACACCGGAGCACCGCAGACACCTCGCCCGGCACTACGCCGAGGAACTCCGGGCCGAACTCGGAGGCGCGAGATGAGCTTCGTCGTCAACGGCAAGACGTACTCCCAGCAGCCGCGACCCGGACAGTGCCTGCGGACCTTCCTGCGGCATTTGGGCTGGTTCGGGGTCAAGAAGGGCTGCGACGCCGGCGATTGCGGCGCCTGCACCGTCTGGCTGGACGGGCGTCCCGTGCACAGTTGCATCACACCGGCATTCCGCGCGGACGGACACGAGGTGACGACGATCGAGGGGCTCGGAACGCCCGAGAATCCGCATCCGATGCAGCGGCAGTTCCGCGACGCCCCCGGATTCCAGTGCGGCTTCTGCACCGCCGGCATGATCATGACCGCGGCGGCCCTGACCGACGAACAGAAGCAGGACCTGCCACACGCGCTGAAGGGAAACCTCTGCCGCTGCACCGGCTATCGGGCCGTCGAGGACGCGATCAACGGCGTCTGCGCGATCGAGGTGGCGGAACCGGGCGCGGTGATCGGCACCAGCGTCGCCGCACCGGCCGCCACCGGCGTGGTGACCGGCCGCGCCGAGTACACGATGGATACCGCACCGGAGGGCATGCTCCATCTGAAAGTGCTGCACTCCCCCCACGCGCACGCGCGCATCGTCTCCGTCGACAAGTCCGCGGCGCTGGCCGTGCCGGGCGTACAACGCGTCTACACCTGGGAAGACGTGCCGCGCAAGCTGTTCACCACCGCCGTCCACACCGACCACCTCGTCGACCCCGACGACACCTACATCCTGGACAACGTGGTGCGTTTCGTCGGCCAGCGGGTCGTCGCGGTCCTCGCCGATTCGATCGCCGCGGCGGAAGAAGGCTGCCGCCGGGTCGTCGTCGAGTACGAGATGCTGCCCGCGGTGTTCGATCCCGAGCAGGCGATGGGCCTCGGCGCGCCGCAATTGCACGGCTCCGACGATCCGTTCGTCCAGGACCCGACGCACAACATCCTCGTCGAACTGCATGGCGAAATCGGCGATACCGCAGCGGGTTTCGCCGAGGCCGACGTGGTCCACGAAGGCACGTACTTCTCACCACGGGTGCAGCACGTGCATCTGGAGACGCACGGATCGATCGCCTGGATGGACGCGGGCCGGCTGCACGTGCGGACCAGTTCGCAATCGCCGTGGGTCGCCAAGGGCAAACTGGCGCACCTGTTCGACCTGCGTCCCGACCAGATCCGGGTCTTCTGCGAACGCGTCGGCGGTGGTTTCGGCGGCAAACAGGAGGTGCTCAGCGAAGACCTGGTCGCGCTGGCAACCTTGGACACCGGTCGCCCGACCTGCCTGGAATACACCCGTGAGGAGGAGTTCACCAGCGCCCCGACCCGGCATCCGATGAAGATCACCGTGAAACTGGGGGCGCGCGCCGACGGCACCCTGACCGCGATCCACTTCCGCAACGTCTCCAATACCGGCGCGTACGGCAACCACGGCGGCGAGACGCTGTTCGCCGGGGGCTCGGCCGTCGCCGCCTACCGCTGCCCCAACAAGAAATTCGACGGCTACGTGGTCTACACCAACACCCTGCCCAGTGGCGGGTTGCGCGGCTACGGCATGACCCAGCCGGTCTTCGCGATGGAATCGGCGATGCACGAACTGGCCGTCGCGCTCGGTATGGATCCGCTGGAACTGCGGCGCCGCAATATCGTTCGCCCGGGCGACGCGCTGCTGTCGATACACGACGAGGCCGACGACGTCGCCTTCACCGAGGACGGGCTGGGCGCGTGTATCGACCGTGTCGACGCCGCGCTGCGCGCGCACCCGGACGGGCAGGCGCTGGGCGCGGACTGGTCGATCGGCGTCGGCACCGCCGCCTCGATACACGAAACCGCACCGCCGACCGAACACATCTCGGTCGGGCTGGCCACCCTCGGTGACGACGGAATCTACGAAATCGCGGTGGGCACAGTCGAATTCGGCGAGGGTACCTCGACCGCGCACGTTCAGATCGCGGCGGCCGAGCTGGGAACCACCCCGGCGCGGATCCGGCTCGTCCAATCCGATACCGACAGAACCGGTTTCGATACCGGCGCCTTCGCCAGCGCGGGACTTTTCGTGGCCGGCAACGCCGTCGCGCGATCCGCGGCGGCGTTGCGCGACCGGATCCTGCGTTTCGCCGCCGCCCACACCGGTGTCGCCCTGGAATCGTGCGCCATGGACGACGACGCCGTGCGCTGCGGTGACACCCGCGTCCCGCTGGCCGACCTCGCGGTGGCCGCCCGGAGCCGGGGCGCGCGACTGACCGAATCGCGCAAGGCATACGGCTCGCCGCGCAGCCTGTCCTGCAACGCACACGGATTCCGGATCGCGGTGCACCGCGTGAGCGGCGAGATCCGGATCCTCTACAGCGTCCAGGCGATCGACGCCGGGGTGGTGATCAACCCGGAGCAGGTCCGCGGGCAGATCGAAGGCGGTGTGGTCCAAGGCGTCGGTTTCGTCCTGACCGAACACCATCTGATGACCAACGGCGTCGTCACCAATCCGACGCTGCGCAACTACCGCATCCCGACCTACGCCGACGCTCCGCGCACCGAGGTGATCCTGGTCGGCTCGACCGATTCGGCGGGACCGGTGCGGGCCAAGGGCATCGCCGAATCCTGCGTCAATCCGGTGGCGCCCGCACTGGCCAACGCGGTGCACGACGCGACCGGCATCCGCTACCGCGAGCTACCGCTGACGCCCGACCGGATCTTCCCGGCGCTGCGGGCATCCCGGCTGACCTCGACCGGCTGAGCCGGGAGACCACGATGCCCCGCGAGACGCCGGCCGGTCACGCCGCCACCGTCATCATCGGTGAGAAGGTTCGTCCCGGCTGCGAGGAGGCGTTCCTGGCCTGGCAGCACGGACTCAACAGCATGGCGGCGCAGTATCCGGGATTCATTGCCGCGGAGATCGATCCGCCCGCGCACCCGCGGGCGCAGTGGTCGCTGATCTACCGCTTCGACTCGATCCCGAATCTGCGCGCGTGGATCAACAGCGCCACCCGACAGGACAGCCTCGCCGAGGGGCGGCGCTACCTCGACGGCCCGCCCACGCAGCAGATCGTCACCGGCGCGGCCGCGCCGCCCGACACCCTCGTCACCGCGGTGGTGACCCATCGCGTCGTTCCCGAGCAGATCGACGAGTTCCTGGCGTGGCAGGAACGACTCCGCCACGCGGAGAACGGGTTTCCCGGCTTCCGCGGTTCGGAGATCTTCCGGCCGATCGAGGGCGTACAGGATGAATGGACGATGCTCTACCGCTACGACAGCGCCGCCGACCTGGACCGCTGGCTGACCTCCAGCGAGCGGCAGCGACTGCTCGACGAGGGAAAACGGTTCAGCGACTTCCGATTACGCACGATCGACAACTCGTTCGGCAGCTGGTTCGCCTTCGACGAGGACGGTCCCGCACACGCGCCGTCGCAGACGAAGACGTCGATCGCGGTGTGGGTCGGGTTGTATCCGACGGTCGTGCTGCTCTCGCTGGCGTTGGCGCCCGCGGGAATGCCGCTGTGGCTGGGCATGCTGATCGGAAATCTGTTGTCCAGCTTCGTCATGACGTTCGTGACGATGCCGCGCTATGTGAATCCGTTGCTCGAACGCTGGCTGCAGCCGGCCCCCGGGTCGCCGCGCAAGGCGATCGAGATCCGCGGCGCCGTGCTCATCACCGCCGTGATGGCGTTCTGGACGGTGCTGTTCTGGCTGGTGACCTCCGTGTTCTGGCATCTGCCGTGACACCGGCCCACAACCGAGAAGGAGAAGTGACGACAATGACCGAATCCAACGGCAGCGCGGTCCCGGCCTTCATGCGCCCGGTGATCGCCGACGAGCCGCCCGCCGGCGCCCGCACCGTCGCCGAACAGTCGGTGCTGGCGCTCAACGCCGCCATGTTGCAGCTGTACGACGCATCGCTGGAGAAATTCAAACAGAACATGCTCGACCAGGTGCCCATCATCCTGGCGCTGTTCACCGGCGCGGGCGGGCAGATGATCCTGTACCGGCCCGGCCGGGAACCTGAGGTCGCACCGCCGGTGCCGATCGTCTACCAGCTCGCGAAGTCGGTGGGCCACAGCACCATGGCGATCTACGAGATCGTCGCACCGTACATCTCCAACGCGTATGCGAATCAGCTGTGGCGTCCGCCGCTGGAGATGTACCGGGCACAGCACCGCACCGCCGTCGACGGCCTCGGCGCGCTGGAGATCTCGGACGAGGACCGCGCGGTGCTGCACGAGATCCTGCACCGCAATCTCACCTTCATGGACGAATGCCTCGACCGCGGCGGTTACACCTACGACGACGTCGAAAAATTCATTCGCGACACCGAACCGTATTCGGCCCGGTCGATCGGCATCGGCTCGGGAGCTCAGGTCGGCCACTGGATGTCGGTCCTCGACGAATGGAAGGCGGACCTCGGCGAGGACTGGGAGCGCACCTATGCGGTGAGCAACTCGCTGTACGTCGCGCGGCAGAACAACATCCTCTACAGCGTTCTCGTCCAATTCATGGGCACCGAGACGATGGGCGACCGATTGCTGCTGGTCGAGACGACCGAATTCGAGACCACACCCGAGAAGTTGCTCGACGTGCTCGGCCGCATCGTCGCCGACCGCTCGCTGGGCATGGTGTTCTTCCGCGACTACTACCTGATGGACGTCGAACTGCTCGGTGGCGGCGGGCGCGCGGCCATCGAACGCGAAATGGCCGCGCGCGGAAGGGAACCGATACTGCCGCCGCTGGCGCCGTTCCGTTCCGACGATTGGCCGTGGAAGACCGACCCCGCCAAGGGAACCGGACCGGCACGGCTGGAGGATGTCGGATGCCCGATCCGCCCGGAGCCGGTCCGCTGATGCCGGAGGCGACAAGTTCCGCGGATTTCGCACAGCGTGCCGTCGACATCGCTCGCGACAGTGTCGCCGCGGGTGGACTGCCGTTCGGGACCGTGATCGTCAAGGACGGCGCGATTCTCGCCGAGGGCAGCAATTGCGTTGCCCGTACTCATGATCCGACCGACCACGCGGAGATTCACGCCATCCGCGAGGCATGCCGGACATTGGGGACCGAGTATCTGACCGGCTGCACGGTCTACGCCATCGCCCACCCGTGCCCGATGTGCCTGGCGGCGCTGTACCACTGCGCGCCCGACGAGGTCGTCTTCCTGGCCACGCGGGAGGAGTGCGCGCCGTACATGGCGGGCGGGAAGGACAAGTACTTCGAACCGGCCACCTTCTACGCCGAGTTCGCCAAACCCTGGAATGAGCGGAGGCTGCCGATGCGCTATCTGCCGCGTGCCGATGCCGTGCAGGTGTACCAGCTGTTCGGGGAGCGACACGGCGTTGTTTCGTTGTGACACAACGGTATTCGCCACGCATTACGGCGTGTGGTCGTGATGGATCCGTCCTCCGAGTTCGGTCAGCGGATGTCCGGCGCCGCCGTGGGTGCGCATGATGATCTCGGCGACGATCGACACCGCCGTTTCCTGTGGGCTGCGAGCGCCCAGGTCGAGACCGAGCGGACTGGCGAGCCGGCACAATTCGGTGTCGGTGAGTCCGGCCGCGCGCAACCGCCGCAGCCGATCGTCGTGGGTACGCCGGGATCCCATCGCGCCGACGTAGCCGAGTGCCGGGAGCCGCAATGCCACCCGCAGCAAGGGGACGTCGAATTTCGGGTCGTGGGTCAGGACACAGACGACGGTCCGGCCGTCGAGGGTGTTCCGTTGCGCCTGTGCGGTGAGGTAGCGATCCGGCCAGTCCACGACGACCTCGTCGGCGGCCGGGAAACGGTCGGCAGTCGCGAACCTCGGGCGGGCGTCGCAGACCGTCACCCGGTAACCGAGCAGCGCGCCCTGCTGTGCCAGCGCGGCGGCGAAGTCGATGGCGCCGAAGATCAGCAGCCGCGGGCGGGAGGCGAAGGCGTTCACGAAGACGTCCGTGCCGGCCTCCAGCGACGCGCAGCCGATCAGCTCGGCATGGTCGGCCGCGAGCAGTTCGCGAGCCCGCTCGGCCACCGCCGCGTCGGCTCGTGCGGATCCGAGCGAGCCGTGGACCGCATCCGGGATGACGATCAGCCGCCGGCCGGGCCGCGCGCGGTCCGCATCCGTGATGGCGGTGGCGATCGCGACCGGGCGGTCCGCGGCGACCGCGGCGATCACCACCGGCAGATGCGGAAACGTCTTCCGGGATATCGGCTCGGCGAAGAGGTCGATCTCACCGCCACAGGTGAGGGCGGTACCGAACAGTTCATCGGTATCGACTCCGTAGCTGTGCAGCCGGGGCAGCCCGGTCCGCGCCACCTCGGCGGCCAGCTCGTAGACGGCGGCGTCGACACAGCCACCGGAGACCGATCCGGCCACGGTGCCGTCGGGAGCCACCACCATCGCCGCACCCACGGGTCGCGGCGCCGATCCTCGGGTGCGGACCACCGTGGCGACACCTGCGGTGCCACCGGATCGCCAGACGGAGGTCAGTGCCGCGAGGACGTCGCGCACTGCCGGAGGCGCCCTTCGGTCGTGGCCGCAGCGCTGGACTGCTGTAACCGCATCCTTGAATGATGCCCGCCCCCGCAGCCTCGTGCGGCCACAACGCGTCGACGAGCCGCGGCCGATAGCAGTCAGCTCGTGTGATGATCCTCGACGGCAGAGGTCGCGGGATGCGCCGGTTGCGCGGGTGGCAGCGGAGCCGCGGGCGCCGATGCGGGACGCGGCGAGCCGGAATCCTCGGAGTGCATCTCGCTCATTTCGCTTTTGAAGATGCGCAGCGAGCGGCCGAGGCCGCGGGCGGTGTCGGGCAGGCGTTTGGCGCCGAACAACACCACGACCACCAGTGCGATGATGAGCCAGTGGGTCGGACTCAACGAACCCATCGGAACCTCCGTTCGTTCGCCGGAGCCGCTCGGACGGTGGCTGTCGGCCCGGCGGATTCCACCGGCGAGACCATTCGCTCCCGGCGTCGGCATTGGACGAGTTCATAATAACTTGCCGCGCCCGTAGAGAAAGCGAATTGCACTTTCACCTGGCTCGATGAAGCGTAACGCAGCTACCACAACGTGTGAATGTGCAGTAACATACTCGCCGTTGCCGACGTGGTGTCACCGGGTCGGCAGCGACAGAGTCGAACAGCCGGTCGCGTGTGATGTGCACCGGAACGCAGGTGGAGGTTGCCATGGGTGTCGAGATTGCCGCGGCCCCTTCGTCCGTCGAGCAGCTGCCCGTCGAGGTGGACGAGATCACCGGCCGGTGCCACGATGTTCTGGACGAATTGTCCTTCGGCGGAAGCTGTTCGGGCGCGGCCGCGCGACTGACCGCCGCCGCGGACCGCTGGGTCCGGTGCGGGCTGAGCCTCGCGACCGTTCAGCACACGGTGTTCGAGGCATTCCGGTTGCACCTGGGGTCGCTGCGAACTTCCGGCGACGACGTCGACACGATCGTGATGTCGGTCGATCGCATGCTGGACGCCCTGGAAATCGTGACAACCGGTATCGCGGACGCCTATTCGGCAGCGGTTCCCGAGGCGGCCGAGGACTACCGGCCGAGCAGCGATGCGGTGACCTCCGCGCTGCTCGGCGGCCGATCCGCCGCCGCGGCGGCCAGGGAATGCGGAGTGGAACTCGCCGACCGCTACCACGTGCTGGCGATATCGTTCCCGACCGAGTCCGGCGACAGCCCCCGTTCCGACGTTTCGGTCCAGGCGCGACGGACCATGCGCCGTGCCCGGGCCGTCCTGGAAAGGATGAACAACGGCGCGGTGCTGTTCCAGTTGTCGCCGAGCGGCGGCACCGTGCTGGTCCCCTATCCGGTGGTCGGTTCCGACCGCTGTCTCGATCACGTCGTGCACACGCTGGCCGCGGCCACGCGGACACCGATCACCGCCACGGCGGTCCACGCCGCCCGTGCCGCTGTGCCCGCGGCGGCCGCCCAAGCACACGAGTTGCTCGACACCGTGCACGCACTGCGATGCCGGCCCGGCCTCTACCGCATGCGCGACCTCGCCCTCGAATACCAGCTCACGCGGCCCGGACCGGCGCTGGAAATCCTCGGCACCCTCCTCGACCCGCTCGACGACCATCCGGAACTGACCGAGACGCTGGTGCGGCACTGCGGTAACGAGCTGAATCGGCAGCGCACCGCGCACGAGATGCGGGTGCACACCAATACGGTCGACTACCGGCTCAAACGCATCGGCCGGCTGATCGGAGTGGACCCGACCTCACCTTCCGGGCTGCTCCAGGTCCGGGCCGCGCTGGTCGCCCGCGCCTATCGCGCACATATGCCGGCCCGCTGACGCACCCGGCGACAGCCCCGCCGAAATGGAGCGCGGCGCTGCGGCTCGGTGCGCGCCGCGCTCCACCGTATCTTCGGGCCGTGGCGTGCACCGGATGGTGAAAACGCCTGACTTCCCTACAGATCAGGGTTTCGCGCACCGCCCTGGGGGACGTATCCGACCGGCGGCACGGGACGCCGACCGGCCGGGGGCTTCGCACCGCCGCGCCGCCACCGTACATACTGACCACGTCACAGCAGAGGCGAGACGACCGGGGCGTCGTCCATGACGAAAGTGGATAGGTGCGCAGCGGATCGGCGAGCAACGAACTACCGGAAACCGATGGCCCCCTGGGCGGTTCGACCGCCCCGGCGCCACCGTCGTGGTCCTCGATCCCGCCCGGCGACCACGGCGTGCGCTTGGTCGTCTGTGATATGGACGGCACCCTGCTCACGAAGGCAGGGACCGTGCCCGACACGTTCTGGCCGCTGCTCGAGGTGATGCGTTCGCGCGGAGTGACCTTCGTGCCGGCCAGCGGGCGGCAGTACGCGACGCTCGCCGCACTGTTCGAGCGGGCTGCCGACGAGGTGTCCTACATCGCCGAGAACGGTTGTCTGGTAGTCCATTCCGGCGTCACCGTGTCCGCGACCTGCCTCGATGTCGATATCGTGCGACAGGTCGTGCAGGCGGTCCGGGAAGCGCCCGGCGCCACTGAGCTCGGCTTGGTGGTGTGCGGCCTGGACAGTGCCTATATCGAGCGCACGGATCCCGCGTTCGTCGCCGAGGCGGCGAAGTACTACGCCCGGCTGGAGCGCGTCGAGGATCTCACCGCGGTGACCGACAAGGTGCTGAAACTGGCGATCTACGACTTCACCGACGCCGAGCGGACAGCCGAGCGAGTTTTCGGATCCATCGCCGCACGCGAGCAGGTCGTGGTGTCCGGTAAACACTGGATCGACATCATGAGCCGCGATGCGGACAAGGGCCGCGCGGTGCGGTCGCTGCAGGAGACACTCGGCATCCCACCGGCCCGGACCGCGGTGTTCGGCGACTACCTCAACGACCTCGAGATGCTGAACGCCGCACGGTGGTCGTTCGCGATGGCCAACGCCCACCCCGAGGTTCGCGCCCGCGCCCGCTACCTCGCACCCGCCGACGACGAGGACGGCGTGGTGACGGTGCTGTCGCGGTTGTTCGGTTCCTGAGCACCGTTCGTCACACCGCCCGCTCCGGTGCCCCGGCCATCCGCAGCACCGCGGCGGCCACCCGATCCGGGCATTCGGCCGGCACGATGTGCTCGGAGTCCGCGTCCTCGAACCGGCCGTTCACCCGATCGGCGAATCGGCGTTGGTATTCGCGGATGGTGTCGTGATGCCGAGCGTGCCACCGGTCGGCCCGCAGCGCGGAGATGACCACGACCTCGCCGCGCGGTGGCCGCGGCGGGTTGTCCCGGAACGGGCCGATGCCGGTGGCGAAGGCATCGAATTCGCTTCGGGTGGCGGCGATGCCGGCCGCGGTGAAATCCTCCCGCAGCATGGTCTCGTAGGTATCGGCAGGGAACATGCGACCGTAGGACCCGGTCAGCGCGCGCATCACCGGCCGAAAGCGAGCGAGCGACTGTTGCACCGCGAGAACACGATCCGTCCGCACCGCGGTCGCCGCCCAGTCCGCGTAGAAGGGAGCCGCTTCCGGCGTCGGATCGACCAGAACCAACCCGATCGGTTGCGGCACGAGACTTTCCGCGGCGCGACGCACGATCAGCCCGCCCATGCTGTGCCCGACCAGAATCAGCCGACGTGGTGCCAGCACCTCGACCAGCGCGACCAGGGTGGCCGCCATCTCGTCGAGATTCTGCGGCGGCCGCACCCGGGCACTGCGGCCGCGACCGGCCCGATCGTAGGCGACGGTCCGCACGGTGTCGCCGAGCACGGACACCACCGGATCCCACAGCGTCCGCCCGGCGCCGGCGCCGGATTCGAAGAGCACGCAGGTCTGTCCCGCGCCACCCTGCTCCACATATAACTCGATGCCGCGCACCGTCATTCGTTCGCCTGGCACGTCCCGCATCCGGGCCCCCTCTCGATCAATCCCAACTTTGGAAATAGTACCAATAATGGGATAGTTGAGCCATGGATCCTGCCGACCTCCTTCTGCATCCGGTGCGGCTGCGCATCGTGCACGCGTTGTCCGGGAACGCGCCGCGAAACGCGGGCGAGTTGTGCGACCGTCTGCCCGATGTGCCCCGGACGACGATCTACCGGCACCTCGGTCTCCTCGTCGACGGCGGCATTCTGGAGGTTGCCGATGAGCGGCGGGTCCGCGGTGCGGTCGAGCGGTCCTATCGGCTGCGCGCCGACCGCCCCGCGATCGACGAAAAGGCGGCCGCGGCCATGACCCTCGACGACCACCGCCGTGGATTCGCCACCGCCATGGCCGTCCTGATCGCCGAATTCGACGCCTATCTCGACGAGCCCGGCGCCGATCCGGTCGCGGACTCGGTCGGCTATCGCCAAGGCACGCTGTGGCTTTCACCCGACGAACTGAACACGATGCTCGACGGTTTCCGCCGCGTCCTCGCCTCGGTCACCGGGAACGGTCCCGGCCCGAACCGCCGACCCTATCTGATCAGTCCGGTCATGTTTCCCGGTGCGCGAACCCCCGGCTGAGCCGATCGCACCGCATTCGCCGTGCGTGCCGGACACGGGCGTGCGAGGCTGAGCGACATGTCCGAACGTACGGATGTCTCACCGAATCTCACCGAACAGGGCCGCGGCCCGGCCATCACGCGAGTCGCCACGGAACTGATCGCCTGGGTCGCGGCGCCGTGGGCGCTGGCGTCGTGGTCCGTGGCGGCGGCGGTGATCGCGGTGGTCGTCCTGATCGGCGTGCCGTCGATCTTCGCGACCCGCGGTGACAAGAAGCAGGTGCTCGTCGCCGTTCCGGGCTGGGCCACCATCGCAATGATGGTGGTGCTGATCGCCGCGGCGGTGCTGGGCGCCTGGTTCGCCTGGCCGGTCTGGGTTGCCGTCCTCGTCACCGCGCTGGCGGTCGCGACGGTCGGCACCGAACTGCCACGCTGGCGGTGGCTGGCGCGAGCGCCCTGAGGCCGGATTCTCTCCCGATACGTTCTGTTTACGCCCGTCGAGGCCGGGTATCTGCGATTTGTTATCGAAGTACGGCCGAACGCGGCAGCGCCTGGATAACAAAAGGCAAAGGGAGAGTTTCACATGATTATTCTGGGAGTCATCCTCCTCGTTCTCGGGTTCGTTTTCAGCATCCCGATCCTCTGGACCCTGGGCATCATCGCCGTCGTCATCGGCGCGATTCTCGCCCTGCTCGGAGCGTTCGGACGTCCGGTCGCCGGCCGCGCGCATTATTTCTAGCGGCAGCGAATTCCTTTCTCCGGAGCGCGTACTTCCCCCGTGCGGTGGAAGTACGCGCTTCGCTGTTCATCCGTGCGGACCGCATCGCCTCGGCACGTCCGGGAACAAAACCCGGGTCGGGCATCCTTGGACGGAATACGCCGATCCAGAAGGAGACCCGTAGTGACCGAACTGCTTCCGCTCACCCCGGACGAATTGCTGACCACCACCCGTGCGGTGCGCCGCCGTCTGGATCTGACCCGGCCGGTGTCGCTGGACGTGATTCGCGAAGCACTGGAGGTGGCGCTGCAGGCACCGTCGGGAGGCAATCGGCAGCATTGGCACTGGATCGTGCTCACCGATCCGGCGATCAAGGCGAAGGTCGCCGAGCATTACCGGCGCTCACATCTGGCATACCGGGAAGCCGGAGGCGAACCGGCCGACGAGAGCGCCGCCCGCATCGCCACGAGTTCGGATTATCTGCGTGAGGTGATGGCCGAGGTCCCGGTACTGGTGATCGGGGCGATCAGCACCGGCGGCAACGCCGCGCTGCCCGAGAATCAGGCCGGACTGTGGGGGTCGCTGCTCCCGGCGGCGTGGAGCCTGGCGCTGGCCTTGCGCGCACGCGGCCTCGGAACCACTTGGACGACACTGCATTTGCAGTACGAGCGCGAGGTGGCGGAGATTCTCGGGCTTCCCGACGACGTCCGCCAGGGTGTGCTATTCCCGGTCGCGTACACCAAGGGCACCGACTTCCGGCCGGG
>NZ_BAFQ01000270.1 GCF_000308375.1 Nocardia aobensis NBRC 100429 | reverse complement strand
GTCGTGGGATTCGGTGGGCCCGATCGCTCATGAGGACCGCTGGGACCATTTGGTGCACGACGGCGCCCGATCGATCACCTGGGAAATGGACGCCCCACCCCGGGGCGCGGTCTTGGAAACGGGCCTGGAGGAATTGCTGCGCCCGCGCGCGGACGTGCCGCGTAAACGGGTCGCGCTCGTCTACCGCCTGCATTCGGCGGCCGAGGCCACCGACATCGTCGACGGCGACTTCCGCGACGCTCTGGCCGCCGAGCAGACCGAACGCGGCATCGCCTCGGCTGCGGCGTCCATCCGCGTCGACAATACCCGCGCCGCCCGCCAGGAACAAGCCCGCGGCGCGGGCCTGACCCGGTTCGGGGTCCTGGTCACCGTCACCGACGTCCTCGACGCCGACCTGCCCGGCATCGAAACCTCCGTGCGGACCATGACCGCGGTGTCGCGGCTGCGGGTGCGCCGCTGCTACGGCTGCCAAGCCGCAGCCTTCGCCGCCTCCCTGGGCATCGGCCTGATCCTGCCCGAACACGCCTCGATTTCGAAGCGGTTCAGCGCATGACTATCCATACCGGGACCCGCAAGGCTCGCCATCCGCGCACGACGGCAGTCGCAGGGATTCGCCTGCTGACACCCCAGGCCCGCGCAGAGGCCGAAACGGCCGCCGGCGGGCGCGGCCTGGCCGCCGTGCGTGCCCGCTGGGCGTTGTCGAGCGACGATCATCGCCGCGCCAATGCCGCACGGCGGGTGGAGGATTCGGTCCGCGACGGGTTCGACGTGCCTGTGGCCGGTTTGACCGACCGCGGCTACCGCGGTGTCGGCGGCGGGCGGGCGAGGGTGGTGGCGGCGACGCCGGAATGGCGTGCGACCACGGTGCAGGTGGCCGGGTTGTGGCCCTTCGCGGTCGGCGCGACGGCGCCGATCGTGGGCTGCCCTGTGGGTTCTCATTTCGTGACCGGCGCGCCGGTGCATTTCGATCCGATGTCGTGGTTCGCCCGCGGTTTCATCACCGCACCGATCGCGTTCGTGCTGGCGCTCAACGGTTTCGGGAAATCCTCGCTCATCCGGCGCCTCGCGACCGGAGCCGTCGCCGCTGGGGAAACGGTGCTGTGCATGGGCGACACCAAACCCGACTACCGCGACCTCGTCGAAGCGCTGGGCGGGCAGGTCGTCGACCTTGGTTACGGGCACGGCAGCATCAATCCTCTCGCCGTCGGCGCGCTCGGCACTATCATCGACCGACTCCCCGACCCCGACCAACGCCGCCAGGTCGCCGCGCGCGTGGAGGCCGGGCAAGTCAACATCGTCGCCGGGCTGATCGAGTTGGTCCGCGGCTCCCGCGTCGCCGACTACGAAGAAACACTCATCGCCGCCGGCCTGCGTGAACTCTACAGTCCCGCCGCAGGATTCACCCCGGCTCGGCCGCCGCGGCTGTCGGATCTGTTGGCGACGATCTCCGGCGGCGCGCAGCGGTTGCGGCAGTTCGCCGAGGAAGACGACGACGTCGCGTTCCGGGCTGCGACCAAAGTGCTGCGCCGTTCGCTGCGCGCGGTGATCGAAGGCCCGTGGGGTCAGATCTTCGACCGTCAAACCAGCACCCCGCTGGACCTGAACAGCCCCGCTGTCTGCATCGATGTGTCCCGCATTCCCGAGGGCGACACGAAACTGCTGGCGGCGGTGCTGATGGTGTGCTGGAGCGAGGGCTTCGGCGCGGTCGCCGCCGCTCACGCCCTGGCCGACGCGGGTCTCGCGCCGCCGCGCACGTTCGAGGTCGTCATGGACGAGATCTGGCGCGTGTTGGGCGCGGGGGAGTTCATGGTCGACCGCGTCGATGCCCTGACCCGGTTGAACCGGCCGCTGGGCACCGGGTTGATCATGTGCAGCCACACCATCAAAGACCTCGCCGCCTTCGACTCGCCGGCCGCGCAAGCCAAAGCCCTCGGCTTCTTCGAACGCGCCCGCGCCAAGATCATCGGCCCCGTCGGGCCGGAAGAGATCGAACGACTCCGTGCCGCGGTATCGATCACCGACACCGAAAAACTACTGGTCACCTCCTGGGCCGCGCCACGCCCACCCACCGACGATCACCTCGACAACACCGGAGTGCGCGAAACACCGCCCGGCACAGGATGTTTCCTGCTCAAGACCGGCGAAGCCGACGCGCCCGGCATCCCGTTCCGCATGACCTTCACCCCCACCGAGCGCGCCCACGACATCCACAACACCAACCGCCGCTTCTCCCACCTCACCGACGGACACGTCGATACCCCACAACCGGGATCCACGGTGAAGGCTGCCGATGCGTGGGAGGACGGCGATGAGTGATGTCCTCCAGAACCCTCCTCGCAGGCATCGTGTCGCTGCCCATCGCGTTGATCCTGTTCCTGGCCTTGCTGGTCGGAATCCAGCCCGCGGACTCGTGTGCGGCCCAGGTGCTCGCTGGGGGAGTGGCGGGCCCGACCGGTCAATCGCTGGCGGGGTTGAACGAGCGGCAGTTGGAGCTGGCGCGCAACGGTGTCGCGATCGGCAAACAACGCCAAGCTCCGCGGTCGGTGATCATCGCCGAACTGGCGGCGATGATCACCGAATCGACGCTGCGCAACCTCGCGAACTCCAACGTCCCGGAATCGTTGAACTACCCCAACGACGGCGTCGGCGCCGACCACGATTCGGTGGGCCCGCACCAGATGCGGGTCAGCGTCTGGGGAAGCGCCGGGATCGCCACGCTGATGAATGCGATCTATCAGATCAACTGGTTCTACAACAAAGCCGCCACTGTCACCGGCGCCGCCTCGATGACCTCGGCCGAACTCGCCCAAGCAGTCGAAGTGTCCGCACCGAACGCCTATGCCGGACAACTGGATCTGGCCCAACGCCTCTACGCGACGTTCGCCGACATCGACCCAGCGTCCCTGCCCACCCCCGCGCCAGGACAACCGGCCCCCGGATGTGGACCCGGTTCGGCACCACCCGGCGCGCCAGTGCAGGCCAGTGGGTTCGGGCAAGCGGTCGTGGCCGCGGCGCAGCGGTGGATCGGTACCCCATACGTGTGGGGTGGGGGAGACGCCGATGGACCGACCGGCGGCGGGTTCGACTGCTCCGGGTTGACGTTGTACGCGATCTACCAGGCATCGGGCGGCCGAATCCGGTTGCCGCACTACACACAGGCCCAACAAGACTCACCGGCCGGCCAGATCGTCGCGTTCGATCAGCGACAACCCGGGGACCTGATCTTCTTCACAACCCCCGGCGAGAGCGATTCCCACCATGTCGCCGTGTACGCGGGCCGCGACGCCGGCGGCACGGACCTGGTCATCCACGCCCCCCAAACCGGCCAAACCGTCACCACCGCCCCCCTGGCCCGTGTCGCCGGAGCCGACCACCTCGACGTCCGCCGCTACACCACCCCGCAACCCCGAAGCCCAACAGTGGAAGAGGGAAAACAGCTGTGACACCGAATAATCCGCATCGACGACGTGAGGCGGGATCCGTCCGCGGACGTTCTATACCTCCGTCGCCGAAGCGGCGCAATACCGCTATGACCAGTGCAGCCGGTGACGACCGCGTCAGTGCCGAGCAACGGCTCGCCTCGCGGGCGGCGGCGGGGCCGCATCTTCTGGCGTGGGTCGCCGCGACGCGGCAGACCTTCACCATCTGCCGGCCCGACGGACGCGCGGTGGCCCACGATCGCTTCCACCGCGACCTCGTCATCGACAGCGACGGCGCTGCCATCGAAACCGCAGCGCTGCAAGCGATCTGGCTCGCCGCACAGGGGAAGGACCTGTGGGGAGCCGACGTGGCGACCCTGCGCATCGTCACCTCCTGTCTCGTCGCGGACCCGGCCGCCCTGCACCGTGCGGCGGTCACCAGCGGCCTGGTGCTCGACCTGGTCGTCGACGCCACCACCAACCCCGCTACCGGCCATCAGCTCGGCGTCTGGGTCGACTGGCGTCGCGCCGACCTCACCTGCCTGATCCAACATCCGAGGAACCAGAAATGACGTCTCGCCCCTTCACCACCTTGCTCGCTGTCATGGCCGGAGCGTGCCTGTTGACCGCGTGCACCGAGCACCCGTCACGCGGCCGACCGCCGGACGAAAACTCCTGTGCCCATGCAGGATTCGAGGCACCGTTCACCGCAGTCGACCCATGCTCGGCCGAATCGGTCATATCGGCGGCCTTGCAGACGATGTTCACCTACCGACCTGCCGACGGGGTCGACCCACGGCACGCATTCGACACTGCGACGCCGCTGCTGGACCCCGAATTCGCACTCAGCGCACCCGCGGCCATCGCCCTGGCACCGGTCACACCCGACATGTGGCAACACTGGCGCGACCAACACGTCACGATCACCGCGACCGCCCGTGTCACCGCTGATGACCACCCGCCCGACACCACGTCACGGGCGGCGCGCGTGGTCACCGTGAGCATGCAACCCAGCGACACCACACCCGCACTGCGGCTGGTCGTGTTCGCTCTCGCACACCGCACGCAGACCAGCGCGGGCGTGCGGTGGTTGCTGGCGAATGTGCAGGTGGCGTCGTGAGCCAGGGGAACGGTGACCCGGTCGATGAGGGCGGGCAAGCGGTCAAGGCCGGGTTCGTGCAGGCGATGCAAACCGCGGCGATGACGATGAACCTGCTGCAGCGCCGCGGGAGCGAATCACGCTCGCGTCAGGAGTTCACGCAACGCCAAGACGACCGGATCGCCGAACAGCAGCGCAAGAACCACATCCACACTTTGCAGCTGCAGGGCTACATCGATCGCTCGCAGCACGGCCGCCTCGAGCATTGGGCCGACATGGCGATCAAGGCAGGCCGCTACCGCGAACACCTGCTCGAAATGCAGGTCAAAAACGCACGCCTGCAACACGATCAGGACAGAGCAGACCGCGCGAAAGACAGCGACAAGGCCAGCGAGGAACGCCGCGACAAGGTCCACGGATTGCAGGTGCGGGCCCTGCGCGGTGAGTACAACCGAAAAGACGCCATCCATAGCCAGCAGCTGCGCCGCTACGACAAACAAATCGCCCAGGACCGCCGCCTGCACGATCTGAAGGTCGAATACCAGAAGCTGCTGATCGAGGCCCGCAAACGCGCGCTCGGACTCACCGAAACACTCACCGACACCGACCCGAGCAATGCCCACGCCCACGCTGCCAACGCGGCGTGGGCAGCGGCCGAGGCCACCGCGGATCTGTCCGACGACCATCGCGCCCACGCTGACGCGTGGGCCGAACGCTACGGCGAGGACACCGGCAACGACCCCCGCACCACCCTGCACACCGCGCGCGCGGAGGCGGCGGGCCTCGACGACGCCGTCGATGAACTCCACAGCCAGATGAGCGCGCTGAGCGCCGAATACACCCTCGCCAGCTACGGCGAAGCCCAGATGCGCACCTTTGGGACCGCCGACTCGCCCGCGTCGGGGGCCGGGTCCGGCGACGAGCTCGAGGTGCTCGACGGAGAGGTCATCGACGTCGCGGTCGAGGCCACCGGCGTCACCGGCGACCTGGACACGGGCGTCGACTTTGCCGACCAGAGCCTGCCTCCGGTCAAGGCACTCGGTGCCGCACCGTCGCCGGGGATCGAACCATGACCACACACAACGGCTTTCGCGGCCCGTTTCCGGTCGCGGCGACGCCTGACCGGTGGCAGATGAAGGTGCTCGCGGGTGTGTATGCGCATGCGTCGGCGGCGCGGGAGATGGCCGCGGCGGCGCGGGCGGGGCGGGAGGCGACCGGTGAGCTGCCGCCGCCGGCGTGGTCGAGGGCTTTCCGCACCGAGGTCCTGCTCGGTCAAGAGCTCGAGAAAGCGGGACTGGCCGCCGGGGTGCCGCGCGAGTGGCTGAATCAGGCGCGCACGCGCGCCCATATGGCACAGCCGTGGCGACGAGACCTGCACTGGCGCACCCCAAAACCGGTGGACCGGACCCGGCTGCTGGTCGGGCTGGCCGGCGAAGCACACCGGATTCAAGACCTCGCCGCGATGGCGGTCGCCTACGAGCACCGCGGCGCGCACGCCGAACCCGGCACCGCGACCTGGGTCATGCGCAACCTGCGCCGATCCCGCACCCGCCTGGTCCAACTGGCACGCCTGCTCGCCGTGACCGACAACGAAGCACAGCGAATGTGGAACGCGCCCCAGCACTGGGCCGCCGCCGCTGGCAGCGCCCGCGGCGCCGGGGTCGACGAACTCGAGACCCGCTGGCGCGCCCACGCTCGCAGCGACCAGACCAGCATCGTCCTGCAAGCCCGCGCGCTCACCAAATCCGGCATCACCGCACCCACCGGGGCCGCACTCCCACCACCGGATCAGATCCTTGAGGTCCTTCGAAACGAGCTCGGACACCACACTCCCGTATCCGAGGCCGCCGACCGGCATCCGGTCGCCGACGTGGTCGCACCGGCCGGGCAAGGCATCGACATGGCGGTGGCCGCCGCTGGAATAGGCAGCGGCGGCCATGACGGCCTGGTGGCGGATCTTGCTCCGCTGCCACGACAGCCCGGCACGGGAGTCGAGGTCGAACTATGACCGCAACGGAACACACTGCCGGTGCGGCTGGTTGGCGTCCGGTGGCGCCGAATGCGGCGCAGAAGGTACTGCTGCGGCGGTTGTGCGCGGTGGCGGGCCAGACGCGGACACTGCTCGATACCGCTCGAAACGACTATGAGACAGGGGTTTTGGCCGAGCCTGCCTGGTTCGCGCGCCTGGATGCTCTGATGGCGCGCAGCGCCGCGCTGGCGGCGTTGGGCCACGCCGGTGGGATTCCGCAGCGGTGGATCGATCTCGCCCGCCAGCAGGGCGAGCGTGGCACAGGGTGGCGGACCCCGCAACGATGGCCCGTCCCGCAACCCGTGCAGCGGGACCGCCTCATCGACGACCTCGCCGCCGAAGCCCGCGACCTCACCGACGTCGTCGCCGTCCACGCCGCCTACCGCGCCCGCGCCCGCGGCGACGAACCCGAGTCTCTGCGCAAACGTCTCGAAGCCACTGCAGCTGCGCACCACGAGCGCCTGACTTCGATCGCGGCGCTGTTGGATCTGATCGGACCCGAACGTGACCGGATCAGGCCGGCCCCAGACCCGATCTGGGCGCGCGCTCTCGCGGCCACCGTGCGAGACCGCGACCCCAGTCTGCTGGCGCAGCAATGGCGCGCCCACGCCCACCACGAACCCGCATCAGTGACGGCCTACCGGCTGCTGACCGACCACGGCGACATCGACTTCACCCCAGATTCGGCCATCGCGCCGATCCCCGAAGCGATGGTCGAACACATCGCCGCCGCCCTGCGACTGCCACCCGGGCTGGCCACTCCCGACCTGCCCCTCGCCGCAGCCACGCACAGCGCTGTGACCGCCGCGTTAGGCGAACCCCGACGCCTCGAATTCCCTTCGCCGACGGCCGGGGACGAGCAGCGCGTCGGCGGAGCAGCAGCACGCACGTATCGCGACAACGGCCCGAGCCCATGACACGCGTGCGGCGGCACACGCCCCGCGTGCCGTCGACTCACCGGCGGCCGAGCACCGCGCCCGAGCCAGGAGATAAAGAATGACGATCCCGCAACCGATACCCGATCCAGCCCGCACCCCGGTTCCGACGTCGACCGTCGCGCCGGGCAGCGACCGTGTCCGGGGTCCGAACGCCGCCCAAGCGGCATTGTTGCGGCGGCTGCGTGACGTCTTTGACGGGCTGCGCCGGATGCAGGAAACCGGCCGTCTCGGAGGCGAATTCGGTCACTTTCCGGCCGAATTGTGGCACGACTACCTCAACGACATGCACGACCGCGCCGACGCATTGACCGCGCTCGGACGCGCCGGTGGGATCCCCGCACCATGGCTCGACTACGCCCGTGGGCACACCGCTAGCGGGCAGGTGCCGGACCGTTGGCCGGGCACAGATGCGTGGGCGCGCGCCGAACTGATCGCCGCAGTGGGTGCGCAGGCGCGGGCGCTGGGGCACATCGCGGCCGTGCATGCCGCCTACCGGTCCGGGATCGCCGCTGAACCCGACCGGGACCAGGACGCTTTCGCTGAAATGCTGGGCCAGCGATGGGACCGCATCGGCACAGTGGCGGCTCTGCTGCAACCTGTCGGCGCGGAACGCGAACAGATATGGCCCAACCTCGAAAGCCCCGCATGGCTCGCCTCGTTCGCACAGCCGGTACACGACATCGGGCCTGCGGAGTTGGCGCGGCGATGGCAAACCCACCTGTCGGCGTCGGACACCGCCGCATCCACGCACGCGGCGCTGGCCGACTACGGCGACCTGACCTGGGACCCCGACCGTGAACTGGTGCCGCCACCGCAATCACTGATCGACCAAATCAACGCCGCGCTGCATCCCGGCCGCAGCGTCGACACGGCGGTCGGTGGTGGCACCGCGATCGACGCCGATATCGCCGCCGCACTCCCGGATGTGGCCCGCGAATTTTCGCCGGCGATCCCCACACCGGATGCGAATCAGGCCGCCGGCCGCGCGGTCGACAACGGACCCGAACCGTGACAGCAACCCCGCCAACCGAAAGCAACAGCAGTGCAATGACGTTCGATTCAGGAGCCTACTTATGACCGACCCGCAATCACCGCGCGTGCAGCGAAGACCGGTGTGGCAGCAGAGACTGCTCGACCGGATCCAGGACTTGTCCGACGACCGCGGCCGACTGCTGCGCGAAAGCTATGACACTCCGCCCGGGGCCAGGGAGTTGTCCATGCTGGCCTGGCGCACTCAACTGCTGCAACTGGCGGCCGACCGCAGCGAGATCGAAGCCCACGCGCACGCGATCGGCATCCCGGACGCCGAGATCGCCGCCGCCCGAGCGGCCGGAAGCCGCGGCCGTCGAGCCGACCTCAACCCTGAGCCCGGCGCCGACGCGGTGCGCGAGCACGTGATGGGCTGGGTGGCCAGCGACGTATGGCAGATCCAGCACATGGCCGCGATCGACGTCACCCACCGAATGCGTGCGGTCACCGACACACCTCGATTCGAGCCCGAACCAGGGATGGTCGCTCAGTTCGAGCGCAACCTGAGCGCGTTGTGGATTCGGGCCGGCAACCTCGCCGACGCGATCGGCCTCACCGTCGATGAATCCGCCGGAATGTGGGCCCGGACCAGCAGTGACTGGCAGCGAATCCTCGACGCCACCACACGCACCTACGACAACGAAGCAATCGAGGAACGCTGGCGCGTCTACGCCCGCCCCGGCATCGAAACCAGCGTCATGCGCGACGCCACGGCCATCACCCTGCGCCTGGAGGTCGCCGTGTCCGAACAACCCGTGCGCATCCCCACTCCGCACGCCATGAAAACCGCCGCCGCAGCGGCATTGCTGTCTCGGCCGGCCCCCGGTGCCGACACCGTCGCCGACGCGATCGACCGTGCCCTGCCCACCGAGGCCGACCACACCGACTGGAACACACCCACACCCCCCGGCCTACCACCGCATCCCGGCCAGAACCTCGACGCCGGAACCCAGCTATGACCAGCTCCACTGCCCGTCCGAACACGCTGCCGCCCAGTGTGATTCACCCGCCACGGAGGTTTCGACCATGACCGACCCCAACCCCGCGGTATCGATCGAACAGTGGCAGGCGAAGTTGCTGGCCCGCATCGACCGCCTCGCGCGCGAGCACGCGACGGTGCAGGCACGCGGCTTCGGCGGCTACGCCGGCACCGACGGCACGCCCGAGCAAGAGTGGCGCTCGCATCTGGACGCGTTGGAAGCCGAACGCGAAACCACCGAGCAACTGGCCATCGAGCTCGGCATCCCAGCCCAATGGGTCGACCGCGCCCGAACCAACGGCGCCGAAGCAGCCGAACACCCCGCGCCCGCAAACGTAATCGCGCAGGCCGTCGCGCATCCGAACCCAGCAGCCGGGAGCCCCGAGGCCGCCGCGTCGGCGGCGAAACAGTTGTTCATCGACATGGCTGTCGTCGACGTGTGGCACGTGCACCGGATGGCGCTGCTGTCAGCGGCACGCGATGCCCGCCTCAGCGCCGGCCGATTGGGGTTGGGCGCCGACCCGGTCGCCGATATGCAGTTCCACCGCAACTTGAATCTGCACCATCAGCGCGCGACGGGGCTGTCCGACGCCGCGCAACTGTCGGCGCCCGAGGTCGAAGCCCTCTGGAACAGCCCGCAAGTCCATACCGCCCGCCAGCAGGCCGCCGAGCAGATCAACCGATGGGACGACCTGCAACTGGAATTCGAATGGCGCCGCTACACCCGACCCACGACGGACCCAGCGTTGCCGCCCTACATCCCGGTCGACCCGGACACCGGATCCCCGACCACCCACGCACAGGCCCGCCCACCCGACCCCGCCGAATTGATCGCCCGCGCCGCCGCCGCCCTCGGTATCGACCCCCAGCGCACCGACCGCCTCCCGATCCGCCTCGCCACCGCCATCGATATCGCTCTGCCCGAAACCGGCGCCCGCGACTGGGCCCCCGACCCCGATACCACACCACCGCCAACCTCCACACGACCCGACCTCGGACCCGAACCGTGACCGCCGCACACCGCCATCTCCTGGTGACGGCGCTGGCGCCGCCCTCACCTAAGACCGATTCCACACCGATACCGCGAGGACATCCCGTCACGCCACGACCACCGGTCGCGGCTCGCTTCTCCTGAAGGCGGAACACGATGTCCGACAACACATTCCCACCCTCGACCTCTCCGGGCGCCCACGCCCCGGAGCCTGTGGCGAGCCTCCCTCCCTCCGATGCGGCGGCACCTGCACCGGTACCCGCGACAGCGTTTCGATCCCGCACCGTAGCCAGCCCCCTGGCCGTCCGGTTCGGCCCCGACGACCCCGACGCCGTGCGCGCGACCGCCTTGCGTGCCGTGCAGGACTCGATGAAGCGCTACATCGACTGGCAACAGCACCCGGCACCCGACGCCACCACTGGCGCTGGTCCCGGCGAGTGGCGGCTGACCGCGATCAACGGCGTCGAAGACGATCTACGCCGTGCTTACCTCGATGCCGTCAGGAGCGGGGTGTCGATCAGCGACATCGATACCGCCCACGATCTCGGACTAACCGGTGTCGGGTGGGACCAGCAACCCGCCCACCGGCTGCTGGGCCGGCTCGAACACCTCGCCCACGTCCTCACCCTCGCCGAGGCCCGCGCTGGCACCGACCGCACCCGGATACGCGAACTCGAACACGAACTTGGTCGAGCCAATGAGCGCATAGAAGCCCTGTCCGAAGACCTCGCCCACGCGCACAACACCATCGCCAGCCACACCGAAGAACTGGTCGACGCCGAATGGCACACCAGCGACCGCCACCACAACATCGAACCCGGACCGCAATCCGCACGCGCACTCGCCCGTATGAACGCCGAACTGGCGCTGGCCAACGAGATCGACGCGCTGCAACGCGGCCCGGCGAGCGATACCAGCGGTGGTATCAGCACGGCGATCGACACCGCACTGCCCGGCCAGCCCGACTACTGGCCCGACACCACCGACCCCGACACCGGGCCCCCGCCAGGCACGCCAGGTCACGGGCCGGAGGTGGAGCCGTGACCGTTTTGGACGAGCCGCTGGGTTTCACCGACCCCGACTACTATCGCGACGCCACCTCGCAGACCGAGCGGCAGCTGCGCGCCGATTTCGCACGCTACTACCAGCTACGCGAGATCGCGCCCTCCGCCATCTCTGCCGAGGTGCGCGCCGAATTCAACGCCCGCGCTGACGAGTTGGCGATCCGGTGGGCGCGCCACGAGTCCGAACACTGGCGCGGCACCTGGGCCGGGTTACAGCGGGTCGTGGCCGGGTGGCGAACTCAACCGGAAATCGCGCGCCGCAACTTCGACCAGATTGCCCGCGCCCGCGCCGCCGGTGAGGTAGCGATCGACGACGACATTTGGCGCACCCTGCAGCAAGCCCGCCTCATCACCGGGCACGGCACTGCCACGATCACCGGCTCAGACCAAGACGCCTCCCGCCGCTACCCCTACCTGCAACCCGACATGGGCGCCACCGCGGCACCGACGGCGCGAACCGAGAACGAGGTCGATCGCCGCACCGCGGTCGAGCGCACACTGGGTGCCCCCAGAAATCCGGCTGTCGCGTTACCGAGCCTGGCGAAGGTCGACGCCGTCATCGCCGACACCGACGAACTGCTCGAGACCGAGGAAGCAGCAGCCGATCTCGACGACGGCCGCGACGCACGGAAAATGCTGCTGCCCCGCGCGGTTCGCGAGGCGCCGATCTCGGCCGACTACAGCGACACCGAAACATGGCAACGCTGCCACGCCGAGGCCCTGCGAGAAGTACAGGATCTCGCCGCCGAGCACAGCACCGTCGCCGACGGACTCAACGGAGAAGACGACCAAGCCCGCATCGCCCGGCTCGACCGATTGCGGGCCGGCCTGAGCGCCGCCCGCCGCGACGCCCTCGCCATTGGACTGACCGACGCACAGGTACACACCGCCTACACCGCCGGCCGCGACGGAACCTACTGGGCCACACAACCCTCCGACCCACAACTCGGGCGCATCGCCCAACTCCTCGAACACCGCGACACCGCCCGCGCCGCCGCCGACACCTACCACACCCAGCTCACCCGAACAACTGCCGCGCAGCCACATGCCGCCGTCACCACGACAGAGACGGCCATGCCGGTCGCTCACAGCACCACCTCCGACATAGGCGCAGGTGCTGCGATCAACAGCGCGGTCGACACCGCACTTCCCGATCCCCAGTCCGGCGAATGGGCCCCCGCCGCTTCCGAGCCGATCACGAACAAGGTTGTCTCCCAGGCTGATCGGGAGGTGAGCTTGTGAACCACCGCGGCCACGGTTATGCACAGGTGCTCACAGCGTTATCCCCAGCCTGGGTGGGGGCAGTGTGATGGCGCGGCAGACGCGGCGCCGCACCACCGGAGGGCTCGGGGAAGAAACCTGGCTGCTGCTCATCGCCCTCGGGGTTATTGCGTTGACGCTGCTCGCATGGGCGGCCCTGACAGCCGGAAGCTGGTGCGCCGGACTGCCCATCACCGCCCACCCAGTCACGGCGCTCCTGCAGATGATGACCGGCAGGCATCGCTGGCCCTGGCAATCCAGCGCGATCTTCGCCATCGCGCTGGCGGCCATCGGCGCGTCCGTGACCGCGTCCCGCAGGCGGTGGGCCTCGATGCGGCGCAACGACATCGACCACGCAGCACGCACAATGGTCTCCCCGCGACAGATCACTGCTGCGCGGCAACAGGACAACGCCACCGCCGCCGAGCGGCTTCTCAAAGACGCCCCAGCCGATGTCCGGGCGTTGCCGGGGCCACCGTTGGGCCGCACCGTCATCGGCGGGGTCGAGTTGTTCGTCCCGGCCGAAATGGGTGTATTCATCGCAGCCGGGCAACGCACCGGCAAAACAATGGCCTGGGCCATCCCCGCAGTGCTGAGCGCGTGGGGACCGGTCCTGGCCACCTCCAACAAACCAGACCTCTACCGGCACACCATTTACGGCCGTGAACAACGCGGCCGAGTCTGGCTCTGCGATTTACAAGCGGTGACCGGGCAGGCTGAATGCGGGTTCTGGGTCGACCTGCTCGCCCGCATCCACACCCTCGCCGCCGCACGCAAGCTGGCCTCGTTCTTCGTCTCCGGGGCGTCGGGATCGGCGTCGGAGCGCGCCAACGCCCGCGTCGACTCCTACTTCGACGGCGGCGCTCAAGAACTGCTGGCCCTGTATCTTTTGGCCGCCGCGTGTGTCGACGGCGACCTGCTCCACGTCGCCGAATGGCTGTCCAGCGATCAAGACCAAACACCAATCCTGATCCTGCGCCACCACCATCACGCCCGTGCGGCGCAACGGATCTCGGACGCGCAAGGGTTGTACGCGCGCCAACGCGATGGCCTCTACGACATGGCGCGCCGGTTTTTGAACGTGCTCTCCGACGAGGGCTACGCCACCATGATCACCCCACCCGCGCGCAAACGCATCAGCGTCTACGAAACCAGCGACGCGATCGTCATCGACACCGCGCTGGCGCCGACGACGCACGACCTGCCCGAATTCAAACCCGCGGACTTCGTCACCAGCAACGACACCCTGTTCGCGTTGTCGATGACCGGCCCGGACTCCGCCGCCGCTCTCACCGCCGCCCTCGTCGGTCAAATCCTGGAATCAGCGCTGACATTCGCCCGCGCCCGCCCCGACGGCCGCCTAGCGGTGCCGCTGCTGGCGGTCCTCGACGAAGCGGCCAACTGCGCGCTCATCGACGCGCTGCCCAGCTACTACACCTACGCCGCCGGGTGCGGGGTCATCCTGCTGACCATCGTGCAAGTCCTCGAACAAGCCGAAGACCTCTGGGGCGCAAACGGTTTGACAGTAATCCGCGCCCAGTCCATCGAAATCTACGGCGGCAACATCGCCACCCCCACCTATCTCGAGCAGTGGGTGCGACTCGTCGACGACCACGACGTCGCCGATCATTCCCGCTCGAGCGGGCCCGGCGGCACCAACCGCACCACCAGTTGGCGCGCCGAACCGATCCTCAGCGTCGCCAAACTCGCACGCCTACCCAAAAATCGCGCCCTGGTCCGCCTCCCCGGCCACGAACCGGTCCTGGTCGAAAAGCAGTTCTGGTGGAACAACCCCACCCTCGAACCACTCGTCACCCGCTCCCTGGCCCGCTACATCAACTCACCCACACCACCCACGCGGCCGGACAACCACACCGGTGGCGCAGCAGGAGTCGAACTATGACCACCCCAGCGACACCCGGAGCGTCACGGCAGCCCCGCAAAGCACCGGCGCCGGCCTACCCGGACTTCGTCACCTTCGCCGAACAATGGCTGTTCCCCTTCGTCACCGTCCGCCTCGCCGAAGCCAACCGCGAACACACCTGGACCTGGTGCAGCCAATGGTGGCGCCACCGCGCAGTCTCCGTCCGCGTCGCCTGCGTGCACCGGGCCTTCGAAGCCATGCGCGCAGACAAAAACGCCGCGGGCCTGTCGACCTTCCTGCTCCACCACCTCGACCCCCACTTCCACGTCATCCTCGACGCCGCCAACGGCCCACTGCACCGCTGCACCCGCACCAAACACACCGGCCAGCCGTCACTCACCTACGAACCGGTGCCGCCGGGATGGTTCACACCCACGGCCAGACCCAACGCTAAATCCAGTACCACCACGCCGTTCCGGTTCGGCCACTACGCCGAATTCGTGGAGCAATGGCTGCTGCCGGTCACCGCCGTCCGCGTCGCCGCCAACCACCGCGAAGACCAATACACGTGGTGTCGGCGATGGTGGGACCACCGCAGCGTCGCCGTACGCTTCGCCGCCCTGCACGTCGTGTTCGAAGCCGCCCGCATCGCCGAGGACGGCTCGGCCATGTCGACCCTGTTCGTCTCCCACATCGACCCGCACTTCCGGTACATCCTCGACGCCGCCAACGGACCCCTGCACCGGTGTACCCCCGACCACCACACACCCGAAACCGGACTACCCACAGCGGCCGTGCCTGCCGACTGGTTTACCGCGCTCGGAAACGCCGCGTCGACAGAAGGTCTAGGGTTCGGACCAGACTTCCGGAGCCACAGGCAACAACGATGACAGCGTGGCGCGGAACCATTTGCGCCACTGGCGAGCCGGGGGTCTATCTCGCTGACGGTGTTTCGGCGGTTTCTCTCAGTAAATTCGGGGCGTCGGACCAGCGATCGGCGAAGGTGGTCATGAACGCGTTGACCGCAGGCTTCCACTGCATGGACCCTCGTGCCCGACCGGCACTGGTCGGGTCGAGGGACCGAGAACAGATAGAGACATTTGGTGCGACCTGCTCTGTGGGAAGGCCTGTGTGCCGTGATCGCGCGCCGGGAACGCAAGGACTTGATCGCGTTCGTCGATCAGATCACCCGCCGGATCCTGAGGTTGCAGTTGAGGAAGGGCACGAATTCGTTCCACGCCTTGTTCCAAAGCCGACTGATCGCATCGTATTTCGTGCCCCGTTTGTCGTGAGTTCGTCCGGCGCCGCGCGGGCGGCGTCGGCGTTGACAGCGGTGTGGATCGGTATGATGTCGCATATGAGCGTGCCTTAGTGCTGGCGCCCGGCCAGCCGGAAGGTGTTGCGGACCAGGGGGACTTGCGGCATGAGCTAACTTTTGCTGCCGCTAATTTTTGGCCAACCTTCGACTCAGTCGGCCCGCGCCGTCGGGACGAAGCTGCGGTCGAGAGGCAAAGTTCGCTGGGGCCTTCGACGCACCGCGATCTGGTTGGTCGCCCAGGTCCAGTTCCGTTCAGGTTGCACGCAGGAGATGTGGCGCGCCTACGCTGACATGAAATCCGCCTGCCGGAGGCTGTGCGCAGGTATGCGCGCCCGATTTCGTCGCCGTTACTCGCTGGTGCGTTCCCGCGTGCCCTCGATCACCGCGTCCACACAGCGCTGCAGAACCATCATGTCGAGTGCGAGCACCCTATCCAGATCGACTTCGTTCGGGTTATCGATCGTTGTATAAACCATGATGCCAGCCCAAAACCGCTTGATGGCCTTCAGGATCTGCACTGCCTCGACGAAAAGATCGGTGTCGAGCCGCTCGTCCGGATCGACGATGTACTTGATGAGCTCGTGGGTGACGGCATGGCGATGATCGTAGATATCGTCCAGCCGGTCCGCCTGCGCCATGGTGATGGCTTCGGACTCGACCAGCCAGAGTAGCGAGGCCCGAAACTTGTTCTTTGGTGCCAGATCCAGCACGTCGCGCCGGTAGGCAGCCTCGTTGACGACGCTGCGGCCGGAGTCATCGCAGCCCACACTGTAGAATTCTCGAACCTCGTCAAGCACAACCAGTTTCAGCCGCTCATGGAGTATCTGGAGCAGGCTGGCGAACATCAAGGCGAAACGGATGCTCTCCGGTCGCAGCTTGGCTTCGAGTGCCCGCTTATATCCCTCCGGATCATCAGCAAATCCCACTGAATCAGTGTGCTGAAGTTGGCGGAGATCGGCATCAAGATTTTGGTGGCTTGACGTATTGGCGGTTCGGAGAAGCCATGACCAGTTCCGAGTCCGTGCGTCGTCGAGACACGACGGGCGGCGCTACGGGAAAGGTGATGCACGAAGGTTGTCGAGACCGTGACCTGTGGCCCGAACGCGCGCGCCTACGGCCTGTAATGTCGGCACTCTTCGGGGAGGTTCCCCTTCAGAGGCGGTGTGTCTAGAGTGGCTGGTGTGACGGCGGCGGCGTGCGCATCTAGTACCGGGTTCCGCGCTGAAGCTGACATGCTCGACTACCTGGCGAGATCGTCCCTGTTCGCCCACAAAATGAATCCGCTGTTTGAGATCCCCTGTACGGCTGGTGTGCCTGACATTGTCTTCATCCAGTTCGACAAGAAGGGGCTCGCCGAACGGGCGACTCGGACCGCACTTACCGACCTAACTGAGCTCCGCGTCATGATGGCGGTTGCGGGTGGTCGAGGTAGGCCGCTCCGGCCGTGGGTTGCCGACGATGTGGCGTCGCAGGTGCATCTGACATCGACGTACCTGCGACGGTCGGTGCTACCGCGCCTCGTCGCTGG
>NZ_BAFQ01000271.1 GCF_000308375.1 Nocardia aobensis NBRC 100429 | reverse complement strand
GGTGGGGGACGAATCTGGTCAGCGGCACGAGCAACAGCGCCGCGGCGATGCCGATGCCCCAGAATGTCCACTCCCAGGACACGATTCCGGCCAGGAAGGCACCCGCGGGCACCCCGAGCACCGAGGCGCCCATCATCGCGCCCACGATCACCCCGATCGCGGCGCCCCGGCGTTCGGCCGCCACCGCACCGGAGACGAAGGCGAGGATGGCCGGCACCAGGATCGCGGCGCCGAGTCCGGAGATCGCGCGGAACACGATGATCGCCGCGAAGCCGGAGGAGAATCCGGTCAGTACCGTACCGACGGCGAAGACGGTGAGTCCCGCGGTCATCAGTCGCTTGCGTCCCCAGCGGTCCGAGAGCGGACCGAAGATCGGCGCGGCGATCATGTAGGCCAGCGCGTAGGCGGTGACGAGCAGACCGCCGAGCCGGGGCGAGACGTGGACCGAGTGGGTGATCTGCGGCGCCAGCGGCGAGACGACCAGCGCGTCCAGGCCGACGAAACATCCGCAGATCGCCAGCACGGTGAGCCAGCGCCGCTCGGACACGGCGGAGGAACGAGGTTCGGTCACGCTCACCACTCCACTGGAAAGGTGTTGGGCCGCAGCGTGAGCAGGCCACTGGACCAGTCGATGTTCTCCGGGTCGACCGCCAGGTGCAGATTCGGCAGCCGCCGCGCGAGTGTCGCCAGCCCGATCTCGAGTTCCAGCCGTGCGAGCCCGGCGCCTGGGCAGAAGTGACTGCCGTGGCCGAAGGCGACGTGTTTGACGTCCTCGCGGGTGAGGTCGAGGCGGTCGGGATCGGCGACGTGGCGGGTGTCGCGACCGGCGGCGTGCATGATCGGGATGACGCCTTCGCCCTGGCGCACGACCACGTCACCGATTTCGAGTTCCTCGGTGGCGACCCGGATGAAACCGATTTCCGACGGCGGGGCGTAGCGCAGCAGTTCCTCCACGGCGTGCCGGACGACCTGGCGGTCGCCGACCTGATCGACCAGCAGTCGCCACTGGTCCGGGTGCCGCAACACCATGAACGCGGCGCGGCTGAGCGCACTGACCGTGGTGTCGTGCCCGGCGACGAGCAGATTGATCGTCAGCCAGACCAGTTCCTGTTCGGAGAGGCGGTCGCCGTCGTCGCGGGCGGTGATCAGATCCGAGAGCAGGTCCTCACCGAGCGCCTCTCGCCGCTGCGCGAGCAGGGAGACGACGTAGGCGGCGGATTCCTCACGGGCGGTGAGTCTTTCGTCGGCGGTGTGCGCGGTGATGCTGACCAGATGGTCGGTCCAGCGCTGGATGTCGGCGCGCCGTTCCCGCGAGGCGCCCAGCAGATCGGTGATCACCCAGATGGGCAGCAGGGCAGCGAAGTCGTGGTGCAGGTCGGCCGGGCGCGGCCCCGCCTCGAGCGCGTCGACCAGTTCGTCGGCGATCTCCTGGATGCGCGGGCGGATCTGCTCGGCGCGTTTGGGCGTGAACGCGGGCGAGATCAGCCGCCGCAGGCGCCGGTGGTCGGCACCGTCCTGACTGAGCAGATTGAAGGGGTTGTCGGCGAAGTCGGGACCGTTGATCACCCGCGGCGCGCCCGGTTCCCGCAGGGCGGCGCGCGACAGCCGGGAATCGGACATCGCGGCGACCACCTCGTCGTAACCGGTAACCGCCCACGCGGTGTCGCCGCTGGGTAACCGCACCTTGGTGACCGGGCACTGGGCGCGCAGTTCCGAGAATCGCTCCGGTGGTTCGCCGAGCGGTCCCAGCGGAAACGGATAGTAGTCGAGCGTCTCGTCGATGGAATTCGACATTGGGGATTCCCCCTCCTGGATCGGAAAATGCGACGACGAATGGGAAGCTGCCTCGAATGATGAATGAAGAGATTCAAGTTCGACACTTGGCGAACTTTCGAATACCAAGATAACAGCCGATCTTCGACGAGCACAAGAGATCGGCCCCGCCGGGAGACTCAGCCGGCGCGCGAGGCGATGGTCACCGTCGGCCGCAGGTACACGATCGCCTGCGCCCGGGTGCGCACGGACAGTTTG
Organism: Nocardia aobensis NBRC 100429; assembly: GCF_000308375.1. Lineage (GTDB taxonomy): Bacteria > Actinomycetota > Actinomycetes > Mycobacteriales > Mycobacteriaceae > Nocardia > Nocardia aobensis. Next base: position 16,427 of record NZ_BAFQ01000271.1, on the reverse strand, counting down.
CGCAGGATGTTGGAGACGTGGAACTTCACCGTCTTGTAGCTGACGTGCAGCACCTGGGCGATCTCGCTGTTGGACAGCCCGTCGGCGACCAGGATCAGGATCTCGTGCTCGCGCTGGGTCAGGCTGTCGAGGGCGGTAACCGGTTTGTGCGCTACCGCGGGGAGGTAGGGAGCGGTGGCGTCGAGGACCAGGCGGGTGATTGACGGCGACAACATGGCCTGGCCGCGCACCACCGCATCCACCGCGCTGACCAGGTCGACCGCACTCGAGCGCCGCGAAACCAGCCCCCGCGCACCCGCCTGCAGATACCGCAGCAGCAGTTCGCTGTCGGTGCCCTCGGACACCACGACGACCCCGACCTCGCCGCCGGGGCGCACCGCGGTCAGGCGCTGTGTCAGGCCGGGTCCGTCCCAGCGCGGCGAGGGGCAGTGATCGAGCACCACCACATCCGCCTTGTCGGCGGCGACCATCTTCAGTGCCGCTTCGCTGTTGACCGCCGGTCCGACCCAGCCGACATCCGGCATTCCGCGCAGTACGGAGATCAGTCCGCTGCGCATGATCTGCTCGCCGCACACCACAAGAACCCGGGCACGACCCGAATCGCGCCCATGGGCGTCGCCGAATTCTCTGGCCGTATTCGGTAGTTCGGTCACGGTCATCGAGGCCCCCAAATTTTCATGGGCCATGAATACAGTTGCAGGCCCGGCAGGTGACGAGAGGTATCGGGATGCTCCTATCACAACTCGGGAACAAACCCGACAAATAACGCTAACACCTGGAGACCATTGCGGCAATGCGAGCTGGATTCACGCGGAGTGAAATTCGGGCGCAAACAATTCGCGAACCGGAAAAACCGGATTCGAACAGTAACCGGCGAAATACTTGACAAATCCGCAGCGGCGGGAAACCGCACGTAGAATCAATTGTTCGTCACTTGTGGAAGTACCCGACGGCACGCCACTCACTGCCGCGGCGCCAGGTCGCGCACGACCTGCAGAACCGCCTCCGGCCCGCCGGCGAACAACTCCGGCGTCGACTGGATCATCAGCACCGGAGTGTCGACCCCGGCCTCGACGTAGCGGTGAATCTGCTCCCGGCAGTGTTCCGGGCTGCCGTGCACCAGGACACCGTCCACCACGTCGTCGGAGATCGCCTCCCCCGCGCGCCGAAGATCGCCCGCCGCAACATGTTTGCGGACCTGCTCGACCTGATCGCCGCGCCCCAGCCACTCGTGGAAGGCGCCGTAGGTCGGCCGGGTGAACAGATGGGTCAGCATTCGCCGGCCCGACTCGCGCGCATAGTCGAGATCCTCGGTCGGGCAGACGAAAATGCGGGCGACCAGCTCCCCGCGGTCACGATCGGCCCCGAGGCCGCGAATCACCGTCGAAATATCCTCGGCGGTGAGGAAATTGGTGATGGCGCCGGCGCCCTCCCGGAATCCGAGCCGCAACATGCCGGTCCGCAGCGCGCCGACCATGAGCTGCGGCGGAATCTGCGCCGGTCGCCCGAGTTCGAAATCCTCGATGGTGAAGGTGTCGAATCGCCCCGCCACCCGGCCGTGTTCGTAGGCGTGGCGCAGGAACCGCAGCGTATCGCGCACGCGTCGATAGGGCTCGTCCATCGCGATCCCGTTCATCCCCGTGACCAGCTGCGCCCCGGAGGATCCGATACCCAGCACGACCCTGCCGGGGGCGAGTTCGGCCAGCGCGGCGCCGGTCTGGGCGATCACCGCGGGCCCGCGGGTGTACACCGGCACGACGGCGGTGCCCAGCCGCAGCGACGGCGAGCCCCAGGCCGCGGCGAGCACCAGCGGCGTGAAGGCATCCACCCCGGCGTACTCTCCGGTCCACGCGTCGGTGTAACCGAGATCGGCCAGCTCGCCCAGTATTTCGCGATGGCGTGGGAGTGGGACGAACGGCAAGGGCAGGGTGATCCCGTAGCGGGACATGACAACCAACTCCACTTCATCTGCGTCGACGACGGCTCGGGCGGGGGATTCACCGGCGCGAATTCACCACCGGCACAACATAGTTCGATAGTTGTACATCTATCGAACTAAAGCTACTATTCACGGTGTCGGCTGGCAAGAATCTCGCCGAAAATTCTCTTCTCCGCACTCCGGAAACAGGCAGGGGCCACATCATGAGTGAGATAAAGATCGAAATCGACGCGGCCGAGGCCGGATTGGACCCGGACCGGCTGCGGCGGTTCGACGACTACCTCGACGGCCTGGTGGAAGCGGGCCGGATGCCCGGCTGGGTCGGCATCATCGCCCGCGACGGCAAGATCGCCCATATCGGCACCGGCGGGCACCGCGACCGCGAGGCCGGCCTCGCGATGGAAGCCGACTCCTTGTTCCGCTCCTGGTCGCTGACCAAACCGTTCACCTCCGTCGCGGCGCTGGCACTGTACGAGGACGGGGCCTTCGGGCTCAATGATCCGGTCGCCGACTACATTCCGTCGCTGCGCGATGTGCGCGTGTACACCCGCGGCGGCGGCGCGAACCTGGAGTCGCGGCCCGCGCGCGAACCCATCCGGATCTGGCATCTGCTCACCCACACCGCCGGATTCACCTACGGCTTCCATCATTCCCATCCCGTGGACGAGCTCTACGTCCAACGCGGCTTCGAGTGGAGTGCGCCGCCCGGAATCGACCTGGCGACCGCCGTGGACACCTGGGCTTCGCTGCCGCTGCTGTTCGAACCGGGTACCGCGTGGAACTACGGCGTGAGCACCGACGTGCTCGGCCGGCTGATCGAGGTGGTCTCGGGCAAGTCGCTCGATACCGTGGTCGCCGAACGCATCACGCAGCCGCTCGGACTGCACGACACCAAATTCTGGATCGAGCCGGAGGAGACCCAGCGGCTGGCCGCGATCTACATGGCCGATCCGGCGACCGGTCTGGCGGTCCGCAACGACGCGATGGGCGGCGACCCGACCCAGCGCCCGACCTGGCTGTCCGGCAGTGCCGGCTTGCTCACCACCGCCGCGGACTTCCACACCTTCCTGCAGATGCTGCTGGCGGGCGGAACCTGGAACGGCGCCCGGGTGCTCTCGCCGGCCACGGTGCGGTACATGACCACCAATCAGCTGCCCGGCGGCGCCGACCTCGGAAGCTTCGGCCGGCCGGTGCTGCCCGCGCTGACCACGATGGCCGGCCTCGGATTCGGGTTCGGCTTCATGACCGTGCTCGACCCGGCCGCGAGCAAGGTGATCGCGAATCCCGGTGAGTTCTCCTGGTATTCGGCGACCAGCACCTACTTCTTCGTCGATCCGGTCACCCGGATCACGGCACTGGCCTTTCCACAGCTGTTCCCCTCCAAGGCGCTGCCGCTGTTCTCCCGGCTGCGCCAGCTGGTGCACGCCGCCGTCATCGAGTGATCGGCGTGGTGACACGAAGGGCGCCGGCCGTGGCCGGCGCCCTTCGCGCGTCAGCGGTCCAGCCATTCGCGCACCGCGCGCGCGGTCGAGGCCGCATGCTCCTCGAGGATGGTGAAATGGTCGCCCGGTACATCCACGACCGTATGCGGCAGCGTCCACGCCGACCGCCAGTCCAGATCCTCGAGCGCCGCGCCGGTGTGGTCGCGCAGCGGCTCGGACGCCCGCACCAGTAGCGTCGGCGCCGTGATCGGCTCCGGCCGCCAGTGCGCGAAAAGTGGTATATACCAACCCATCGCCGACAACCGCACACCGTCGGCCAGCCCGAATCCGGCCTGCCGATCCAGCACGCCACCGATCACCCGATGCTGGGCACGCCGCAACAGATCCGCATCCGGCAGGTAGGTGTCCAGCAGGACCACCCCGGCGACGCGAAGCCCGTCGCGTTCGAGCCGCGCGGCCACCGCGTGCGCCAGCCAGCCGCCGGACGACGTTCCGGTCAGCACCACCTCCGCCCGGGCGGCGATCGGCCGGACGATCTCCGTCTGCAGATCGATGACCGCCTCGATCGTCGCGGGCAGGCTGTCACCGCTGACGAAGCCGGGAGCGGGTAGCGCCGAAACCCTTCGCTGCCCACGGAATTCGTCGGCGAAACGGGTGTACACCTGCGCCCCGGTCATCGCCACCAGCGCGGAGAAGCAGATCATCCGAGGGCCGCCGTCGCCGTCGGCGAGAGTCACCGGATCCGGGTGCGGCACCGTCGCCGCGCTGTCGAACATCGGCCGCAGCCGCGCCGCATCGCGCAGCAGCGCCATACCCTCCGCGAATTTGCCCGATTCGAACGCCTGGTGGAACAGCATGCTGACCGGGTCGGCCGGGGCGACCGGCGGCTCGTCGGCGAGGGCGAGTTCGGATCCGAGCGCCTTGGCCAGCTCGCTGGCGGTGGCGTGGTCGAACAGGAAGGTCACCGCGATCGACAGTCCCGTCGCGGCATTGAGCCGATTGCGCAATTCGACCGTGGTCAGGGAGTCGAAACCCAGCTCGAGCAGATTGCGATCGTCGTCGTCGGCGCGCGGGGCGCCGTAACCGAGCACCGCGGCGATCTCGGCGCGAACCAGTTCGAGCAGAGCGCGGTCGGCCTCGTCCTCGGGCAGGGCGGCCAGGCGTTCGGCGAAACTTCGGCCCGGCGTGACGTCCGCGGGCTCGGCTGCCGGTTGTGCCTCAGGCAGCTCCGCCAGCAGCGGGAGCGGTCGCGCGGCGGTGAGTACCGGCGCCAAACGCGCCCAGTCGATATCGGCCACGAGCAGCCCGCTCTCCTCCGCGCGCAGCGCGCGTTCGAGATGGTCGAGTGCCGCGTCGGGGTCCATCGGCAGGACTCCCTGCCGCCGCCACCGCTGCGCCACGCCCGGCTCGGCGGCCATGCCGCCACCGTCCCATGCACCCCAGGCGATCGAGGTGGCGGGCAGGCCGAGTCCGCGCCGGTGTGCCGCGAGCGCGTCGAGATAGGCATTGGCCGCGCCGTAGACGCCCTGATCCGCACTCCCCCAGACGGCCGCGCCCGAGGAGAACAGGACGAAGGCGTCCAGCTCCCCGGTCAGTTCGTGGAGATACTGTGCGGCAACGGCTTTCGGCCCCATGACGTGTGCGATGTCGGCGGCCGTCACCTCGGTCACGGCCGTGCCGTCCACGACGCCCGCGGCATGAACGACCGTGCGGAGATCGGCGATGTCGCCGATCACCCGGCCCAGCGCCGCGCGGTCGGTGATGTCGCAGGCCACGATGGTGACCGCCGATCCGAATTCCGCGCGCAGTGCGGCCGCGTCCGGCGCGGCGGGACCGCTGCGGCTGAGCAGGACCACGTGGTCGGTGCCGGTTCGCAGCAGCCACCGGGCCACCCGGGCGCCGATCGCGCCGGTGCCTCCGGTGACCAGTGCCGACCCCCGGGAACGCCACGGAGCGCGGTCGGTCCGCGCGTGGGCGCGCACCAACCGCCGCGCGAACAGACCCGACCGGCGCACCGCCATCTGGTTCTCGGTCGCGGTGCTCAGGGCACTCTCGAGCGTGGCGAGGAGGTCCGCGTCCAGCGGTGTCGCGGGCAGGTCGATCAGCCCGCCCCAGCGGTCCGGACGCGCCAGCGCGAGGCTGTAGCCGAGACCCCACAGCACGCTCTGCGCCGGCTCGACGAGCGGCTCCCCCGCCACGCCGACCGCCCCGCGCGTGATCACATACAGCGGAACGGCTTCGGGGAGCTCACGCAGCAGTTCCAGGGTTTCGCCGATATCGCTGAGGAACGACAGCGCACCGCGCAACGGCCCGGAGTCACGGTCGTCGGTGACCTCGAGTCTCGATCGCGACAGTGCGTCCCGCACCTGGGCCGGCGCGCCGACGAGCAGCCAGCGTCCGGCCGGGCGCGCCGTGGCCGGCGGCAGCGCACGCCAGTCGATGCGGTAACGCCAGTCGTCGGCCGTGCGCGCGCGAGGCGGTTCGGCGGACAGCCAATAGCGTTGGCGCCGGAAGGTGTACGTCGGCGCATCGGCGTCCGGTGCGGCGCCGATGACGCGCGGCCAGTCGACCGGCAACCCGCGCACCCAGCCGTCGCCGGCCGCGGCAAGTAGCCGGTCCAGCCCGCCCTCTCCGCGCCGCAGTGATCCGACGACGACGCCGCCGGCGCCCACCGTCTCCTCCACCGCACCGACCAGGCCGGGGTGTGGGGAGGATTCGACGAAGAAGCGGAATCCGTCGGCCGCCAGCGCCGCCACCGCTCCGGTGAAGTCGACGGGTTCACGCAGATTCCGGAACCAGTAGGCCGCATCCAATTCGGCGCTGTCGAGCAGGCCACCACGCACCGACGAGTAGAACGCGACCGCCGAACCGCGCGGCCGCAACGATACGAGCCGCTCCACCAGTTCGTCGTGGACCGCCTCCACCGCGGGCGAATGGGAGGCGTAGTCTACATCCACCCAGCGCACCCGAACGCCCTCCGCCTCGAAATCGTCGGCGACCCGACGTAAGGGCTGCGAATCTCCCGACAGCACAACGACTTCGGGCCCGTTGACGGCGGCGACGACCACGCCGTCCACGAGCCGCGGGCGGATCCGCTCCGGCGCGGCCCACACCACGGCCATGTCGCCGGAGCCGCTCAGTTTCCGTGCGATCAGCCGCGACCGCGTCACGACGACGTGCACGGCGTCTGCGAGGGACAGACCGCCCGCGACGAACGCCGCCGCGACCTCACCCTGGGAATGGCCGGCCACCGCCTCCGCGCCGATCCCCCACGACGCCCACACCAGCGCCACCCCGACACTCATCGCGAACAGCGCGACCTGCACCACGTCGACGCGGTCGAGCGGTTCGGCTCCGGCCCGGTCGAGCAGCACGTCGCGGACGGACCAGCCGGCCGCCTCCCGCACCACCACGTCCAGGGTCGACACCCAGGCGCGGAAGACCGGCGACGATTCCCACAGCCCGGCTCCCATCCCCGCCCACTGGCCGCCCTGGCCGGGGAACAGCACGGCGACGCCCTCGACCGGCTCGAAGCGAAACCCGAACGCCGCCAGCAATTCCGGGAAGGTCAGCGCGGCATTGCCGAGCGGGACCGGATCGTGCTCGTGCGCGGCCGGTGTCGGCGCAGCCGCGACCACCCGCGTCGGTGCATCGGCGATCCGGTGCAGCGCTTCGGCGAAGTCCTCCGGGCTACGCCCGATCACCACGGCGCGTTCGGCCAGGGTGGCGCGGGTGGCGAGCGCGGCGGCGACCCCGCGCGGATCCGGCGCGTCCGGCCGCCGGGCGAAATCAGCCAGCGCGGCGGCGTGTTCGCGCAAACCGTCGGACGAGGCCGCCGACAGAATCCACGGCACCGGCCCGCCGCGCGCCGCAGGTGCGGAGTCCGCGACCACCGGCGCCTGTTCCAGCACCACGTGCGCGTTGGTTCCGCCGATGCCGAACGAGGACACCGCCGCGCGCCGCGGCCGGCCGGTCTCCGGCCAGGGCTCGTTGCCGGTCAGCAGTTCCACCTGCCCCGCGGCCCAATCGATCAGCGGTGACGGCCGGTCGGCGTGCAGGGTGCGCGGCAGCACGCCGTGCCGCAGCGCCTGCACCATCTTGATCACGCCGCCGACGCCCGCGGCCGCCTGACTGTGCCCGATATTGGATTTCAGCGAGCCCAGCCGCAGCGGATACCCGCCCGCCCGATCGCTGCCGTAGGTCGCCAGCAGCGCATGGGCCTCGATCGGATCACCGAGCGCGGTTCCGGTGCCGTGTCCCTCCACCACGTCGATATCCGCGGTGGTCAGCCCGGCATCGGCCAGGGCCCGGCGGATCACTCGCTCCTGAGAGGGCCCGTTCGGCGCGGTCAACCCGTTGGACGCCCCGTCGGAGTTGACCGCACTGCCGCGCAGCACGGCCAGCACGCGGTGGCTGTGGCGCCGAGCATCCGACAAACGTTCCAGCAGCAGGACTCCCACGCCTTCGGCCCAACCGGTGCCGTCGGCGCCCGCACCGAAAGCACGGCAGCGGCCGTCCGGTGAGAGTCCGCGCTGCTGGGAGAATTCGACGAAGATGCCCGGTGTGGACATGACCGTCGCACCGCCGGCCACCGCGAGCGAGCATTCGCCACGACGCAGGGCGGCCGCCGCGAGATGCAGGGCGACCAGCGAACTCGAGCACGCGGTGTCCACCGTCAGCGTCGGCCCGGTGAAGCCGTGGACGTAGGAGATCCGGCCCGAGGCCACGCCTCCGGTGGTGCCGGTCAGGACGTATCCGGCCGCCCGTTCGCCGGCCTCGCTCATGCGCGGCCCGTAGTCGGGCGCCATCGCGCCGACGAACACGCCGGTATCGCTGCCGCGCAGCGCGTGCACATTCAGCCCGGCGCGTTCGAACAGCTCCCACGAGGTCTCGAGCAGCAGGCGCTGCTGCGGGTCCATCGCGGCCGCCTCGCGCGGTGAGATTCCGAACAGCTCGGCATCGAATTGCGGTGCGTCGTAGAGGAATCCGCCCGCACGCGCCGACGATTTGCCGGCCCGGCCCGGCTCGTCGTCGAACAGCCCGGCCAGATCCCAGCCCCGATCGGCCGGGAACGGGCCGATCGCATCCCGCCCGGAGACCACCAGGTCCCAGAGCTTCTCGGGGGTGTCCGCGCCGCCGGGATAACGGCAGGCCATCGACACGATCGCGATCGCCTCCGGATCGTCCGGCACGTCACTGCCGTTGTCCTGGACGCCGTCGCCGGCATGAGGGGACGAAAGCTCCTGGGCGGGAGAGCTGTTCAGAAGATTCGCGAGATGGTCGGCGAGCCGGTCGGGACTGGGGTGGTCGAACAGGACCGACGCGGGCAGCGGCAAACCGGTCGCGAGCGACAGCCGGTTTCGCAGTTCGATCGCCATCACCGAATCGAATCCACTGCCGGTGAAACTCACCGCGGTGTCGGAGATGTCCGCGGCACCGACCGCCGCCGCATCGGCACGAATGAGGCCGAGCAGTTCCCGGCGGCGACGGGCCGGCGGCAGCGCATTCCACCGCGTGGCGGGGGCCGGGCGGCCGGACTCCGCGGCGGTCGCCACACCGGGCCAGAAGGTAGTGCGGCGGAACGAGTATCCCGGTGCGCGCCGCCGCGGCCCCGGTCCGACGACCGAGGTCCAGTCGACGTCGACGCCGGCCACCCACGCCTGGGCCAGCGACTCCAGCAGGCGGTTCGTCTCACCGTCGTCGCGGCGCAGCGAACTCAGCACCACCGCTTGCGGGCCCGCCGAATCCTCCACCGCCCCGGCCAGACTCGGATGCGGTGAGCATTCGACGAAGGTCCGGAATCCACCGGCGACCAGGGCGTCGACAGCGCCGGCGAAATTCACCGGCTCCCGCAGATTGCGGAACCAGTATTCGGCGTCCAATCCGGCCGCGTCCAGGTGCGCACCGGTGACCGAGGAATAGAACGGCACCTGCGCGCGGCGGGGCCGCACCGCGGCCAGCTCGGCCACCAGCTCCGCGTGCACGGGCTCGACCTGGGGCGAGTGCGACGCATAGTCGACGTCCACCCAGCGCACCCGCACGCCGTCGTCGTCGTAACGAGACACCAACGCCGCCAACGCCTCCGGCTCACCGGTCAGCACCGTCGTGGCCGGGCCGTTGATCGCGGCCACCGACACCGGGTCGACCAGACGGGCCCGCACCGAATCCGCGGGCGCCCACACCACGGCCATGCGTCCGGCCCCGCTCAGCCGCCGCGCGACCAGCGCCGAGCGGCCGGCGACCACGCGCACGGCGTCGCCGAGGGTCAGCGCGCCCGCCACGAAGGCCGCCGCCACCTCGCCCTGGGAATGGCCCACCACCGCGTCCGGTGCGATCCCCCAGGACGCCCATACCAGCGCGATCCCGACCATCGTCACGAACAGGGCGGGCTGTACCACGTCGACCCGGTTCAGCGACGGTGCGCCGTCCACGTCGAGCAGCACCTCCCGCACCGACCATCCGGCCTCGGCCGCGATCACCTCGTCCGCCACGCTCACCCAGGCGCGGAACACCGCGGAGGTCTCCCACAGGCGCGCTCCCATACCGGCCCATTGACCGCCCTGCCCCGGGAAGACGAAGGCGACGGATTCGGCCGCGGCCGTGGGGAAGGCCCACAGCTCCGTCAGCTCCCGGAAGGTCACCGAAGGCCCTGCCGGAACAGGAAGGTCGCGATCGTCGGACCATGCGTCCCGCGCGAGGACCACCCGGGTTTCGCTCTGCGAAATCTGTTGCAGCCCAGACGAAAGCTCGTCGGCGCCCTGCGCGAAGACGACCGCGCGTTCGGCCAGGCCGGAGCGGGCGGCGAGCGTACGCGCGATATCCCGCAGCGCGGCATCCGAATCGGGTATGCCCGCCCGCAGATCCGCGGCCAGCGCCCGCACGCCCGCGTCCGAGACGGCCGAGAAGACCCAGGGCACCGGCCCCGCGGCGACAGCCGGACCGGAGGGCGTGCCGCCGCCCGCCGATCGATCCGCCTCGGCCTGCTCCGGGGCCGCGACGACCACGTGGCAATTCGTGCCGCCCATACCGAAGGCCGAAACCCCCGCCACGCGTTCGCCTTCCGGCCACGCGCGTCGGTCGGTCACCACCTCGAGTCGCCAATCCTTCCATCGCACAGCGGGATTCGGGGTCAGAAAGTTCAGACTCGGCGGTAGTTCACCGTGATGTACGGCCAGCACCACCTTCAGCAGGCCGGCGATTCCGGCCGCACCTTCGAGATGCCCGATGTTGGTCTTCGCCGATCCGACCAGCAGCGGGGTGCGGCGCGGCGCACCCAGTTCGGCGCCCAGCGCCTCGGCCTCCACCGGATCACCCACTCGCGTCCCGGTTCCGTGCAGTTCCACGTAGGCCACCGCGCCCGGGTCGACTCCGGACGCACGGTACGCCTCGCGCAGTACGGCACGCTGCCCGTCGACCGTAGGTGTGGTGAGATCCTTTCCCGCGCCGTCGTTTCCGAGCGCACTGCCACGCAGCACCGCGTAGATCCGATCCCCGTCGGCGAGCGCCTGGGGCACCGTCTTGAGGACCACGAGGCCGCCGCCCTCGCCGCGGACGAAACCGTTGGCCCGCGCGTCGAAGGTGTAGCAGCGACCGTCCGGCGACAGCCCGCCGAACCGCGACATCCGCAACGCACTGTCCTCGACCAGATTCAGCTGCACCCCGCCCGCCAGCGCGGTGGTCGATTCGCCACGACGCAGGCTCTCCATCGCCAGATGAACCGCGACCAGCGACGAGGACTGTCCGGTGTCGACGGTCAGGCTGGGACCGCGCAGACCGAGCAGGTAGGAGATCCGATTCGCGATCACGCCGCGACTGGCGCCCGCACCGGTGTGGTGTGCGATCGCCGCATCACCGCGGCGTTGCTGCACGATGCGGTAGTCGTCGGCCATCGCGCCCACGAATACTCCGGTGCGACCGGGCCGGCGGCCGAGGACGTCCTCGAATGCCTGCCAGGCCAATTCCAGCATCAACCGCTGCTGCGGGTCCGTCTCGATCGCCTCGCGCGCGGAGATGCCGAAGAACGCGGCATCGAAATCCGTGACGGTGTCGAGGAATCCACCTCGCCGCAGCGATTCGTCGGCGGAGCGCCACCGCTCGGGCGGGGTGTCGGTGATCGCGTCGGTGCCGCTGCGCAGCAACTGCCAGAAGGCCTGGGGGTCGGGCGCCTGCGGTAGGCGGCACGACAGTCCGACCACGGCGATGGCGGTCCGGGACGGGGGTAGGGGAACCATGCTCATTCGGCCACTTCCGTTGCTGTGCGAACGACCGCGAGGTCTGTGCGAGCGTCGGCCGGCATCGTCGCCAGGGCCGCGGGTGAGGCCCGGGAGTCCGGCGACTGGACAGCGCCGGTCTGTGCACCCTCGGGCGGCTCGGCTCAGTCTGTCCGAGCAGGGATGTCCACGTCTTCGGCCGCAGGCACGGATCGCCGGCCGCGGAACCGGTCCGGGGTCCGGCCCGGCCTCCGGGGCCGCGGACCGGGGCGCCACCTCGTTCGACTATCATCGAAATAGCAGAGGTGAGCGGAAGGCGGTCGTGGTGGCTCGAGTCGTTAATCAGCCGGCGCGCGAGGACATCGAATTGACCGCGGTCTTCCATGCGCTCAGCGATCCGGCACGGTTGCGCATCGTCTGCGATCTGGCCGACCGCACCGACGAGATGTCGTGCAGCGAGTTGACGGTCGAGATGTCGAAATCGACCCTGTCCCACCACCTGAAGGTGCTGCGTGAGGCGGGCCTCACGGTAACCCGCGTCGACGGTACGCGGCGGATGGTCTCGCTGCGCGCGGACGATCTGGACGCCCGGTTCCCGGGTCTGCTGCGGACCGTCGTCGCGGTCGCCCCGCGCCCTGTTCGCGCCTAGAGGGCGAAAACCGTTCCGCGGCAGCGGAAGACAACCCGTCCGGAGACGCCGGATCTGCCGTCGTCGTCCCGGCGCGCGTTCTCGTAACCGTTGACGCTCCTACGGGCCTGTGTCACCATGTGAATCACATTTCGATTGTTTTCGAAGTCTCTTACAAACCCCCGAAGTAGGTGTACACACATGGTTTCACCGACCCCACCCGTCACCGAGGATCCGGATCGCGCCACGCGCCGGCTGCTGATCGTCGGTTCCGTCTGCGCGGCGCTCGTCGGCCTCGACGCACTCGTGGTCGCGCCCCTCGCCCCCACCATCACCCGCTCCACCGGCGCGTCGATCGACTCCGCCGGACTGCTGGTGACCACCTACGCCCTGGTCTACGCGGTGACCGGTCCCCTGTTCGGCCCGGTCTCCGACCGCTGGGGCCGGCGCAACGTGATCCTCACCGGCCTGGTCGCCTTCAGCCTGGGCACAGCCCTGACCGGTGTGTTCTCCAATTTCGCTGTGCTGCTGGTCTTTCGCGGTGTCGCGGGGCTCGGCGCCGCCATGATGGTGCCGAGCATCTTCGCCGCCGTCGCCGACGTCGTCGCGCCGGAACGCCGCGGCCGCGCGATCGGCATCATCATGGGCGCGCTCACCGGCTCCTCGCTGATCGGCGTCCCGCTGGGGTCCTTCGCCGCCGACGCCCTGAGCTGGCGGGTCACGTTCTGGGTGATCGCCGCCCTGGCGGTGGTCGCACTGGTGGCCGTCCCGCTGTCGCTGCCGCCGCTGCCGCCGGCGGCCGCCGACGCCGACGTGAGTCCGCTGCGCGCCTATGTGGGCAAGTTCCGGGCCGCGTTCAGCAATCCGACGGTCATCTTCGTGCTGCTGTCGACATTCTTCTGGACCGCGGGCAACCAGGGCATGTGGGCGAATATCGGGGTCTACCTCCATACCGCCTTCGATCTGTCCACGACCGCGATCGGGCTGGTACTGCTGGTCATCAGCGCGGTCGGGGTGCTGGGCAACTTCCTCGGCGGGCGGCTCACCGACCGATACGGCAAGCGTGCGGTGATCGCCGCGGCCGGTGTATCGGTCGCGGTCGCGCTGGTCGCGTTCTCGAGTCTCAGCGGCGCCCTCGCTCCGCCGGTCGTCATCGCCGCGCTGTGGGTGCTGGCGTTCAATATCGGAGCGTCCTCGATCACCACGCTGGTGAGCGAACTCAGTCCCAGCGCCCGCGGAACCGCACTGGGCTTGAATTCCTCCGCGCTGTACGCCGGTTCGACGATCGGCACCTCGGCATCGGTCGCGGTGTTGTCGGGCACGCACAGCTTCGTCTGGCTCGGCGTCGTCTGCGCCATCTCGTGCCTGCTGGTCTTCCCGATCGTGGTGTTGCTCGTGCGTGAGCGCGCGGTGGCCGAGGCGGTGGCGGCGTAATGGTGACCAGGCTGAATCTCACGACCGACGAACTGCTCACCACCACCCGGGCGGTACGCAAACGACTCGACCTGACCCGGCCGGTCGAACGCGAGGTGCTCGAGGAGTGCCTGCACCTGGCCACCCAGGCACCCACCGGGCGCAATCGGCAACGCTGGGCGTTCGTCGTGGTCACCGACCCGGAAAAGCGTGCGGCACTGGCGAATCTGTACCGCAAGGGACTGATGGCGCCGACCGAGGTGGTCCCCGAGGACGGCATCGACTGGCGCGACGACCCTGCCCAGATCCAGCGCGGCCACGACAGCGGGCATCATCTGTTCCGGTATCTGCACCAGGTGCCGGTTCTGCTGGTGCCGTGCGTGCACATCGTGCGGCGCACCCGTCCCGGGGCCGTCGACCAGGCCAACAGTTTCGGCTCGATCCTGCCGGCCACCTGGAGTTTCATGCTGGCCGCCCGGGAACGCGGCCTGGGCACCGTGTGGACCACGCCGCATCTGCAGTACGAGCGGGAGGCGGCCGAATTGCTGGGCATTCCGTACGAATCGGTGCTGCAGACCGCGCTGATTCCGGTGGCGTACACCATCGGCACATCGTTCCGCCCGGCGGCGCGCACCGATCTGGACAACATCGCACACTGGGACACCTGGTGAGCGCGGCCGTGCCGTCCGCGACGCCGGTAGACTCGCACAGTGCGCGCGCTCGAACATCCCTCCGTCGACTCGGTCGCCCTGCCCACTCTGCTGCAGGCCCTCGCCGATCCGGTGCGCCTGGACATCGTCTGCAAATTGATGCAGCGCGAGGCGATCACCTGCGGCGGATTCGATGTCCCGGTGAGCATGTCCACCCTGTCGCATCATCTGAAGGTGCTGCGGATGGCGGGTCTGCTGCGCGTCATCCAGGAGGGCAGCTACCGCCGCAACGAACTGCGCTACGACGAGGTCGAGACTCGCTTCCCGGGAGTGCTGAGCTCGATTCTGCGCAATGTGCACGAGAGCATCACGGCTTCCTGAACGTCCGCACCAGCGGTCCGGTCGTGCTGGTGACACCGGTCGCGGTGGCACATCCGGCCAGATCGGGCGTCAGGTAGACCCCGGCGCCGTCCACCTGATCACCGAGGAATTCGCCGTCGACGACCGTGCCGGACACGACGATCACCGTCTGCCCGGCCGGTCGGTCGGCGAAGACCGTACGGAAGCGAAACGTGCTGTGGCCTCCGTTGTTCCAATCGATGCGGGAGGTGCCGACTCCGGCCGCCGGGCCACAGCCGATCTCCGCCCGGCCGCCGGCGTGGGTGGTGCCGCCCGTGATCGACGGATCGCTCGAGGCACACGACAGGGTCGCGTCGGTGACGATGGTCGTCGGCCGCGCGGTGGAGGTGAGACCGGGCGTGTAGGTGACGGTACTGGTTCCGGCGCAGCTGATTTCCAGGTCGCCGGCGCGCGCGGACGGTGCGGTGCACAGGGGCACCACCACCGTCCACCCGAGGACCACCGCAGAGACGATCAGCGCCCTCATCGCTCCACCCCGTCCGCCGCAGGCGAATCCCGCAAAGCCGCAGGCGAATCCCGCACAGCCGCAGGCGGGTCGAGCACCGCCGCGGGTGAGTCCGGCACACCCGCGGGCGAATCGAGCACCGCGACGGACGAATCGATCACCGCCGGAGGCGAATCGATCACACCACCACCGGCACCGGATGCGTCCGCCGACCTTCCGGTGTCCGCCGCCACCCCGGCGAGCGAGGCCAGTGTCGCGGTCGGCACGGTCGGCAACGACGACTCCCGCCGGCGCGGACGACTCCACCGCCGCACGATCGGCGATTCCACCGCCGAGTACAGGCCCCAGGCGAGCACGACATCGACCACCAGCAGCCCCAGCACGACCGCGAGCGCGACCGGGGTGGACCAGGCCGCCTGGATACCGAACAGCCGGACCCGATAGTGCAGTACCAATTCGTGAATCATGTAGAACGCGAACGAGATATCGCCCAGCCACACCACGAAACGCGCGCGCCACGGCGACGGGGTGCCTCGCACATCGGCCCGTGCGCCCGCCAGGATCAGCAGCGCGATCGGCACGATGGTCACCGCGTCGAGCGCGAACAGGTACGGCGCGTACAGCAGACCCACATATCCCAGCACTGCCAGCCCGGTCGCCGGAGCGAGGGACAGCGGCGCGCGCCGGCCCGACAGCAGCAGCTTCGCGAGCAGGATGCCGAGCAGGAAGTCCAGGGTGCGCACGGGCGGGAACAGGTAGACGAACCAGAACTGGTAGACCGGTACGTCCGGCGCGAACGGCACCCGAGGCCGGTCGGGCAGCAATCGCGCGATCAGCGGGAGCACGACGATGACGGCGACCACCGCGATCGTCGCCGCCCAGAGCCGTTCGGCCCGGATCCGGTTCACCGCGGCCAGCAGCCAGGGAAACAGCAGATAGAAGAACGCCTCGCAGCACAGCGACCACGCGACGGTGTTCATACTGGCGAAGTTCTGCACGATCGGCAGCCAGGTGTGCACGAGCAGCAGATTGGGAATCGCCACCCCCGCGGTGACCGTCTTTCCCGTCCACAGCAGCAGCGCGAACGCGATCGCCCAGGTGAGCACGTGGTTGGGGTAGATCTTCACCGCGCGGCGGCGCCAGAAGCCCACCGTGGTGTCGCCGGGACGCGCCGACCACGCCAGCACGAAACCGCTGAGCACGAAGAAGAAGCCGACACCGGCCCACCCGGCCCGTTTCACCAGGAACGAGGCGGTGTCGGCGGCGCCGGCATCGGCGAA
>NZ_BAFQ01000272.1 GCF_000308375.1 Nocardia aobensis NBRC 100429 | reverse complement strand
GAAACACCGGCGGTGCGGGTGGGGCGACTGTTGCGCGCCGCCGAACTGGCAGTGGAATCCGGTGGGCGCGAAACGGTCGATCGGCTGCTGCGAGAAGCGGGACGCCAGGATCTCGACTCGCGCGGGCGCGCCTTGGCGACATGGCTGGTGAGCGGATTCGACGACGGCGTCGGCGAGGATCCGGCCCGCACCACCGAACTCGCGACACTGGCCGAAACCGTTGCGGCGGAAGGTGATCGGGACCTCGCGATGCGCATTCTGTGGGGAACCGCCATGCGCTGCTTCTGGTCCGAGCCCGGTCCGGACGCGCGCCGCGCGTTGCTGGCGGTCGCCGACGGCATGGGCCTGCCCGCCGGCGATCCACGGATCGTGGCGATCACCGCCTACGTGGCCCCTTTCGAGCGCGGGGCGACGGTCTTCGGCGAACTGCGCGCACTGGCCGGGCGAACCGGCGCCGATCCGGAGGTCGACCGCTACCTCGGCAGCGCGGCGCTGCAGATCGGCGCCTTCGCGCTGGCGGGCCGCTTCTCCGCCACGGCGATCACTGGCCTGCGGGAACAGGGCAGGCTCGGCCTGCTGACCAGGGCGCTGGCGGTGCGGGCCTGGAGTTGTGCGCGCACCGGCGATCTGGCGGGCGGTGCGGCGGCCGCGGCCGAGGCCGGGCGCCTCGGACCGGAAACCGGACAGC
Source organism: Nocardia aobensis NBRC 100429 (assembly GCF_000308375.1). GTDB lineage: Bacteria > Actinomycetota > Actinomycetes > Mycobacteriales > Mycobacteriaceae > Nocardia > Nocardia aobensis. The sequence goes on along the minus strand of NZ_BAFQ01000272.1, from coordinate 18,241 downwards.
ACTTCATGTACGGCCTCGCCGTCGCCGTCGCGGCCGAAATCGCCGCGCTGCGAGGCGATTTCGACGAGGCGGTGGCACGGGCGGAGGAGGCCGAACGGATCGGCGCGGCGGCAGGCGCGCGACCGGTGCTGGCGACCGTGCAACGGGCCCGCGCCCTCGTGGCACTCGGACAGGGCCGCTACGATGACGCGCTCGCCGATCTGCGCCGGATTCTCGACCCCGCCGATCCGGCCTATCAGCTCGCCCTGCGCGCCTACATCGTCGGCGATCTGGTCGAAGCCGCGGTGCGCGCCGGGCGCGCCGAGGAGGCGGAGGAGATCGTGCGCGAATTCGAGCAACAGGCGCCGCGCACTCCGTCGCCGGCCCTGCACGTCGGCCTGCGCTATGCCCGCGCTCTGCTCGCCTCGGCCGAGTCCGCGGAGGAGTTCTTCACCGCCGCACTCGACGCCGATCCGGACGGGTGGCCGCTCGAACGCGCCCGCGTCCAGCTCGCGTTCGGAGAGTGGTTGCGCCGGCAGCGGCGCATCGTCGAGTCGCGCGCACATCTGCGCACGGCCCGCGACACCTTCGACGCCCTGGGCGCGCGGCCGTGGGGTGAGCGGGCGCGCCGCGAACTGCGGGGTGCGGGGGAGACCAGCCCGCGCCGCGACCCCGACGCGCGCGACAGCCTGACCCCGCACGAACTGGGTATCGCGCAGCTGGCCGCCGAAGGGCTCACCAATCGCGAGATCGGGCAGCGACTGTATCTGTCGCATCGCACCGTCAGCACCCACCTGCACCGCATCTTCCCGAAACTCGGCGTCACCTCCCGCGCCGAACTGGCAGACGCGCTGCGCACCGCGGCGGATCCGGTGACGTAGTCCGGGTGCGATGACGTACGCACATACCGTCATCCGACGGGCGCGACCGCACACCCGTGCCGCCTACCGTTTGTTTCATCGAAGCCGTGGCAGCGGGCGCGGCGGACGAGGACACGGGAGACGAGCAGATGTTCACCAAGAAGCGGTTCGCGCAGATCATCGCGGCGGCGGCGGTAGTCGCGTCACTGGCGGCGTGCTCGTCGGGGACGGATGCGCAGGCTCCCGCCGCTCCGGCGAGCGCCGCGGGCGTCGGCGCCGGTGAACACACCGCCCTCGGCCCGATCAAGCACATCGACGCCGGTGTCCTCGACGCCGCCTACGTCGAATACGGTCCGGAGAACGGGCCTGCGGTGGTGCTGATCCACGGCTGGCCCTACGATCCGGCGAGCTATATCGACGTCGGCCCGCGGCTGGCCGCTCAGGGCTACCGGGTGATCGTGCCGTATCTGCGCGGCTACGGTCCGACGCGATTCCTGTCCCCGGACACCGCACGCAACGGCGAGCAGGCGGCGGTGGCGCACGACGTCATCGCGCTCATGGACGCCCTGCACATCGACAAGGCGGTCTTCGGTGGATACGACTGGGGCGCAAGGACTGCCGACGTGATCGCGGCGCTGTGGCCGCAACGGGTGAAGGCGCTGGTGGCCGTGAGCGGATATCTGATCACCGATGTCGCGGCCAATCAGCAGCCGCTCGCGCCGGCCGCGGAGGCCGGCTGGTGGTACCAGTACTACTTCGCCACCGACCGCGGCGTGCTCGGCTACCGCCGCAACGTCCACGACTTCGACAAGTACATCTGGAAGACCGCCTCGCCGAAGTGGAACTTCGACGACGCCACCTACGACCGCAGCGCCGCCTCGTTCGACAATCCCGACCATGTCGACGTCGTGATCTCCAACTACCGCTGGCGCCTGGGCCTGGTCCCGGGTGAACCGCAGTACGCCGCGGAGGAGACCACCCTCGCTCAGGGGCCGGCGATCACCGTGCCAACCGTCACCATCGGCAGCGACTTCGACGGCGCCAATGCCGACGGCAAGAGCTACCGCGCGAAGTTCACCGGCAAGTACGAGCACCGCATGCTCCCCGGGGTCGGCCACGACGTCCCGCAGGAAGCGCCCGCGGCCTTCGCGCAGGCAGTGATCGACGCCGATCATCTCTGAAATCCTCTCGCAGACAGCAGAACACCCGCGCCGCGATGATGCGGCGCGGGTGTTCGGGCGTGGTGTCAGGGCATTCGGCACGTTCCGTTCGGGTGCGCATCGATCCTGTGCGGTGCGGATGTGTGCGCCGGCGGTCCGGCCTGTGCGGCGGCTATGACTGTGCCGCGATGGGCCGCAGACGGGTGAGCACCTCACGGTCGCCGCGTGTGGTGAGGCCGATGCGCTGTGCCACCTCGAGATCGATGACGCCGGTGAGCAGGCCGAGGACCGCATTGGCAGGTCCGTCGAGGACCAGATCGGCGGCGTCGGTGCTGCCGACGCGGGTCTCGACGCGGCCCGCGCCGATGTCGACGACGGCGTGTACGTCGTCGACGACCAGCTGAATCACCACCGGTGCGGCCGCGGGGTGGGCGTCGGCGGTGAACCAGGTGGGTACGTAGGCCAGCCACTGCGGGAGGAATGTGTCCGTCGGGGCGACCGTATCCATGTACCTCAGCCCCCAGCGCCCGAGTGCGCGCAGTGCGGTTTCCAGTTCCCGCCCGGTCTCGGTGAGCCGGTAGAGCGCCGTCGCGACGGGCGGCGGCGCATCCTCGCGGTCGATCAGCCCGGCGTCCTCCAGTTCGCGGAGGCGGGTGGACAGCAGATTCGCGGCGATGCCGGGCAGCCCGTTCTTCAGGTCGGTGAATCGGCACGGCCCCTGGATCAGCAGTTCGCGCACGATCAGCAGGGTCCAGCGATCGCCGACCACATCCAGGGCGCGAGCGATCGAACAGTACTGGCCGTAGCTTCGCATGCGTCCACTGTATCGGTTCAAGTAGAGTTTTTGAATTTGTTAGTTGAAAAACTCTACTTCGCGGTTCTAGCATGAAAAAGGCAAGGTCGGTCGCCGAGTGGCCGGGAAGTCCTCTGTATCGGAGTAAGCGCATGACTCGCACCCAGATCCCCGCCCAGTACGCCACCGGCGCGGCCCGAACCGATATCGAACGGGCGCTGCTCGCCGCCGGCAAGGATCTCGACCACCTGCGGCTCGGCGATCTGGCGATGCTCGAGGACTTTCACACCAGCGGCCGCATCGCCACCGGCGAGCTGGCCGACCTTGTCGAAATAACCTCTGCCACAGAGGTTCTCGACGCCGGGACGGGCATCGGCGGCACCGCCCGATATCTGGCGGACCGATTCGGATGCCGGGTCACCGGCGTCGACATGGTGGAGGAGTACTGCGAGATCGCCGGCTGGCTCGACCGGCTCGTCGGCCTGGACGATCACATCGCCGTGCGGTGCGCCGATGTCACCGCACTGCCGTTCCCGGACGGCGCCTTCCAGGTCGTATTCAGCCAGCACGTCCAGATGAATATCGCCGACAAGGACGGCCTCTACCACGAAATGCGCCGGGTGCTGGTGCGTGGGGGACAGCTCGCACTCTGGGACATCACCGCCTCCGGCGCCGGTGAACCCGACTATCCGCTCCCGTGGGCCGACAGTCCCGGCTTCGGGCATCTCGTCACCCCCGCCGCCCTGCGCGCGACGATCGAGGCGACCGGATTCGCCGTCGAGCGGTGGGACGACCGCACCGACGAGGCCGTGGCCGTGATGCGCATGGTGCGGGAGCTGCCGCCGAGCCCGCTCGGCCTGCATGCCTTCGTACCGGACTTCGCTACGCGCGCAGCGCATCTCACCGACGCGCTGGCGGACGGGCGACTGCGGGCCATACGGGCGGTGGCACGGGCGCGGTGACCGGTCAACGCGTCAGCGCTGCACTGCGGGCGGCCAGGTAGTCGCGTTCGCGCTGGTTGTCGGTGAGGCGGGCGGCGGTTCCGAAGCTGCGTCGCGCCTCGTCCGCCCGGCCCAGGCGGGCGAGCAGATCCGCGCGGACGGCATGGAACAGGTAGTGCTCGGTCAGGTTCAGGCCGTCGACGAGAGTCAGCGCCGCCCCCGGCCCGTCGACCTCGGCTACCGCCACCGCTCGATGAAGGGCCACAACCGGATTCGGGTCGAGGCTCGTCAACCGGTCGTAGAGCGCGAGGATCTGCGTCCAGTCGGTGACCGCATCGGTGTGCGCGGCATTGATCGCGGCGAGCAACTGGTAGCGGCCGGGCCGGTTGCGGCGCAGGCAGGCGCGGACGATGGCCCGGCCCTCCGCGACCAGTGCGGCATCCCAGCGGCCGCGGTCCTGGTCGCCGAGCCGGACGAAAGTGCCGGACGCATCGGTGCGGGCGTCGCGGCGAGCGTGGGTGAGCAGCATGAGGGCGAGCAGGCCCGCAGCCTCCGGTTCGTCGGGCATCGACGCGACCAGCGCGCGGGTGAGCCGGACGGCCTCCTCGCACAGGTCCGCGCGCAGCAGCTCCGCACCCGACGAGGCGACATATCCCTCGTTGAAGATGAGAAACAGGGTGGCGAGAACGGAGTCGAGCCGTTCGGGCAGATCGGCCTCGCCGGGGACTCGGTAGGGGATGCGGGCGTCGCGAATCTTGGCCTTCGCGCGGGCCAGCCGCTGCGCCATCGTCGTCTCCCGGACCAGGAACGCGCGAGCGATTTCGGGGGTCGTCAGCCCGCCCAGCAGCCGCAAAGTGAGCGCGACCTGCGCGGGCCGGTTCAGCGCCGGATGGCAGCAGGTGAAGATCAGCCGGAGTCGCTCGTCGGGCACGGCGCTCTCCTGGATGTCGTCGGGCGGGGCGTGCACGATCGCCGCCTCGGCGTACTTGCCGGCCCTCGCCGATTCGCGGCGCAACTGGTCGATGGCTCGGCGCCGGGCGGTGGTGATGATCCAGCCGGCCGGACTCGGCGGCGGCCCGTCCTGCGGCCAGCGGTGCAACGCGACGGCGAAGGCGTCGGCGACCGCGTCCTCGGCCAGGTCGATATCGCCGAGCACGCGAATCAGCACGGCGACGGCCCGGCCGTATTCCGCACGGAAGACGGCGGCGATCTGCTCCGGTGTCATCGCGTCAGAACGGCGGAACGTCCTGGAACGGGCGGATTTCGATCGGCAACGTGGTGGCCGCCGCGGCCTTGCGTCCCCATGCCAGCGCCGCATCCAGATCGGGCGCGGTGATCACCCAGATCCCGCCGATATGTTCCTTGCCCTCCAGATAGGGCCCGTCGGTGATCAACCCGTCGGCTCGCACCACGGTCGCGCTGCCGGGCCCGTGCAGGCCGCCGGTGAACACCCACGACCCGCTGTCGCGCAGTTCCTCGTTGAGCCGGTGCAGGTCGGCCATGATCCGGTCCATGGTCTCGGCATCGGGCGCACCGGTGTCGGGTTGGTAGATCGAGAGCAGATACTCGGGCACGGCCCTCTCCTCAGCGCCGGGCGTAGCGAGCGATGATCACGCCCGTGGTGGTCGCGACGCTACCGAGGAGGCGAAATTCGGTCAACGGCGCGGCACCCTCGAACAACCTGGTCCCCGCACCGAGGGTGAGCGGGTGGATCACCAGCGTGTACCGATCGATCAACCCGGCGGCGTGCAGGCTGCGCACCAGGGCCGCACTGCCGATGATCGACAGATTCTTCCCGGGACGCGATTTCACGTCGCGCACGGTCCGAGTCGCGTCGCCGCGCAACAGGATCGAGTTCTGCCACGCGTCGACGTCCTCGAGGCCGGTCGATGCGACATACTTCGTCGCCGCGTTCATATGCGTGCTGTACGGATTGTCGTCGGCCCGCACCCACACGGTGGTGAAATCCTCCCAGGTGCGACGCCCGAACAGCATGTCGCCGGGCTCGGCCATATCTTTGCTCATCTCCCGAGTGAGCACGTCGTCGTGAAATCGCTGCCCCCAGCCGCCGAACGGGAACCCGCCCCGGGTGTCCTCGTCCGCGCGGCCCAGCCCCTGGACGACACCGTCGAGCGTGACATTCATCGTCACCGTAATCGTTCGCATCGCGCTGCTCCTCTCGATTCCGGGGACGCGCACGATCGCGACCCTCACCTCCCATACGAACGGCAACAGCCGAAATCGACATCGGGCGAAGAATTGTCGAACCGGTGGCGACCACACGATCTGAGCACCGCCGGCGCGGTCACGGTGCCGGATTCGATGCGGGCGTGGAGTGTCGCGGTCGAGTGGCGAGCGCTGAGCGTTCCGCCGAGATCTGGACGTGCAGGGCGTGGCATCGGCGCAGGACGTCGGCGCGGTCGGGTTCCTCCGGTGTGAGCGGGACCGCATGCTCGATCATCGTCGCCTGTTCGAGGATCACCCGGAGCCGATCGGGATCGGTGACCCGGTCGGCGATCTGTGCCAGCGCGTCGAGTTGGCGAATCATCACGGCCGGTTGTCCGGCACCGGCCTGGCGGATCTTCTCGAAGGCGCGCTGGACCAGTCGCTCGTAGCTGACCTGTGCGGCGAGCACCCGGATGTGACCGTCCTTGTCGCGGCGCACCGGATTCGGTTCCCAGGTGACCGCGATCCGCGACAGGCAGTCGCCGAGCCAGTCGATACACGTCAGCACCGTGAACGTGTCGTTGGTCGCGGAGGCGAGCGCGCGCAGTGCGATCTCGACGATCTGATCGACACCGAAGGACACGTCCTGCACCAGGCTGCGCATCGAGCCGGTGACGTGACCGCGGGAGAACTTCTTCTCGATCCCCTTCGCGGCCTGCGCCGGCCACACTCGCGCGATCACCTGCCCCTCGGTCACGAAATGGCCTGGGCGATAAGGCAAATGGATGACCGCATCCGCCTCGGCGGCCAGCCGGACCAGCCGCTCGTAGCGGATGTACTGCAGATATCCGCTGTTGGAGGTGCGCACCTCGCCGCCGGACCGGGCCAGCAGATCGCGAAGTTCACGCGCCGACGGACCGTGTTTCGTCCCGCTCGCGGTGGTGTCGGCGTTGGCGTCGACCGCGGTGCGCACTTCGCGTGCGATGTCGGCGACCACATTCGGCAATTGGATCTGCCCGCCGATGTGATTGATGAAGTAGATGAGCACCGCCAGATCGACCACCAGCGAACCGATCGACACCGTGGCGCTGATGTGCGGGACGAAATCCTCGCCGACCGACACCAGCGCCGCGATCGCGTAGACGAAGGTCGCGACGAAGGTGCCGAGGGTCAGCTGGGTGCCGCGGTCGCGGATGAAATTGCGCAGCATGCGCGGCCCGAACTGGGTGGAGGCCAGCGTCAGCGCCAGGATCGTGATCGAGAAGACGACACCGACCACGGTGATGATCGCGGCGGCGATGGAGGTCAGTACCTGGCGTGCCGCATCGGGCGTACCGCCCAGCACCCAGGTGGGCAGGTTCGTTCCACTGTGGTAGGCCGCGCGGTCGAGGGTGAAGGTCAGTGCGAACAGCGCGACCGCGGCCAGAACTTCCAGCGTCGGGACGAACCAGAGATTGGTGCGTAGCCGTTCCCGCCACCGGTCCGCCTCGAGCGAGATCCCGTGCACGCTGGACCTCCTTGCGCTCTCGCCGATGGCGACTCTCCGGCCTGTCGTCCCGAACCTACCTCCAGTTCTCGGCGGAGATCGAATTGTGGCGCGGCGCCATCGAACGGGAGGAGACAATAGGTTCGCAATTGCGCACCTATTGTCCTAAACTGGCGGTGTTCGATCCGTACCGCGGATTCCGGAGGTCCCGAAGTGCTGGAGGTCCTGCGGCACGACCGTTTCCGGCGCTTGTTCACCGCGCAGGTGGTGGCGCTGGTCGGGACCGGTCTGCTGACGGTCGCGCTGGGTTTGGCGGCCTACGATCTGGCCGGAACCGATGCCGGTGCGGTGCTGGGCACGGCACTGGCGATCAAGATGGTCGCCTATGTCTTCGTGGCGCCGGTGATCTCGGCGCTGACCGACCGGGTGCCGCGGCGGGTGCTGCTGGTGTCGGCCGATGTGGTCCGGCTGGTCATCGCATTGCTGTTGCCGCTGGTCACGCACGTCTGGCAGATCTATGTCCTGATCTTCGTGCTGCAGGCGGCCTCGGCCACGTTCACTCCGGCCTTCCAGGCGGTCATCCCGTCGATCCTGCCGGACGAGGAGGACTACACCCGCGGGCTGTCGCTCTCACGGCTGGCCTACGACCTGGAATCGCTGCTCAGTCCCGTCGTGGCGGCGGCACTGCTGACCGTGGTCGGCTACCACCTGCTGTTCGTCGGCACCGCAGCGGGTTTCGCGACCTCGGCGATCATGGTCGTGCGCACCACGCTGCCTCGATCGGTGCCGGCCGATCGGACCAGTTCGGTGTCCGCCCGAATCACCTCGGGCGCACGCCTGATGGCGGCGAGTCCGGTGCTGCGCGGGCTGCTGGCGATGAACGTCGCCGTCGCCGCGGCGACCGCGCTGGTCGTCGTCAACACTGTGGTCTACGTTCGCGGCCTGCTACACGGGCCAACGCCCGCGGTCGCGGTGGCGCTGGGCTGCTTCGGCGGTGGTTCGATGATCGTCGCGCTGGCGATTCCGCGGCTGCTCACCGGTATTCCCGATCGCCGCCTCATGTTGACCGGCTGCGCGATCCTGCCCGCGGGCCTCGCCGGCGCCGCGCTGCTCGCCGCGCTCGAGCCCGGACCGCGGGCGGGCTGGATGCTGCTGGTGGTGGCGTGGTCGATCATGGGCGCGGGCACCTCGCTGATCAACACGCCCTCGGCGCGACTGTTGCGCGCCCAATCCGACAGCAGCACCCGCACGGCCGTGTTCACCGCGCAATTCTCGCTCTCGCACGCCTGTTTCCTGGTGACCTATCCGATCGCCGGCTGGCTGGGCGCCGCCGCCGGACAAGCCTGGGCGGCGGTGACTTCGACGGTCCTGGCCGCGGTCGCCGCCGTGGTTGCCGCGGGGATGTGGCCGGTCCACGTATCGTCGGGTGCGCAGATGGCCCCAGCAGGAAGTCGGTGAACCAGCCCATGACCGGTGAGGAAACCCCCGCAGTCGACGCCCTGCCGCCCAGCCTGGTGCACCTCGTCGCACCCGACCCGGCCCGTCTCGAGGCCGCCACCTCGGTGTTCCGGATGCTCGCCGATCCGACTCGGCTGCACATCCTCTGGGTCCTCGCCGACGGCGAGGCCGACGTCACCGCCCTCACCGAGGCCTGCGGCGGCTCCCGCACCGCGGTCAGCCAGCACCTGGCGAAACTGCGCTTCACCGGCATGGTCGAGACCCGCCGCGAAGGCCGCCGCATCATCTACCGCATCCGCGACGGTCACCTCGCCCGCCTCGCCCGCGAAGGTCTCAACCTCGCCGACCACATCGTCACCGGCGAACTGCCGCACGAATAGCAGCGGCCGGGCGTAGCGGACAACGATCGGTCACGGAGCGGGATCGATCCGGGGACGGCGGTGAATGCGTTGTCCTTTCGAGGGCAACGGCGCCGAATCAGTTCTGGGCCGTGCCGATCGGCCCGGAAGGGTATGAGCCGTCATGTCCGCCGATGATCGAGATGCCCGCCCACCGGAGTCGAACGCGGAACTGTCCTCCGACGATCGTGCCGAACTCGAGCGATTGCGCGCCTATGTCGCGGCGCATCCACCGCATCCGTCTCGCCGGCACGCGTGGCGCTGGACCGGAGTCGTGCTGCTGCTGATCCTGACCGCGGTGCTGATCATCGGGTCGGTGACGACGCGGTTCGTGCGCAGCCAGATCTTCGATACCGACCGCTACGTCACCACCGTCGCACCGCTGGCGACCGATCCGGCGATCCAGAAGGAGTTGGCCGACAAGATCACCGACGCGATCGTCACTCGCGTCGACATCAAGGCGTACACGGCCGACGCGGTCGACGCGCTCACTCGCAACGCCGGGCAATTGTCGGATCGCCCCCGCGCGGTCGCGGCGCTCAACAGTCTGCCCGCGCTGGTTGCCGACCAGGCCGAGAACTACATCCACCAGGCCGCGACGGCCGTGGTGACCAGCGATCAATTCGTCGAGGCATGGGATACCGCCAACCGCCGCGCGCACGACGCGCTGGTCCACGTGGTCAAGGGGGAGACCCGGCCCGGGATCGAGGTCAGCGACGACGGCACCGTGAGCATCTCGCTGAAGCCGATCCTGGCGACGGTGCGCGAGCGCCTGGATGCCCGCGGAGTGAGCCTCGCCGACCGGATCCCGGACGTAGACGCGCAATTCGTCCTCTTCCACGCGACCGAGCTGCCCAAGTACCAGTCGTGGATGCGCACGCTCGATCGGTCGGCGAACATCCTGCCGTGGGTGGCATTGGCCACCGCGGCGGGCGCGGTGTGGCTGGCTCCCCGCGGGCTGCGGCTGCGGACCCTCGCGCTGGTCGGCGTCGCCGGCGCGGTCGCGATGGTGCTGCTGGCCATCGGGGTCGTGATCGCTCGCAGCATCTACCTCGATTCCGTTCCGCCCGATGCCTTGTCACCACCGGCCGCCAGCGCACTGTTCGACACCGTGATCCACCCGCTGCGGGTGTCGCTGCGCGCGGTCGCGGTCGTGAGCCTGGTCGTGGCCGCGGTGGGATATCTGGCAGGGTCGTCGCACTCGGCGCAGTCGGTGCGCTCCGGTTTCGGCCGGCTCATGGTCGCCGCCCGCGGCAGGCGTCGGCGCCCGCCCAATGTGGTCGAGACGTTCGTCGCGCACTATCGGACACCGCTGCGCCTCGCGGTACTGGCCGGCGCTGTGCTCGTCCTGGTGTTGTGGCCCTACGCCACCGGCCTGGTCGTGATCGGCATCGCGCTTGTCGCGGGGGCGCTGCTGCTGGTCATCGAAATTCTCGCGCGACCCGCGGCACCGGAAACCACTGCCGGTCCGGAAACCACTGCCTCACCGGAAACCACTGAGGGTCCGGAGCACTCGTCGACTGCCGGGTGACGCCGGAACCGGCAATTCGGTTACGTTTCGGGGTCGATCGACCGGTCCACCGGTTCGCGATTATCCGCGACGTTTTCCGCGACGAATCGTTAGATGCCCGGTTGGCTCGCCGAATTCGTCCATCGAGGGATGTACCAGGTCGGTGAGCGAACCGGGGCCATCATCCGCCGCGGCGGCTGGTCAGGAGGCAGCGCAGGGCCGCATGTCACAACCCACCAGGCCCGACGCATGTCGGTGCACGCCGGCGGATGGCCCGCCGGCGAGGTTCACGAAAAGGGGTGAGCCGTCGTGACGGCTACGGAACACGGAACACGGAACGGGCGATCCGACACCCGGCACGCGGTAGCGGCCGGTACGTCGCTGGCCGCGGCGGCCCTGTTGGCCGTCACCGGAGTGGTGTCCATCCTGCAAGGCATCTCGGCCATCGCGAAGGACGACGTCTACGTCTCCGGACCGGAATACATCTACAAGTTCGACATCAGCGGATGGGGGTGGATCCACCTCATCCTGGGCATCCTGATGGTGGCGGCGGCCGCCGGGCTGTTCACCCGTTCGACGTGGGGACAGATGCTGGCGATCGCGCTACTGGGTTTTTCCATCATCGCCAATTTCCTGTGGCTGCCGCACTATCCGTGGTGGTCGATACTGGTCATCGCCCTCGACATCGTGGTGATCTGGGCGATCGCCACGTGGGATCCGCACCGAATCTGACATCTCGCGCCGGCCGGACCGCGTCTCGGGGACGCGGTCCGGCCGCCGCGCCGTCATCTGCAGCCACCGCATCGGCGCGTCGAATTCGTCGCTTCCGTATCGGCCGCGTAGCGCCTCGGCCGCGATCGCGGTCGCTGTTCGAAGCCGGCTTCGGCGAGCTCACCGCGAATCCGATCGGTGTCGAAGTATCCGTGGGGCGTGCGGCGGAAGAATTCGACGCGCGCCCGCCCCGCTGCCGGGCGAGATCACCGCAGCGCCGGTACCTTTCGGCTCGGCGATCACATGGCGCGGGCGTACGCGAGGGCGTCGGGCGTCTGCTCGAAGATCCGCGTCTCTCCGCCCGCGGGCAGGGCCCCGAGCATCGCGAGCCGGCGGCGGTGGTCGTCGCGCAGGCCCGACATCAGGACCGTGATGTGGCGGTGCTGCAGTTTCGTGACGGCGTCCTTGAGCACCAGTGCGCCGGTGGTGTCGAGTGCGGTGACATGCGACATACGCAGCACCACCACGTGGACGTCGGCGACCTCGGACAACTCCAGCAGGAAGCGGTGCGCGGCCGCGAAGAACAACGGCCCGTCGATGCGGTAGGCGACGATGCGGTCGTGGAGGAGGTCGTGTTCCTCGGTGAGGTGATCGGTCTCGTCGAGCGGAACCTGGTGCAGCCGAGCCTCTTTCGCTACCGAACGCAGGGCGAGCACGACGGCGATCGCGACGCCGGCACCGACCGCGGTCACCAGGTCCAGGGCGACCGTCACCAGGAATGTCGCGGCCATGACGAGTGCGTCGCCGCGGGAGGCGCGTGCGATGGCGGTCAGGGACGCGGTTTCGACCATGCGAACCGTCGTGGCCAGCAGCACACCGGCCAGCGCGGCGACCGGAATATCGGCGACCAGTGGTGCGGCCGGATAGATGATCGCGGCCAGGACCACCGCATGCGTCAGCGCGGCCAGCCGGGTGCGGGCGCCGGAGCGGACATTGACGGCGGTGCGAGCGATCGCGCCGGTTGCGGGCACCCCGCCGAACAGCGGTGCGGCGATATTGGCCAAACCCTGTCCGAACAGTTCGCGGTCGGGATCGTGGCGCGTGCCGACGGCCATGGCGTCCGCGGCGGTCGCCGACAGCAGTGATTCGAGGGCACCCAGTGCGGCGACCGCCAGCGCCGGCGCCACCAGCGATCCGAGGCTGCCCCAATCGAGGAAGTCCAGGGTCGGTGCGCTCAGCCCCGCAGGCAGGGCGCCGATGGCCGCGGTGTGGATATCGAAGACCGCGACCACGACGGTCGCGCCGGCGACGGCCAGCAACGCGAAGGGCAGCTTCGGCAGGAACCGACCGCCCACCAGCATCACCGCGGCCACCGCCACGGCGATCGCGACCGGCGCGAGATGCGGATGCGAAATATATTGGCGCACAGCATCATAGGCCGACTGCCACACCTTGTCCCCGTGCGCGTGCGCGATTCCCAGGGCGTTGGGGAACTGCTGCAACGCGATCACCACGGCGATGCCGGCGGTGAAGCCCTCGATCACCGGGGCCGGCATGTATCGCACCGCACGCCCGGCCCCGGCGACCGCGAGCGCCACCAGCACGATGCCGGCCATCAGGCCCACGGCCAGCACCCCGCCCCCGCCGTGCTGGTGGACGATCGGAACCAGCACGACGGTCATCGCCCCGGTCGGTCCCGACACCTGGAAACGGGAGCCGCCGAATATCGCGGCCACGATGCCCGCGACGACCGCGGTGGTCAATCCGGCCGCGGCGCCGAGTCCCGAGCTGATGCCGAAGCCCAGTGCCAGCGGCAGCGCCACCAGAGCGACGATCAGCCCCGACAACAGATCCGCGCCCGGGGCGACCACCGCCGGCCGCCAATCGGACCAGCGGGGGAGCAGTGCGGCGATATTCACAACCGTGCCGCCAGACGCAGTTTCAGCGCGGCGAGCTGTTCCCGCAACGATTCGGGCAGTCGATTGCCGCCGATGGTGGCGTACCAGTGGTCGATGTCGGCCACCTCGGCCACCCACTCGTCGATGTCGACCGCGAGCGAGGCTGCAGCCCGGGCGCGCTGCCTGTCGTCGAGACCGGTGAGATCGAGCGCCTCGGCGTCCGGCACGTAGCCGATCGGCGTCTCGATGGCCTCGGCGGTGCCGTCGAGACGGTCCAGTGCCCACTTCAGCACGCGCACGTTGTCGCCGAACCCGGGCCACAGGAATTCGCCTTCCGGACTGCGGCGAAACCAGTTGACCTGGAAGATCTTCGGCAGTTTCGCCGGGTCGGCGGCGGCGCCGAGCCGGAGCCAGTGGGCGAAGTAGTCACCGACGTGATAGCCGAGGAACGGCAGCATCGCCATCGGATCGCGCCGCACGACACCGACCGTCCCGGCCGCGGCGGCGGTGGTCTCCGAGGACAGCACCGAGGCGGTGAATACGCCGTGCGCCCAGTCGAAGGTTTCGGTGACCAGGGGGACGGTGGTCGCGCGGCGGCCGCCGAAGAAGATCGCCGAAATGGGCACGCCGTTCGGATCGTCCCATTCCGGAGCCACCGACGGACACTGCCGAATAGGCGTGCAGTACCGCGAATTCGGATGCGCGGCGGGCGTTCCCGATTCTGGCGTCCAGTCCTTGCCGTGCCAGTCGACGAGATGGGCGGGCGCCTCGGCGGTCAATCCCTCCCACCACACGTCCCCGTCGTCGGTGCGGGCGGTGTTGGTGAAGATCGAATTGCCCTTCGCGATGGTGGCGATCGCGTTGGGGTTGGTCGTGGCGCCGGTGCCGGGGGCGACTCCGAAGAATCCGGCCTCGGGATTGACCGCGTAGAGCCGGCCGTCGGCGCCGAAGCGCAGCCACGCGATATCGTCGCCGACCGTCTCGGCGGTCCAGCCGTCGAGCGCGGGTTCGAGCATGGCCAGGTTCGTCTTGCCGCACGACGACGGGAACGCGGCGGCGACGTAGTGCGTCTTCCCTTGTGGGGAAGTCAGTTTCAGGATCAGCATGTGTTCGGCCAGCCAACCTTCGTCCCGGCCGAGCACCGAGGCGATGCGCAGTGCGAAACACTTCTTGCCCAGCAGAGCGTTGCCGCCGTAGCCGGATCCGTAGCTCCAGATCTCGCGCCGCTCGGGAAAGTGCGAGATGTATTTGGTGGTATCGCACGGCCACGCGGCATCCGGCTCACCGGCGCCCAGCGGTGCCCCGACCGAATGCAGGCACTTGACGAAGTCCGTTGCGGCAGTGAGCTTTTCCCATACGGCGTCGCCGGACCGTGTCATGATCTGCATCGACACCGCCACGTATTCCGAATCGGTGATCTGCACACCGAATTTGGGATCATCCGCATCCAGCGGCCCCATGCAGAACGCGATGACATACATGGTTCGACCGGCCATCGCGCCGCGATAGTGCTCGGTCATCACCGTGCGCATATCCACCGGGTCGACCCAGTTGTTGGTCGGGCCGGCGTCGGTCTCGCGTTCGGAGCAGATGAACGTGCGATCCTCCACCCGTGCGACGTCCTCGGGATCGGAGACGCACCAGAACGAGTTCGGCTTCCCGGTCAGCGGAACGAAGGTGCCCTTCTCGACCAATCGTCCGGTCAGCCGATCCCACTCCGCGCGGGAGCCGTCGCACAGGACGATGTGCTCGGGGGCCGTCAGCTCGGCCACCTCGGCGATCCACGCCAGAACGCTCTCGTGAGCCACCGGAACTTCGTCGAGCCATGCGATGACACGTGAACTGTCGGACACGAGACCTGCCTCCTTGATAAAGCTGCAATGTAGTTAGTTTAGAAAACCTGCAATCAGTGCCGGTATCCGGGGTCGGCGTCGATGTTCCGGCTGCTACTGCTGGATCGTCAGGCGGGCTCTTCCAGCGCCTCGGCTTGGCCCGCGACCACGCCGGTCAGGATCGCTCGTGCGACCGCCAGCAATTCCGCGACCTGCGGTGAGGTGAGTTCGTAGGTGACCGACAGTCCCTCGCGCCGGGCCACGACCAGGCCGGCTCGGCGCAGAATCGCGAGCTGCTGCGACAGATTCGCCGGTTCGATACCGATTTCGGCCAGCATCTCGGAGACCGCGTGTTCGCGCTCGCTGAGCAGTTCGAGCACGCGAATCCGGATCGGATGTCCCAGTGTTTTGAAGAACTCCGCTTTCATCTGATAGAGGGGCCTGCTGAGTCCGGGCACGCAATCACTCCCTATGGTCCGCGGCCGCACGGCCTGCCCCGTCGCTCTTGATTGCAAAGTTTAGCAAGCAAGGAAAGTGCCGAGTTGCTTGCGCCCACCGATCAGCCGGGCAGCCGCCACGGCGGATTGCGCCTGTTCCCGGCGGCGTGGAACAAGCACAGCCGGTGGCCGTCGGGGTCACGTAATCGGGCCTCGCGCCACAGCCACGGCATATCGGCGGGGGGTTGATCGAATGCGATGCCGGCGTCGGACAGGCGCCGATATTCGCCGTCGAGGTCGTCGGTCTCGAAATACAGGGTGATCTCCTCGCCGGCCGGGACGGCGTCGACGCGGTCGACCGAGAAGGTGCTCTCACCGGCGGGACATTCGAACCGCAGATAGTGATCGTTCTCGACGATCAGTCGCAGGCCGAGCAGCCGGTAGAAACGCTCGGAGCGATCGAGGTTCGTGCTGCCGACGGTGACCTGGTTCAAGCGCATACCGTCCAGTGTCGCCGCTTGGTCGCCGGATCGGCCAGCCCTGCTCGGGAGAGCGGCGGTGGGCGAGTGCGGGTAGGTCTGCACTGGACCGCGGCCGTACCGGCGTACTTCACGAGTGCCGCCGGGGCGGTCACTTCGTGCCCCCCGATCGACTGCTCGAAACGGTTTGTCATGCAAACATTTCCGGCTCGACGTGGAAGTGGTTGTTTCCGAGCGGTTTTGTCGGCTACCGTCCCGGGCCCTCGGCGGTCGATGGGGATGCTGGTGATCGAATGTCCAACTGCCGTCCGGTCGTTTCCGCGATGCGGCGTGAAACCTGCCCTGACCGGCGAGGGGCAGAAGATGTTAATTCCCGGATCTGCCGGGTATGACGAAATACGCAGTCCGCAAGTGTTACCGAAAGGAGGAACCCGATGATTATCGGTGATTTGTCTCAGGTCGTGAACATGGTCGTGGACTGGTTCGATCAGATGCGCGGCGTGATCGGCATCTGACTCCGGTCCCTCACCCACCCGCCGAACCGCACGGGATGCGGTTGGGCGGGTGGTTCTATCTGAAAGCTTTCCAGCACATCACCCTTTTCGGATTCTGCGACGTTTTCCTGACGGTCTTAACACCTTTCGCTCATCGCAGAGGGGCGGCGTTCATCACAGATGTGCAACAGCGAGGTCCGCCGCCTCGCCCGCCTTGGCGGTGTAGCTGGTCCGGTGCACTTTCCAACTCGTGCCCTTCGGGTCGCAGACCGGGTCGTTCGCGGTGCAGGTGTCGTAGGTGCGGCTCGCGTAGGGGCCGGTGACGCTGTGACCGATGCCGCGAATGGGATTGCCGAACAACAGGATCGCGGCGATCTTCGAAGCCACCGACGCGGGCAGGGTGGCAACGATCGGCCCGCCGACCTTCGCGCCCACACTGCTGACGCCGATCGAATTGTCGACCACGTTCGCGCCTTGCGAGTACCCGACCAGGACGAAGCGCTGATTCGGGCAGGCCTTCGCCGCGTCGGTCACATGTTTCACCAGGTCGCGATTGCCCTGCTGCACCGACGACGGTTCGACCAGGCTCGCCGGGTACTCGACGCGATAGGCGCTGTGCGAGCTCGACAAGCGCTGTGCGAGTGCGTGATACACCGGGTTGCCGACGACCGCGCCGAGACCGGGATCGGCGCCGAGCGGTTCGCCGGTGCCGCGAGCGACGACGACGTCGACATCGGCGCAGGCCGTCTGCGCCGCCGCGGGGGTGGCCGCCGAGATCCCGGCCACCGCGAAGGTAGCGGCGATCGACGCGACTGTGGAGGCCGCAGCTATCTCGCGGACGTGGCGCGGCCACTTCCTGTCGAACAGTGCCATCTGCAAGTCTCCTCTGCTGATCGACCCGGTACCTGAGCGGTACCGATGCTGGTCAGACGCTAGAACCGCGAACGAGGTCAGGAGAGCCGAGGAGACGGTCTCCGTGATTGTCACCAAGGCCCTCCGGCATCGCTGGTCGGGTGCACAGGGGGCCGCAACTACCGAGCAGCCGGGCCCGCACGGCCGTGGCGCCGGCGACGTCTCAGTCTCGGTGCGGCCGGACGCTGTGCACGACCAGCGCGGACCGCAGGTACCACAGGTCCGGATAGCGGTGCGCGTGGAAGCCGGTGAGTTCGGCGATGCGTCGCAGCCGGTAGTCGACGGTGTTGGGGTGCAGGTTCAGCGTCTTCCCGGTGCGGCGCCGGTTGAGGCCGGCGGCGATATGGCAGCGCAACGTCGCCAGCAGGTCGGGGTGCCCGTCGAGCGGTGCGAGCAGAGCCCGCAGATGCGCCAGCGCCGGTCCGGGACGGGTGAGCTGGTATTCCAGTGCGAGCTCGTCGAATCCGTACAGCCCGCAGGGCAGCTCCAGCCGCTGCACGATATCCAGAAGTTCGTGTGCCCGCTCGGCGGCGTCGGCGATGTCGGTGATCGATGCCTCCACCACCGTGGCGGCGATCGAAAGATGTGCTGCCCGACCGATTTCGGCGACCAGGTGCTCGACACCGGTGGCGGCCACCTCCGCTGCCGGAAACAGAACCGTGCCGCCGGTCGCCGACAACGTCGACAGCGTCGCGCCGCCGGCCCGTTCCGCCAGTGCGTGCCGAAG
>NZ_BAFQ01000273.1 GCF_000308375.1 Nocardia aobensis NBRC 100429 | reverse complement strand
AGGGCAACTCGGTAGGTGCGGCACTGTGCGACCTGGCCACCGACGAACCGGACCCGGCCGCGCGACTCGCCCGCATCCACTCCTCGATGGCGCGGACCAAGAACGCTATGTCGCGGCTGACGCCGCTGCAGATCCTGGGGTTGTCGGCGGTCAACGTGGCAGGACTGGCATCGGCGGCGCTACCGGTGCGGCTGCCGGCCGTCGCGCCGCCGTTCAACATCGTCATCTCCAACGTTCCCGGCGCCGCCGAACCGCGGTACTGGAACGGCCTGCGCCTGGAAGCCGCCTATCCGGCGTCGATTCCCCTCGACGGACAGGCGGTCAACATCACGACGATCAGCTCCGATGGCGCCATGCACTTCGGCATCGTCGGGTGTCGCCGCAGTGTGCCGCACCTGCAACGGCTGCTGACCGGGCTCGACGAATCCCTCGCCGAACTGGAGTAGCCGGGCTGCGCGCGGCAACCGGACGCGACTCGATGGTCGGCGCCCGATGATCAGGCGATGCGGGCGGTTTCGGTGAGGGCGTCGGCGGCGGCGGTGAGAATCCGTCGCGCCCGCGGAAAGTCCTGCAACTGCCCACCGAGCAGATCGATGACGGGAAACAGCGAGTGGGCGGGTACCGCGCGTGCGCTCAGCACGTCGGCGGTCCACGTGACGAAGGTGGTGAACAACTCGTCGTCGTCCAGATACAGTGCGGTAGCGAGGAATTCGAGTATCTGCGAGATATCCTCGGCGGTGCGTTCCAGCTGGAATTCGGAATACTCCCGCATCGCGGGGAAACGGTGCTCCAGCTCCGCCATGGTGGTCGCCAGCAACTGCGGTGTGCTGCGGGCGATCAGGGTGAATTCCTGATCGGTCAGATGCGGCAGCGTCCGGTGCGCCTGCTGCTCGCGTCGCAGCCCCCGGGCGAGCAGGTCGGCCGCGGTCGCGGCATCCGGCGCCCAGGCGTCCGCACCGAGCAGGTTCGCCCAGCGGCCCTCCGGCCCGAACGCCGCACCGCCCACGAGTACCGGCACTCCGGCCGCCTGACATGCGGTGATCGTGCCGTGCGCCGACGGCAGGCGGGTCGGCAGCGACGACGACAGCAACACGGCATCGGGTCCGGTGTTGTGCAGGTGGGCGATCAGGTGCCGCGTGGGCACCTGGGCGCCGAGGAAGTCGACGTGCCAGCCACGCAGCCGCAGCACCTCGGCCACCAGCCGGGCGGGCAGCGCATGCCATTCGCCGTCCACACACGAGACGGTCACCCGACCGGCCGAAGCGGGGCGCGTTCCGGCCGCATGCAGAGCCAGTGCCGTCACGGCACGATCGTTGATCGCGGTGGCGGTGTGCTCGTCGGCGACACTGAGGGTGTTCGCGGCCCATTCCGCCCCCACCCGGCGCTGCACCGCGGCGATCACATCGAGCAGGACCGCCTCCGGTTCCAGACCCGCATCCAGCGCCGCGAGCACGATGCCGATCGCCGCCCGTTCGTCACGGCCCGTGACCGCCGTCCACAGCTGTTCACGAAATACGGAGGGGTCGTGAGTGATTCGGCGATGCGGCTCGGACATGGACGGCGGCTCCTTCGCTGCGCGGGTCAGTCGATCACGAGGGTCGGGGTGCGCGGCGCGGTGATCGCGACGACCGCGATGTCGTCGTGCTGGTTGCGGCCGACCCACTGGGTGGTGAGCATGTGGACGCGCTCGACCACTGCCTCCGCGGGCATATCCGCACACTGCGCCAGCGCGGCGATCAAACGCTCCTCACCGAACATGCGCCGGCCCAGCGGCCCGCCACGCGCCTCCGTCACACCGTCGGTGTAGAGCAGGCAGGTTTCCCCGGGCGCGAGCGAAGTCCGGAATGTCGTGGCGGTGATTCGGGGGAGCGCGCCGACCAACTGCCCACGCGTCTCGGCCGTTTCGACAGTCCCATCGGCGCGCACGATCAACGGTGGCGGATGCCCGGCGGAGGTCAACCGCAGCAGCACCCGCCCTTCCCGATGTACGGCCGATGCCAGCACCAGCGTGGCGAACCGGTCGTGGTGCGAGGACACCAGCGCGTCGTTCAGCAGGGCGAGCATCCGCTGGTGATCGTCGGCCATCGGCACCAGCGCGTGGACCGTGTTGCGGATCTTGCCGGTCAGCACGGCGGCCTCGAGACCTTTACCGCAAACGTCGCCGAGCACGACGAGGGTTTCCCCGCCCGGTGTCGCCGCGCGGTGCACGTCGTAGAAGTCCCCGCCGATGATCTCGTGATTCTCCGAAGCCCGGTAGGCGCCGGCCAATTCGATTCCGTGGATCCGGTGCAACTGCGGCGGCAGCAGCTCGCGCATCAGGATTGCCGTGATGCTGGTCTGCTCCGCGTACAGCCGTGCCGCCGACAACGCGATACCCGCCCGGCCGGCGAACAACTGGGCGAAGATTTCGTCGCGCTCGTCGAAGATCCGCTCGCCGGAGTGTCGCAGCAGTACCAGCGCTCCGGCCGAAACTCCATGGCCGGGAAGCGGAGTCACGATCACCGAGCCCGCGCGGTTGGCGAAACCGGGCGGCAGCAGCCACGCCGGCACCGCCGCGGCATCGAGCCACTGCGAGGGAATCGGCGGGAACCCGCGCAGTGCCTCGCTCAGTCCGGCCACCGCGTCGGGATCCTCCTCGACGACGTTCACCCGCACCACACCGTGTTCGTCACACGAGACGACCGACAGCGCCCGCCCGGCCGGGGGAGTGACGACCACCGCGGCATCGGCGAGATGGCGGGCGGCGAGCCGGACTGTCGTCTCCAGGCACCTGTCGACATTCAACGACGCCAGCAGCCGCTCGGAGGCCTGCGACAGGAAGGCGGTCCGTTCGCGTTCCTGCTCCAACTCCGAACGGCTCTCCTGCAGCGAGCGCGCGGTGTCGCCGAGCAACCACCAGACGATCGTCCCTTCGGCGCCCGGGGAGGCGACCGCATGCAGTTCGCGCCCACGCACGCGCCCGGACACCGAGGCGGGCGACGACACGCCGTCCGATGCCGCCGTCGCGTCGTGTGCCTCGGACAACCAGGGCAGCGCGGCGCGGTGCAACGGCTCACCCACCGCCGCATCGGGCACCAGCGCCGCGGCGTCGCCGGTCAGCGCCACCACCGTGCCCGCGCGATCGACCACCACGGCCGGATACGGTATCGCCGACCATCGGTCCACCCCACTCACGATGGATTCGGGCATCGCGACCTCCTCACATCCAGTCACCCGAGTGAAACCCGCTGCGCCGCAGTCGAACCGGCGTCACGGCTGCTCCGCCGAGCTACGCCGGGACCGTTGTCCGGCGTCGGGATCGGATCGCTCCTCGGTGGTGGGCGAGACCACGAATTCGACGGTCGTACCGTCGGCGCCCGAGACGACGCGGGTTCCGGGCATCAGGGCGTTCATCATGGGCAGGCCGCGACCGCGATCGACCTCCTCGTCCGCTCGCGGCGCGCGCCAGGTCCCGCTGTCGGAGACGGTGATGCGGATCGAATGCGTAGCCGTGGCGTGCAGCACGATGGTACGGCCGTCACCGCGATGCCCGTGCTCGACCGCATTCGTACACGCCTCGTTGACGGCCAGCAGCAGATCGTAGGCGCGATCCGGTCCGAGGGTCGTGCCCGCGAGCCAGGCCCGCAGCAGGGTCCGCACGCGCTGCAACTCCCCGGACCGGGCCCGGAATTCGATGTGCAGATCCTCGAGCGAGCGCTGCCCGCTGGTCGTCGCGGCCTTTCGATCGCCGCTCTCGGGGTGACGCATGCCTTCGGGGTGACGCATCCGATATCAGCCGTTCGTGTGGGCGAGGGCGCTCGCGACCGCGGCGTCGACGTCGTCGAAGAGCGCGAACACCGTCGACAGGCCGGTGACCTCCACCACGCGCCGCACCGGCCGCGGCGCCACAACCAGCACTCGCCCCGCCTGTCGCAGGGCGCGGACCAGCACATTCATTCCCGAGGAGTCGAAGAATTCCACCGCGGACAGATCCACGATCAGCTGTCCGGGCTGGCGAGTCACGGCCTGCTCGACAGCCGCCTCCAGCCGCGGCGCGGTATGCGGATCGACCTCACCGGCCGCGACCACCACCACGAAACCGCCCACCGAGATCACATCGGCGGTGCAGCCGCTGTGGCCTTCGTATCCCACGTGTTCACCCTTCCCTGCACTCCCGGCATCCGTGTCCCGCCCCACGAGTATGAATCGTGCCGGCCGGGCGGATGTGTGCAGGCACATCTGCGCCTGACGAACACCGCGATACTCGGCGTAGTTTCGCGGTGCCGCGCGCGGCTGTGGACTCAACCTCGCAGGATCACCGAGTGTAACGGCCGCTGCGCCCCCTCCGGGACACGCATCGAGCCGCGCTCGCCCAGCCCCGTCCACGGCGAACCTGCCGCATTTGTGGCGCGATGAGCGAAATCGCGTACGCCGATGGACGATTGGAAGGCGAACGGCACGCCGAGGTGGCATGGTGCGGGCATTCGCGGGCCGGCTCCGGTGTGTCTGCCGCGACACCCGACGTGTCGCCGACATGCCCCGGGCGCCGCGTGGTTATATCGCGCGACGACGTTCACGGAGGTGTTCGGTGACGACAGCGGGTCTCATTCTCGCGTGCCTCGCGGCCGCGATTCACATCTACATCTTCTACCTGGAATCGGTGGCGTGGACGAGGCCGAAGACCCGGGCCATCTTCGGGGTGTCCTCGGCCGCCGAAGCGGAAACGACCAGGCCGCTGGCCTTCAATCAAGGCTTCTACAACCTGTTCCTGGCCGTCTGCGTGATCGTCGGGACCGTCTTCTTCGCGGCGGGCGAGACGACGATCGGCGCCACCCTGATATTCACCGGCGCCGGCTCGATGACGGCCGCCGGCCTGGTGCTGCTCCTGTCCAGCCCCGACAAGGCGAGCGCGGCCCTCAAACAGCTGGTGCCGCCGCTGCTCGGCGTGATCGTTCTGGCAATCGGCCTGGTGTAGCGCGAGCCGGCCGAGATCGGCAGCATCCGGTTCGCCCCCACCCGTGCCGCACGAGATGCGTCAAGCCGGACCATCCCAGAACTCCAGCTCGAACCGGAGACCTCGCAGAAAGAGATCTTCGGCGCGGGCCGGGTCGACGGCGACCTCATCGAGCATGCGGGCACAGCGCCGGGTCGATGCGGCGAATTCCGGATCGGCGTAGGTCTCGATCCATCGCCGATAACGCGGCTCGGCCGGCATGGTCCGCGCCATGATCGCACCGAGTGTGGAGTAGCCCCACATGCACGGATACAGCGCCGCCAATCCGTCCGCGTACGAAGCAGCGGAATCCAGCAGGAAGGCCGAATACCTCGCGCACGTCTCGCCCTTCGTCGCACCCTCGAGATCGGCCCCGAATTCGGCGGCCAGGCCGCGATGCAAGGACAGCTCGTCGTGGTAGGTCGTGTGCGCCAGATCCACGAGATCACCCAGATGAGACGCCGGAGCCTGCCAGGCGAGTCGCGCGAAGACCCGGACGTAGTCGAGCAGGAACAGATAGTCCTGCTCGAGCCATGACCGGAAGGCATGCTCCGGAAGATCACCCCGGGCGATACCGGCCACGGTGGGGTGGGCGAGCTGTCGCCGAACCTGCGGAAGTCCGAGTTGTTCGAGGCGCGTCGAAAGACTCATCCGGCGAGTCAATCAGCCGATACCGTTCCGGCTCCAGTGTCGCGGCCGTCGCGCGCCTGGTTTCGCGGGCCAGGTGAGCGACGGGGCTGAGATTGGCCTTACTCCCGGTCTGCGGCTACGAACGAACAGCCGACCGGGCCGTTGCTCATCGCCGCGAAAACGGCTTCGGGGATCGCAGTGTGCGAATGTCTCCGTGCCTCACCTGATGACTGGGTATGCGCCTGAACGCCAGTCGTCGATGCGCCGACGGATGCTGTCGACCATGGGTAGTCGGTCCACTTCATCAGCGCGGAACCAGGAGACCTCATGCGACTCGTCCGACACCGCGAGGGTTCCGCCTATCGGCTTGCCGAGGAGGCAGATGGAAAACTCCTGCCGCACTTCACCGTCGTCGTAGGCGAAAACGTGGCCGGGATTTGTGTAAGTGCCAACGATGCCGACTATTTCGACGTCGAGCCCGGTCTCCTCCTTCGTCTCTCGAACACCGCATTCGGTCAGCGACTCGCCGAGTTCCATCTTCCCGCCGGGGAGCGCCCACATACCGTTGTCCACCCGGCGCTGAAGGAGTACATTTCCGGAGTTGTCGACGACTATGCGCTGATCTGGGATGCCGATCCTCCGGTTCGACTCGTCGACCGCGTACGCGCCGCCGACGTGGACGCCGTATTCATTCCCACACCGGAACACCTCGACCCGCTGACGATCAACAACGTGATGCATCTTGCCGACATTGAAATCGTCACGCCTCGCCTGTCGTTCGCGCGCTGGTCGGCTGTTGGAGGAGTGAGATGATCGGTTGGGAGACAGGGCTGGTCATCGTTATCGCCATTCCGGCGGTGGTGTTCATCGCGGCGTGCATATGGCCACCGCGAGTGCCAAAGGTCAAGTCGGTCGGGGCCATTCGAGATCGCATCGAAGGTGAGAGTCGTAAGTAGGTTGTGAGATGCTCTCGACCCGCGGATACACCCTCACCACGGCGGGCACCGAAAAGGTGTTCACCTACCGAGTGCTGGAGAACGGGGCGCTCGAACCCACCGGTGAGCCGCCGGCCGAAACCGCGTGGTGTGGTGTTCTCCGACGGTGCCACCGGCGTGTTCGTCACCCCAGGCGCATGCAACCGTAACGCGCGGGCGCTGGCGTCGAGCGTTCCTTCTGCCCTGGCTGTGAACACTACGCGGCGACCGCGTGTCAATGTCCCAGCGCCGCGGCCAGGTAGGGGGCGGTCGCGCTGTGGGGATCGGCGGCCGCCTCGGCCGGGGTGCCGGTGACGACGACCCGGCCGCCCTCGTTGCCGGCGCCGGGCCCGAGGTCGATAGCATGGTCGGCCTGGACCACAACACGCATATCCAGTTCGGCGACCACGACGGTATTGCCCGCGTCCACGAGTTTCTGCAGGTGCAGCATCAGCCGGTCGGTATCGGCCGGATGCAGCCCCGAGGTGGGCTCGTCGAGCAGATACAGGGCGTCGCCGCGATGGGCGCGCTGCAGTTCGGTGGCGAGTTTGACGCGTTGGGCCTCGCCGCCGGACAGTTCGGTCGCCGGCTGTCCCAGCCGCAGATAGCCGAGCCCGACGTCGCTCAGAACCGTCAGCGAGCGCAGGATGTCGGTGTCGCCGTCGAAGAACGCGCGCGCCTCGTCGACGCTCATCTCCAGAACCTCGGCGATATTGCGGCCGTGCCACGTGATGTCGAGTGTGCTCGCCTGGTAGCGGGTGCCGTGGCAGTCCGGGCATGGCGTGTAAACGCTGGGCAGGAACAGTAATTCGACCATCACCCAGCCTTCGCCCTCACATGTCGGGCACCGCCCGGACGCGACGTTGAACGAGAACCTGCCCGCGTTGTAGTGCCGGCGCCGCGCCTTGGGTGTACTGGCGAAACGGCGGCGGATGTAATCGAACATTCCGGTGTAGGTGGCGACATTCGAACGGGGAGTTCGGCCGATCGGTTTCTGATCGATGGACACCACCCGGCGAAGATCGCCGACTCCGCCGACGATCGTGCCGTCGACGGCCTGCGACTCGTCCGAGAGCAGCAGGTCGTCGCCGTCGTCGTCGGCGGTGAGCACCGGATGGCCCAGATGCTCACCGACCAGCGCGGGGAGTGCCTGACTGACCAGGCTCGACTTCCCGGAACCCGAGACCCCGGTGACCGCGGTGAGGCATCTCAGCGGAAACGACACCGACACGTCACGTAAGTTGTTGCGGCGCACCTTCTTCAGGCGCAACCATTCCTCCGCCTGCCGCGGCGGCCGGGGTGCGGGCCGTTCGTGGCCGAACAGATAACGACGGGTCGCCGATCCATCGACGTCGCGCAAGCCGTCGGGCGGTCCGCTGTGCAGAATCCGGCCGCCGTTCTCGCCCGCGCCGGGACCGAGATCGACCAGCCAGTCGGCGGCGCCGATGATGTCGAGCGAGTGCTCGACGACGAATACGCTGTTGCCGCGGCGCTTCAGCCCCTCCAGGATGCCCAGCAGGGCGTCGCGGTCGCGCGGGTGCAGCCCCGCCGACGGCTCGTCGAGGACGTAGACGACTCCGAAGAGCTGCGAAGAGAGTTGCGTCGCCAGCCGCACGCGCTGCAACTCGCCAGACGACAGGGTCGGTGTACTGCGGTCCAGAGACAGATAGCCCAGGCCCAGGTCGGTGACCGGACGCAGCCGCTCCAGCAGTTCGGCGACCAAACGCTGTGCGGCAGCGCGTTTTTCGACCGACATATTCGGCGTGTTTCGCACATCCGGAGCCGCGTCGTGTGCGGAGCCGCCGGCCGCGACCCGTTTCTCGACCGCCGTGCGCCGGGCCGACTCGTCGAGGACGGCGCCGGAGCCGATATCGGCCGGGCGCCAGTTCTCGGCGAGTACCGACGACAACAGTTCGGCGAGGCGGGCCAGGGGAAGTGCGGAGAATTCGGCGATGTCGAGCCCTTCGAACGTCACCGACAGGGCCTCCGGTTTGAGCAGTTTGCCGTCGCAGGTGGGGCACACCGCACTGCTGATGTATCGGGACACCCGCTTCTTCACCGAGGCGCTCTTGGTGTTCGCGAACGTGTCGAGGACATACCGGCGCGCACCGGTGAACGTGCCCTGGTAGCTGGGCTCCATCTGCTGCTTCAGCGCGCGGCGCGTCTGCGCCGGGGTGAATCCCGCGTACACCGGCACCGTCGGATGCTCGTCGGTGTAGAGGATCCAGTCGCGGTCCTTCTTCGGCAGATCTCGCCAGGGCCGGTCGACGTCGTAGCCGAGCGAGACCAGGATGTCGCGGAGGTTCTGGCCGTGCCAGGCCGGGGGCCAGGAGGCGATCGCCCGGTCGCGGATCGACACCGACGGGTCGGGCACCATCAGTTTCTCGGGTACCTCGTACACCCGGCCGATACCGTGACAGGTGGGACAGGCGCCCTGCACAGTGTTCGGCGAGAAGTCCTCGGCATAGAGCATCGGCTGCTTCGCGGGGTAATTACCGGCCCGCGAATACAGCATGCGGACCAGGCTCGACAACGTCGTCACACTGCCGACCGAGGATCGAGCACTACCGCCGCCGCGGTGTTGCTGCAGGGCGACCGCCGGTGGCAGCCCCTCGATCGAATCGACATCGGGAACGCCGACTTGATCGATGAGGCGGCGCGCGTACGGCGCCACCGACTCCAGATATCGGCGCTGGGATTCCGCGAACAACGTGCCGAAGGCCAGTGACGATTTCCCCGAGCCCGAGACGCCGGTGAAGACGACCAGCGCATCGCGCGGGATATCGACATCGACGTCGGCGAGATTGTGCTCCCGCGCGCCGCGCACCTGGACGCGGTCGGGGACGGCGATCGGCGGGTCCCCGCCGGGCGCCCGCTTCCGCGCGGAAGTACGTGTCATCACCTGGCCTCACGTCTACGGTGGTCGATCCGGTGCCGAAGGATGCTCTGATCTCATCGGTTACCCGGGACCGGTCGCTTCTATCGTGGGTAATCGTGCTCGCACGAAACGCAGCGTGAATTTCCGGCACCTACGACGATGCCCTCACAGCAAACTGCTGTGAGGGCATCGTCGTAGGTGCCTGGCGGCGGTAAGCGCGTTATTTGCTCGGCGCCGGCTTGAACGGGGCGTTGATGGTCGCGAAGTACTGGATCGCGGCGCCGATCGCGACCGGAGCGGTCACGAAGATCTGGCCGGCGAGTACACCCAGGAAGCCGACAGCGGCGGCACCGGCGATGCAGCCGCCGAGCGGGCCGAGGCCGAACAGGGTGGCCAGCGCACCGGTGGCGACGACACCGAGGGCGGCGCCCGCGATGCAGCCGATGGCCGCGCCGCCGATACCGCCGGCGAGGGTGCCGATGGTGGCGCCGGTGGAGATGGTGTCCTTCAGGCGGTTGAACGCGGCGGTCTCACGGTCGTAGGGGGTCTTCCACGGGGCCGAGTCCTCGAAGGGGAGGGCGACCGGCTTGTAGACCGCATGCTGCACGTCGTACTGCGGGGTGAGGGTGGCGGTGTTGCCGGAGATGTCGGCGGCGATCGGGAACTCGAAGTCGTCGACTCGGAAGTTCAGCGGGGTGCCGGCGAGCACGGTGCCGTTGGCGGCCTTGATCTTCAGCATGCCGTCTTCGTTGACGATCGAGCCGCCGTCGGTCTTGATCACGGCTTTGTCGTTGTCGACGACGCTGGCCTTGTAGTAGACGCTCTCGGGCGCCGCGGGGGCAGCAGGGTCGGCTGTGGCGGTACCGGCCGCGACACCGACAGCGGCGACCAGCATGGCGGCGGTCGCGACGAATTTCCTCATCATCATTTTCTGCGGAACCTCGAGACGGAGTGGTTCAGGGACGAAGGAATCACAGACGAGGCCAGCTAACAGACAGTGAACGCCCGGAGTCCATTCATTCAGATCCCGTTCACTACCCCCGCCCCGCTGTCGGCGAGACATCTGAAACCTCCAGTGCGAGTGATGCTTTCTCGCGAGGCCCGAAATGAAGCGGAATGCGGCTGAACTGCCGTTTGTGGCTGTTATCACAGACTTTTCCCAGCGTGATGCCCGAATCGTCCGGTGATTTCCTCCGGTGCTCACCTGCGTTGTCTCGTGACTCGAGCGACAATATGCCCATGGCCGTCCTCGACGAACCCACGACATGGCGTCGCTGACCCGCCCCGGCTCGCGGTCTCGTGAGCGTGACGAACGGCGTGACGCGGTGGAGCGGCGGGTGCTCGCGGCTGTGGATCGGCTGCTGGATACGGGCGTCACCTACACCGAACTGCCGGTGGCCCGGATCGCCGCCGAGGCCGATATCGCCCGCTCCACCTTCTATCGCTACTTTCCCGACAAGAGCCAACTGCTGATCCGGATGGCCGACCTGGCGACCGACGATCAATTTCGCACGGCCGAACTGTGGTGGGCCGCGGATCACCTCGACGGAGAGGCCGGGGTGGTCACCGCGATGCGGCTGATGATCGCCGGAACCCGGGCACACCATCGCGTGTTGCGCGCGCTCACCGAGGTGGCGGGTTACGACCGCGATGTGGGCCGCTACTGGCAGGAGCGGGTCCGGCGCTTCACCGAACTCGTCCGTCTGCGGCTCGACCGCGAGCGCGCGGCCGGCCGGGTTCCCGCCGACCTGGAGGTCGAGGCCACCGCCATCGCCCTGACCTGCATGGTCGAGCGTGCCATCGACTTCACCTTCGCAGCCGGGAATCCGGTGGGCGACGAACAACTGGCGCGGGCGCTGGGACGTGCGATCTGGCGGACGGTCTACGCCTCGTGAGCGATCTGTCGGCGCATCTGGAGTCCCTGCTGGGCATGCCGGTGGTGGCCGAGCGCACGGTCGGCCGCGGACACGCCTGGACCCTGTATCGCGTGCGGCTCGCCGACGGCCGCGACGCCTTCGTGAAAAGTGCTGTGGGCGAACCAGGTTCGCCCGCCGACCACGCCTTGCTCGCCGAAGCCGCCGGGCTGCGCTGGTTGCGCGAGGCCGACGCCGCCGGTCTGATCCCACAGCTTCTGGGCGCCGACGACCGCACACTCGTCCTGCCGTGGTTGAACTCGACAGCGCCCGGCCGCGAAGCCGCGGAACAGTTCGGTGCGGCGCTCGCCGACCTGCACACGCACACCGTCGACCGGTACGGGGCCCCGTGGGTGGGTCGTATCGCCACCGTGCCGCAGGACAACGCGATGGTCGCGGGGGAGTGGGGGCAATGGTATGCCCGGTATCGACTGCAGCCGCTGCTTCCCGCCGCCGCATCCGTGCTGGGCCGCAACGGGATTCGGCTCGTCGAGCGGGTGATCGACGAGATCGGCGAACTGGCCGGCCCGCCGGAACCGCCGTGCCCCATTCACGGGGACCTGTGGTCGGGCAACGTGCTGTGGACCGAGCGCGGCGTGATGCTCATCGATCCGGCCGCCCACGGGGGTCATCGCGAGACGGACCTGGCCATGTTGCGGCTGTTCGGCGCTCCGCATCTCGGCCACATTCTGGGGGCATACCAGGAGCGCTTCCCCCTCTCGCCCGGCGTGGAGCAGCGGGTCGCACTGCATCAGCTGTATCCGTTGCTGGTGCATGTCGTGCTGTTCGGTGGGGGATACCGGGAACAGGCCATCGCTGCGGCGGAAGAGGCGTTGTCCGCAGGGTGAAAGCGACTGGGCGACAGACTGTTACATGATCGGGGCCGATGTGTTCGGCCAAGCGCCGAGTGGAGAATGCAAGTAACGAACATATCGATATGGACGTATGCGCATCTAGACATGGGAAGCCACAGTGTCGTCGCGCGGTAGACGACCGGCTCACCGGCGACAACCACAGCCATGACGGAGTGGCTACGGTCGGGCAATGAAGTTGCGGAGGATTCACCACGCGGCGATTATCGCGTCGGACTATCAGCGGTCGAAAATGTTCTATACCGAGGTGCTCGGGCTGCGGGTGGTGGCGGAGCACTACCGGGCCGAACGTCGTTCGTGGAAGCTGGATCTCGCACTGCCGGACGGCACCCGATTGGAGCTCTTCTCGTTCCCGGATCCGCCTCCTCGGCCGTCGCGGCCGGAGGCGTGCGGGTTGCGTCATCTCGCCTTCGCCGTCGAAGACGTCGCCGCGGGCCTGGCGGAGCTGCGGGGGAGGGGAGTGGTCGTGGAGGAGGTTCGCGTCGACGAATTCACCGGTCGCCGTTTCGGTTTCTTCTTCGACCCGGACGACTTGCCACTGGAGTTGTACGAGGCCTGAATCCTGTTCCGGCCGCGGGCGCCGGCGTTCGGAACCATGCCGGGCGGCATTTGCGGCGCCGGGACGTATAATGCAATGCATGATGGAGATATGCGCATCTAACTATGTATCTCCATCATGGCGTGCCGCAGGCTTCCAGCTCACACACCGAAAACCAAAAGAAGCACACGACGAGGAAGGTCATTTCGTGCATCCGAGATGAGGGGTTGTCCGCTGGGTGAGGGCGGCTGCCATACGATGACCGGATGACCACAGTGTTGCTCAACACATCAGCCGGGGACATCACCCTCGAATTGGACGAGACGAAGGCGCCGCAAACGGTCGCCAACTTCGTGGACTACGTCAAGTCCGGCCATTACGACGGGACGATCTTCCACCGTGTGATTCCGGGTTTCATGGTGCAGGGCGGCGGTCTGACCGCCGATATGCAGCAGAAGCCGGCGCCCAACCGGGTGCAGAACGAGGCCAAGAACGGGCTGCGCAACGACAAGTACACCGTCGCGATGGCACGTACGGCGGATCCGCATTCGGCCAGTGCCCAGTTCTTCATCAACACGGCCGACAACGACTTCCTGAACTACCCGGGTCAGGACGGCTGGGGTTATGCGGTCTTCGGGCGGGTCGTCGACGGTAATGCCGTCGTGGATTCGATCGAGGGTGTCCGCACGGGCTCCAAGGCCGGCCACCAGGATGTGCCGGTCGAGCCGATCACGATCGTCTCGGCTCAGCTGGCCTGACCGGCAGGGCGCGCGCCCCGCATATCCGTCGATTCAGCGCCGCAGTGGTAGCGGTGCCGATGACGGGTGGTGCGGGGCGCCGCCATATGTGGGGTGGTCTCGTCAGACCAGGCGGTGGCCGCCTTCGACGTGGAGGACTTCGCCGGTCAGGAAGTCGTTGTCGAGGACGGCGTGGAAGGCGGCCGCGATATCGGCGGGACGGCCGATGCGGCCGGCGGGCAGCCGGGCGCCCATCGCGGTGAGGCGGGCGTGTTTGTCGGGGCCAGCGAAGTCGTCCCAGATCGGGGTGTCGACCCAGCCGGGTGAGACGGCGTTGACCCGGATCGGCGCCAATTCCAGCGCCAGCGCTCGGACCATGCCTTCGAGGGCGGCGTTGGCGGTGGCGACGACCGATCCGCCGGGAGCGGGACGATAGGCCGCGATACCGGAGGTGACGGTGATGGAGTTGCGAACCCGGTTCGCTGCGTATTTGGCGACCAGCCACGGCCCGAGCACCTTGATGTCGAGGACCGTCCGCGCGTCGTGTGCGGAAAGTTCGGTGAGCGGTCCGTATCCGTGGCGCATGTCGGCGGCGGTGACGACGACGTGATCGACCGTGCCGAGGGTGTCGAAAAGTGCTGCGATGGAGGCTTCTTCGGCGATGTCGACGCGCTGTGAGCGGACCTGATCGGGATATCCGAGGTGTGCGGTCGCGGCGGTGAGGCGGTCGGTGTCGCGGGCGGCGATGGTGATTCGATGGCCGGCGGGCAGGAGCCGTTGGGCCAGGGCGAATCCCATGCCGGAGCTGCCGCCGATGACGAGGGTGTGGGTGCTGTCGGTCATGGATCCACCGTGCGGTGCGGCGAGGGCGGCGGGGAGACCGGCTGTGGCCTGGTCCTGGCGGGGCTACCCCGGCGTGGCTGGGAAGCGGGCACACTGGATGAGTGAATGATCGTCGGGCCCTGGGAGAGTTCCTGCGTGCGCGCCGCGCGCGGGTGCAGCCGTCGCAGGTGGGTCTGCCGCCGGGGACGCGGCGTCGGCAGACGGCGGGTCTGCGTCGCGAGGAAGTGGCGGCGCTGGCGGGTCTGAGCGTGGACTATTACATCCGGCTGGAACAGGGCCGCGATCGCAATCCGAGTCCGGAGGTGTTGGCGGCGTTGGCGTCGGCGTTGCTGCTGGATGCCGACGAGGCGGCGCATCTGCACCGGGTGGCGAGGCTGGCGGGGGCGCGGTCGGCCGCGGCGGCGGCGCCGGTGGAGCGGGCGGGGCGGGGGATGGTGTTGCTGCTCGATTCGGTGCGTCCCACACCGGCTTTCGTCCTCGATCAGGTGAGTAATCTGCTGGCGGCCAATCCGGAGGGGTTGCGGTTGCTGTGGGGTATCGAGGAGTGGGAGCCGGTGCGGCGGAATCTGATTCGGTATGTGTTCACGCATCCGGCGGCGCGGACGGTGTTCGAGGATTGGACGGGGATGGCGCGCGATTGTGTGGCGCATCTGCGGGTGGTGCAGGGGGCGGGGTCGCATCCGGTGGAGCTGGCCGCGCTGACGGATGAATTGTGCGGGGCGACCGCGGATTTCGAGGCGCTGTGGGCGCACTACGATGTTTGGGCCAAGCGCGGTACGCGGCGGATGTTCCGGCATCCGGCGGTGGGCCGGATGGAGTTGACGTCGGAGATTCTGACCGCCGCGGACGGGCAGCGGTTCGTCGCGTTCCAGGCCGAGCCGGGCAGCCCGGACCGCGACGCGGTGACGCTGTTAGGGCTGGTGGGTGATGACGTACCAGAGCGCGGCGAGGGTGCCGAGCACGAACAGTGGTGAGATCAGCCAGGTTTCGACCTTGTTGCCGGTGCGGTCGATGATCGGGATCCTCGTGCGGATGTCCAGTGGCCAGAACAGCCGGCAGCCGCGGTCGGTGAGGCAGTCGCCGATGAGGTGGGCGAGGGCGCCGAGGCAGACGGAGAACGGCAGCCAGGCGGGTTTGTCGGAGATCCACTGGTCCATGGCGAAGGTGCCGGCGACGGCGAGTACGGCGATGGTGGCGTAGGAGCGCAGTCCTTCGCCGGGCGGGCACAGGTTCAGGGCGCGCACGGCGAGGGCGAGCAGGAAGAAGACCAGGCCGAGGGTGAACCAGCGGCCGATCCAGTGTTCGCCGGCCCAGGTGCCGTAGGCGACGGCCGCGACGAAGGCCAGGGAGTGGGTGGCGTGGCGGTGGCCGCCGGAGACGGTGGAGATGATCTTGCAGGCGGTGTGCGTGATCGGTCCGAGCGCATGCGAGATGGTGCCGCTGGGGTGGTCGGCGTCGGGCAGCAGGGCGGCGCCGGCGGTGAGAAACGTTCCCATGAGCAGGTCGACGGTGCCGAGATGGCCGATCTGCGCGGCGGGGAAGGTGAGAATCGAAAGTGGTAGCGCGGCAGCGGCTCCCGCCCACGCGAGCGCACCACTGGTCGCATGTGAATGTCCTAGCACCGCCTCGAGATTAGCCGATCTTGATCGGTGGTCTCGAGCCGGTCAGGAGTGGGGGTGGGGGTCGAGGATGCGGTCGAGGGCGTTGAGGTCGGATTCGAGTGCGTAGAAGGTGCGCAGGGTGATGAGGAAGGCGAAAAGCCCTCCGACACAGAGGCCGACGATGGGGCCGATGACGGTCTGTTGTTGGTCGGGGGTGAGGAAGACCAGTCCGGCGGGGACGCCGATGAGCGGGACGCAGGCGGCGACGCCGAGGTAGATGCGGCTGCGGTGCACCATGCGCCGCAGCATGGCGGCGTCGGCGGGGGTGGTGGCGCCGGCGGCGACCAGACCCGGGTAGTACCAGCGCAGGACGAAGTAGGTGACGGGGAAGTAGGTGTAGACGACGGCGACGCAGGCGGCGACGAGGTTGCAGGCGATGAGGCTGGTGGTGATGCCGGGGGATACGTCGCCGAGGGTGTGCAGTTTGACGAGGAAGACGCCCAGTGCGGCAAGCCATCCCGCGAAGGTGGCCACGGCGATGCGGTCGCCGCAGGCGAGGGTGTCGGCGCGGGCGCGGGCAAGGGTGTCGGCGTCGAATTGTCTGCCGCGGCGTAATCCGTTGGGTATCACGAACACCGAGCGGCACCAGTACATGAGGGCGGCGATGGCGATCGGGTAGGCGATGGCGATCATGACGATGCCGAGGCGCACCATCTGGTGGGCGGCGTCGGCGCCGAGGGCGTCGCGGATGAGTCGCAGGTTGTGGGAGCCGAGGTAGAGCCCGGCGAGCAGGTGGCCGAGCAGGCTGGAGAGGGTGACCACGGGCATGGGGCGCATGCGCAGGCGGGCGCGCAGGCTGTGGGTGGGCGGGTCGACGAGGTCGCGGGCGGCGCGGTCCTGGCTGAGGTCGAGTTGCTGGGCGAGGTCGGCGCCGGTGGCGTAGCGGCCGGCGGGGTCGGGCGACAGGCAGGTGAGCAGTGCGTGGCGCAGCAGGGCGGGGGTGTCGGGCGGGAGGTCGGCTTCGTAGCGGGCGGCGATGGGTGTGCGGCGCCGGTCGATCATGGCTTGCAGGGATTCTTCGGTTTCGCCGGCGTCGTGGCCGTCGTCGAAGGGGAGGCGGCCGGTGAGCAGTTCCCACAGCACGACGGCGAGGGCGTAGAGGTCGGTGCGGGTGTCCAGGTCGGCGGCGGTGGTGTCGAGGTGGGGGTGGCAGGCCTCGAGTTGTTCGGGGGCCATGTAGGGCAGGGATCCGCCGAAGTAGGCGACGGGGTTGGCGCCGGGCAGGTGGCGGCTGAAGCTGATGTTGAAGTCGGCGAGTTTGGGTTGGCCGTCGGCGGTGAGCAGCACGTTGGCGGGTTTGAGGTCGCGGTGCAGGATGCCGCGGCGGTTGGCGTAGTCGAGGGCGGCGGCGAGGCGGCTGCCGAGCCAGGCGACGGTTTCGGGCCAGCTGAGCCGGGCGAGTTCGGTGCGGGTGGGGGAGGGTTGGGGTTCGAGGACGCCGCCGGTGGTGGTGGCGGCGTCGATGGCTTCGAGCAGGAGTTTCCCGTTGCGCTGGTCGGGTGGTGTGCGGCGCAGCATGCGCAGGACGCCGAGCAGGGTGCCGCCGGGCACGTACTGCATGTACATGAGTTTGAGGTGCTGGTCGGTGATCTGGCGTTGGTCGAAGACGCGCACGATGTGGTCGTGGTCGAGTTGGGCCAGGGTTTGTGGTTCGCTGCCGCGGTCGTGGGAGATCTTGACGGCGACGAGGCGTCCCATGGAGCGTTGGCGGGCGAGGAAGACGCGGGCGAATGCGCCTTGGCCGAGGGGCAGTAGCAGGTCGAAGTCGTCGACGGTGGCGCCGGGGTTGATGGTGTCGAGTGCGTCGAGGGCGGTGGGGTCGGCGAGCATGGTGGTGCGCAGTCCGGGTGCCGAGGGGGGTAGGTCCTCGAATCCTTCGGTGATGCGGGCCATTTGGATGGGGTAGTCCTGTTCGTATTCGCCGAGGTCGACGGCGTGGTGGTCGCGGCGGCTGCGGGCGTTGATCTCTTCGTAGACGAGGTCGGGTGGCAGGGGTGCGGCGGCGAGTTCGGGGAATTGTTCGCGGTAGTCGGCCAGGCGCGGTGCGTCGGTGTCGCGTTGCCAGCGTTCGTGCAGGTCGACCTTGATGAGTTCGATGAGCGCGGAGCGGCGCAGCGCGGGTTCGGCGGGCAGGTGGGCCGACAGATCGGGCGGTTCGCCGGAGGTTTGCCATTGCTGGGCGAAGCGGGCGACGAGCGACGTCAGCGCGGTCTGCGTGGCGGTGGCGCGGTCGGCACCGGGGTCGGGTGCGGTCGCGCCGAGGTTGTCGGTCATCCCTCGCTCGCTTCGAAATCGGTGGTACCCGGGCCCGGACCCGAGAATAGGTGAATCCTCCCATGAATTCCGGGCAACGTGCCGATGCCGTTACGTTATACGGGATTTCACGCGTACCGTGCGGTGCTGGGAAGCCGGTCGCCTGCGGCGGCGGAACATCGCGAGCGTCGCGCCGGCGGGTTCGGCGGGCGGGCGGTGGCGAGGCCGTCTCGCGGCCGGGCCGGATGGCGCTGGATTAGCTCGGGGGTTGTTCGCGGGTGCGGCGGATTGCCGTCGGGTGCTGGCATTAGCGGATTGAAGCGAGATAGGCTCCGGGGGATTGTCGAAGGAGCCGAGCGGCCGGATCGGTCGCTCTCGTCGAAAGGGGTCCGCCGTGTCGGTGCCGGCCGCGGTGAAATCCGAGATCCAGACCATCGGGGGCGCGTTCATGTTCTCCCGTGAGGCCAAGGCCTTCGGTGCCACCACCGGCGTGGACGGCTTCATCGGACCTTATACCCGCGGCCGCGGCGGGGTGCTCGGCGAGGTGGATGCCGATGTGGTGACCGCGGCGTTCGGGTTCTTCGAGGCGGAAACCGTTCGGGCAGCGTGGAATTCGGTGGCGATGGCGCCCGCGGAGGCCGCGGCCGGTTATCTGGCGGCGTGCCAGGGTTTCGGTCGCCGCAAACTCGCCGGATTCGACGACGCGGACCGGTTGGCCGAATTGCTGCGGGCGGTAGCCGATTCCGCCGATGTCGCGGGGGTGAGCCTGTTCGCGGGCTGGCGGGCGTTGCCGCTCGACGGCGATGCCCCGGGCCGGGTGTTGCAGTTGATCCACTGTCTGCGAGAACTGCGCGGCGGCCTGCATCTGATCGCGGTGCGGGCGAGTGGGCTGTCGCCGTTCGAAGCGGTGCTGATCGGCGGTTCGCCGCGGACCGACGGGCCCACCCAGGCGCGGCTGTTCGGGTGGGGTGAGCGGGTGGATGCCACCGAGGTGAGCGCCGCGATGCGGGAACGCTGGGACGCGGCCGAGGCTTTGACCGACGAGTTGATCGCCCCGGCCTTCGCGGCGCTGGACGATACCGCGGGCAAGGAGCTGGTCGAGCTGCTGCGGCAGGCTTACGCCACCATCTTCACCCGGTAGTCGCCGCCGTCCGTTCGCCATACTGACGTACCCTGTTGGTATGGCGGAGACGAAGAAGGTGACGATCTCGGTCCCCAAGGACGATGTGTCGACCTTGGAGCGCTGGAAGGCGTCGGGGCGGATCGACAATCTGTCCGCCTACGTGTCGGCCGCGCTGCGGGATCGGATGGATCGCGATATCTCGCTGGATGCCATCGAGTCCAGTTTCGGTGGCGTGCCGCCGCTCGAGTTGGTGAATCAGGCCCGGCGTGTGCAGGGCCTGCCGCCGCTGTCGGCGGAGGATCTGGATCGGCGAAGCGCCGGCGCCGCGTGAGCCCGGCCGCACTGGGCGGCGTGGTGTTCGACACCGCCGCCGTGGTGGGCTGGACGCGGCGGCTGCCGTATGTGCACGCGGTGGCGTGGGCGACGGCCGAGGCCGGTCATACCATCGTGGTGCCCGCGGCGGTGGCGGCGGCGGGGCAGGCGCTGATCCGGCCGGATCGGCTCGATATTCTCGCGGTGTTGCTGGAGTTGCCGCACACCGTGGTGACCGGACTGGACACCGGCGCGGCCTCCCGGGTCGCGGCGCTGCTGGCCGGGCGCTCGGATGCCGATGGTCTGGTGGCCGCCGGACACGCCGCCAGTGAGGCGGTCTCTCGCAATTGGCCGTGTTTGACCGCTCGGCCCGATATGTTGCGACGCATCGACCATCAGGTGCTGGTCGATCCGCTGCCCTGACCGCCGCGGCTGCCGCGCGACGACGAGGAGAGGACCGCGACCATGTCAACGGCCCTGAGCCCCCGGATTTCCCGGCTGCGCCAGCTGATCGACCATCCCGCCACCGGCGCCGCCGAACGCGATGCCGCCCAGCGCATGCTCGATCGCATCCTGGCCAAGCATCCGCAGGCGGCGGGGCCGCGCGGTGATCGTGACTACGGTCCCCGCTATCACCGGGTGGGCCGGCATGCCACGCTGGCCAGCATCGCCGAGATGATCAGTCAGGACATCGCTTTCGCGAAGATCTTCAGCATGCCGCAGCATCGCGCGGAGCTCGCCGAGCGGTCACCGATCCGCGATGCGCCCATCGAGATCTCCTATTCGGTCGCGACGCCGTACGTCGGCAAGATCATCGTCACCATCGAGGGCGTGCCGCGGGAATGGGGCTGGGTCAGCGACTGCGGTATCGACAACCCGAGTCCGGCGCTGCAGGAGCTGGCCGACGAGCTGGCCGAGATCATGAACGCCTACAACCACGACGGCAGCGATATCGGCAAACGCTTCTTCGCCTGTGTGCGGGTACCCGAGCGGACCCTGATCTGGTGACCCGCTAGCCCGGTACCCGCCCGGTAGCGGGGGCGAAAGGTGTTGCGGCGCTGCGCAATGCGTCGATGACGGCGGCGACCGCGGGGGTGAGTGCGGCGGGCGGGCGGATCAGCGACAGGCGGCGCAGTTCGGTGGCGGCGCGGTCGTGGGTGCCGGTGACCACGCGCAGCGTGATCACCTCCGGCGGCAGGACCGGGAACAGGCCCGAGGGGACGGTGGTGACGCCGCAGCCGGCGGCGACGAGGGCGAGTTTGGCGAGCCAGTCGCGGGCGCGGTGGGCGATGTGGGGGCGGCCGGGCAGGCCGGGCCACACTCCCAGCAGGGGTTCGGTGGTGGCGGCGGGGCTCGCGATCCAGGGGGCGTCGATGAGTTCGTCGACGGTGACGGTGGCGCGGCCGGCGAAGCGGCCGGTGGCGGGCGCTGCGACGAGCAGTTCGACGTCGGTGAGGTGTTCGACGATCAGCCGGGGTAGCTCGGTGTCGGGTGGCCGGTGCGGCGGGCGGGAGGTGATCACGGCGAGATCCAGGCTGCCCGCGCGGATCGCGCGGACCAGCGCCGGAGTGGCGCCCTCGCGGGTGGACACGTCCAGGCCGGGATGGGTGCGGCGCAGCGCGGCCAGCGCGGTGGGTACGAGGACCACGCCCGCGCTGATGAGGCTGCCCAGCCGCACCCGCTGGGTGACGTCGTCGCCGTCGAGGTCGCGTCGCGCCGCGTCGAGGGCGTCGAGGACGACGCGTGCGTGGCGCAGCAGGGTGAGTCCGGCAGGGGTGAGATGGACGCCGGTGCGGTGGCGTTCGAACAGGAGTTTGCCGGCCTCGCGTTCGAGGGCGGCGGCTTGGCGGGAGATTCCGGATTGGGTGTAGCCGAGGGCGGTGGCCGCGGCGGTGAACGAGCCGCGTTCGGCGACCTCGGCCAGTACCCGCAGCCCGGCCGGTGACAGATCCATGCCAGTACGGCATACCAGATATGCCGGACTCTCGCTCGTGGCATGGCCGGATCGCGACCTACGTTGGCGGGGAGACAATTCGGAAAGCAGGAGGAGCGGGCGATGCGTGCGGCGATGTTGGAGCAGTTCGGGCGGCCGTTGACGGTGACGACCGTGCCCGATCCGGTGACCGGCTCCGGTGAGGTGCTGGTGGATGTGCTGGCCACCTGTGTATTGCCCTATGCGGCAGAGGTTTTCGGTGGCGCACGCAAGTATCCCCTGGAGCCGCCGGTGATTCCGGGAATGGGCGGGGTCGGCCGGGTGGTATCCGCCGGACCGGATGCGACCCGGCTGCGGCCCGGTGACCTGGTGTGGTGTGATCCGACGGTGCGTTCCCGCGACGACGCGCGCACGCCCGACATCACATTGCAGGGCTGGAGTTCGCGCGGGGCGGGCGGGCTGCGGTTGTCGCGGTACTTCCATCACGGTTCGTTCGCGGAGCGGATGGTCGTGCCGACCGAGAACGCCGTGCCGCTCGGTGACATCGATGCCGGGGAGGTGGCGCGGTGGGCGGCGCTGGCGGTGCCGCTGGTGCCGTACGGGGGTCTGCTGGCGGCGGATCTGCGCGCGGGAGAGACGTTGCTGGTGAGCGGGGCGACCGGCAATTTCGGGGGTTCGGCGGTGGCGGTGGGGCTGGCGATGGGTGCGAGCCGGGTGGTGGCTCCCGGGCGCAACCGCGCGGCTCTGACCCGGTTGCGGGACCTGTTCGGTGAGCGGGTTCGCCCGGTCGAGCTGACCGGTGACGAGGAGATGGATCGGCAGGCGATGCAGGCGGCGGGCGGGGGACCGGTGGATGTCGTGCTCGATATTCTGCCGCCCGCGGCGGATTCGCGGGTGGTGCGGACCGCGGCGATGACGGTGCGGGAGTTCGGGCGCGTCGTGCTCATGGGCGGGGTGGGGATGCTGGGTGGTCGTGATCTGGCGCTGCCGTATCCGTGGCTGATGCGCAACAGTGTCACGGTGCGCGGGCAGTGGATGTGCCCGCGCACCGCGATCGGCGGGCTGATCGAGCTGGTGCGCTGCGGGCTGCTGGATCTGTCGGGGGAGACGGTCGCGACCTTCGGGCTGGCGGAGATCGCGACGGCGGTAGAGCATGCCGCGGCCCATCCCGCGGCGTT
>NZ_BAFQ01000274.1 GCF_000308375.1 Nocardia aobensis NBRC 100429 | reverse complement strand
GGGACCTGCAATGTGCCTGCTGACCTACTACCCCGCCGGCACTGCGATCGACAGGCGCGCGTTGCGGTTCGGGGCCGACGCGAACCCAGACGGTCACGGCTTCGCGATCGTCACCGGCGGCCGCATCATCACCGGGCACGGCATGAACGCCGACACCGTTATCGGCACCTTCGCCCGCACCCGCGCCGAGCACCCGGACGGTCCGGCGTTGTTCCACTCCCGCTACGCCACCCGCGGCGCGGTCGACCTGTCCAACTGTCATCCGTTCCGGCTCGGCGGTGATCCGCGCACCGTGTTGGCGCACAACGGCACTCTGCCTAAACGTGTGCATCCGCGTGCGTTCGACCTGCGCTCGGATACCCGGATCGCGGCCGAGGACTACCTGCCCACTCAACCGTTCGGGCCGATCGACACCGCCGCCGGGGCGCGCGGACTAGCGGGCTGGCTGGGGCCGAGCAAGCTGGTGATCTTGACCGTCGACCCCGCCTACGCCCACACCGCCTACCTGTTCGGTGAGCGCGCCGGGCTGTGGGTGGGCGGAATCTGGTATTCCAACCGCTCCTACCTGCCGCCCGAACTGCGGTGGCCGGCCCGACGCCGCACGGTGTGCGGGTACTGCCTGGACCGCGATCTCGAACGCACCAGCCGCCACTGCCGCGCCTGCGGCTGGTGCTTCCACTGCCACCACGTCCTCTCCCACTGCGCCTGCCTGCCCACCCCGACCCGGCCAGCTCCCACCGCGGTCCCCGCATCCAGCTGACCTGACCCGACCGCCAGGCCCGCTCGACCCGAGCTGCATGGCACCGCTTTCCTCTTGCGCCCCGCTTCGCGCCGCTACCCCGGCCCGCAGCGGGGCGCCGTCGTGTGTCCACCCACTTTTTTGGAAGGACGTGAATCCTGTATGCCCGCATCCACTCTCACCGATCGGCGGTGTGAGGACTGTTCACACCCGATCGACGACAACACGACCGTCACCACCATCGAAGGTGATCATCTGTGCCGCGCGTGCGCCGACCGGCTCGACAAATGCGACGACTGCGCCACCCCCGCACAAGAGCGCCGCTCTACCGTGCGCGGCACCGAACTGTGCAGCGAATGCTCGATCGGCTGGCGCCGCTGCCGCGACTGCGACCGCTTCGACAGCGATCTGGTCGCCGCCAACGGCCACGGCGAGGTCTGCGACAACTGCGCCGACAGCTACCGGGTGTGCGACGAATGCGGCTCGCGCGCGAGCGGACTCAACGAAACCGAAGCCGGGGCGGAGGTGTGCCGGCGCTGCGAGGACACCGACTACCGCTGCTGCGCCGGCTGCGACATCCTCATCCGTCAGTGGGAGGACTATTGCGACACCTGCGCCAACCAACGCCCCGACCACAACGGCATCCACTCCTACGGCTACAAACCCGAACCCGACTTCCACGGCACCGGACCGCTCTACCTCGGGCTGGAACTCGAAATCAAAACCCCCCGAGATGTTTTCGATGACGCTGCCGAACTCGCCATCGACGGGCTCGGCGACCTCGGATATTTGAAACACGACGGCAGCATCCAGCCGTGCGGATACGAACTCGTCACGCACCCGATGTCGTATGAGTATGCGCGCCAACAGTTTCCGTGGTCGCTGTTGAATCGGTTGCGGTTGCTGGGAGCCTACACCGATACCAGCGTCGGAATCCACGTGCACGTGTCCCGCGCCGGATTCTCCTCTCCCGCGCACACCTACCGGTGGTTGAAGTTCGTCTACCGCAACGAATCCCACATCAAAGTGCTGGCTCGTCGTGACTCCGAGCAGTGGGCCGTATTCGACCCCGGTGCCCGCGCCAACGCCGCCGCCCACGCCAAGGGTGAAACCGGAGGCGCGTTCCGGTACCGGGCGATCAATGTGTGCCCCGAGGACACGTTCGAGCTGCGGGTGTTCGCCAGCTCTCTGCACACGCGCGAGGTGCAAGCGGCGCTCGCTTTCGCCGACGCCTCCGTCGAATACACCCGCACCCTCTCAGCCGCCGACATCGCCCGCCGCCGCGGCTGGGAATGGACCGCGTTCACCGCGTGGCTGGCCGCCCGGCCCGAATATCGCTGCCTGACCGACGAATTGGAGGCCCTCGCGTGTGCATCCTGACCTTCTACAAACCCGGCCAGGACCCCGACCTCGACGCCCTGCACGGCGGCGCGCTGGCCAACCCGCACGGCCACGGCTACGCCATCCACACCGGCGAGGCCATTCTCGTCGGCCACGGCATGAACAGTGACGAGGTGATCGACGAATTCGCCCGACAGCGGGCGAAGCACCCCGGTGGTCCGGCGTTGTTCCACTCCCGCTACGCCACCCACGGCGACCGCGACACCAGCAACTGTCACCCCTTCCCCGTCGGTGGCGATCCACGAACGGTGCTCGCCCACAACGGGGTCCTGCCTCCCACCGTGCACCCCGCCGCCGGCGACACGCGCTCGGATACCCGGATCGCGGCCGAGGATTTCCTGCCCACCAACCCGTTCGGGTCGCTGGACAGCTGGGCCGGGCGCGACCGGTTCGAGCACTGGCTCACCGGTAACAAGGTCGTCATCTTGACCACCGATCCCGCCTACAAATACCCCGCCTACATCTTCAACGAACGCCACGGGCACTGGGTCGGCGGCACCTGGTACTCCAACGACAGCTACCTGATGCGCGAATGGGCCAGCGCCGACACCGACTACATCGGCTTCTGCGAACACTGCGGCCAATTCGAAGACGACCCCTTCGGCCCCCACTGCGGATACTGCGGCTACTGCGCCGACTGCGCCCACCCCTTCCCCCGCTGCGCGTGTCCGCAATTCGACGGCGTCGATCGCTACGCCGACCTGTTCGGCCTGCCAACCCACTGAACCTGCCCGGCCACCGATCACCTCGCGCGCCCGCCACCACTCCGCGGGCGCGCCCGCATCGGTCATGAGAG
Organism: Nocardia aobensis NBRC 100429; assembly: GCF_000308375.1. Classification (GTDB taxonomy): domain Bacteria; phylum Actinomycetota; class Actinomycetes; order Mycobacteriales; family Mycobacteriaceae; genus Nocardia; species Nocardia aobensis. Next base: position 21,208 of record NZ_BAFQ01000274.1, on the reverse strand, counting down.
GAGCTGTGCCCGTGTGCGCGTCCACCGCACAACCGTTGAGCCGCGACGACACCGTCACTGTGTTGCTCGACGCGCTCGAACCGTACATCACCTCGGCGCGGCATGCGCTCGGTGTCGCGCACGCAATGGCCACAGTCGTCGGCGGTGAGCCCCTGGATCTGCTCAACCACGCCGTCGCCGACTACCAGCGCCGGGAACAGCTCGTGCGCGCCGCCTCTCGCGCACTGCGTACGTTCACTTCTCCAGGCTCGGCGAGCTGAAGGCGTTGATGTGCTGCCTATCCCCGGCGATGCCTCAGTAGCTGTCGTGGCCGCGGACAGGGACCGCCAGGCAACGACGATGCTCTCGGCCAGCCGGCCCGACTCACCGCAACACGCCCGTCGCTCCTCATTTGCTCCTCCCCCCTTTTTTCGATCCGAATGGAGGTACCCGATGCCCGACTCTCCCGGCGTCCCCGCCGGCCTGGTTCCAGTTCCACAGCGTCTGGCCGAGGCGCCGGTCTCGGCGGGCATGGTCGTGCCTTACATCACGATGACCCACCGCGACCCCGGCAAACCGGTGTGGGGCGCGGTGAACCCGGCGCGGCTGCAACAGATCTGGCTGCACAGCCTGTGTCAAGTGTGCGGTCAGCGCCTCGACGGTCCCTGGGCCGTGGTCTACATCAGGCCGCAGGACTACCTGCGCGGCATCGGCCCAGAACCCGCTCTGCACCCCGAGTGCGGCCTCTACTCGAAACGGACATGCCCCATGCTGGCCGGCCAGACCGATCACTACAACCGCCATCCCAGCCGCCGCCCGTGCGGCGACCCGGAGTGCACCTGCCGCCTCTGGGCGCCACCGACTCCCGATCCCGGCGAAGGCCGGCGTGAAGGCCACCCGGCCGAAGCGTGGTACGAGGCGTGGATCGCGATCGAGGATTACACCCTGATCCGAGCGCCCGGCGGCGAGCACGGCATGGACAGGTTCGGTGTCGAACTGCGCCCTGCCTCGCGGCTGCGCAAACTCCGAAAGGTCCGCGACGCCGCACCCACCGACACCGGGGAGCAGCCGTTGGATCTGCTGGCCGCGATCATCGCCACCCGCATCCTGTTCACCGAGGACGGTGAATGATGACCGGATCGGACAAGTTGCTCACACGTATCGGTGCGTTGATGCGCCAGGCGGAGGGCACCGACAACCCGCACGAGGCCGAGGCATTCCTGTCCCGCGCCCAGCAGCTGGCGACCCAGCATTCCATCGACCTGGCCGTCGCGCGCGCGGCGGCCGCCGACCGCGGCCGTGCCCGACCGATGCCGGGCATGCGGCGCATCGAGATCGGCGCCAAGGGAACCAAGGGGCTGGCCACCTATGTGGCGTTGTTCGTGGCCATCGCCCACGCCAACGACGTCCGCGTGGACGCCGCCCACAATTCGACCTGGGTGATCGCCTTCGGGCTCGGCACCGACATCGACATCGACACCACCCAACTGCTCTACACCCATCTGCTCGCCCAGATGGTGCGCGGCTCACGCGCCTACCTGCACTCCGCAGCCCACCAACGCCACCCGGTCGCCCGTGTCACCGCACGCCTGGCCTACCCGCGCGCCTTCGCCGCCCGCGTCGGACAACGCCTGCGCGCCGACCGCGCCCGCGCCCGCGCCGACGCCCTCGCCACTGACGCACCGGCAGGACCAGGCACGGCGTTGGCGTTGCGGGACAAAGACATCGAGCTGCGCGACTACTACACCGCACACTCGACCGCGAAAGGCACCTGGAACGGTCACCGGCGAGCCATGGGACACGCACCGGCCGCCGCGGACGCCGGCGACCGCGACGGACAACGCGCCCGCCTGCACGACCTCGGCCACATCGACGGACCGCGCAAAGGTTTGCCGTCGTGACCGCACGGCCACGCGACACACAACGCCGCAAGGTCTACGACGCCGAGCACCGGCTGCGTGCCCTTTTCGATCTCGCCGACCGCACTCCCGGGCGCACCGTCGAACTGTTCGGCTCCCAGATCAGCGTGCCGATCGAAAGACGCATGGGCACAGTCGAATCCGTGAGCGCATACCTCGAGGCCGTTCTGTCGTTGCCCTCTATTCGGGCCCGGTACCCGCACGCCGCGGTACCAGTGCGGGTGCGTGCGCGGCGCGGCAGCCGCTACGCACACTACGAGCCGGCCACTGCCACGATCGCCGTCCCGCTCCGCGAGCGTGCCGTGCGAGAACTGCTGGTGCTGCACGAGCTGGCCCACCACCTGCAACCCCGCCCCGCTGGGCACGGCCCCGAGTTCTGCCGCGTGTTCTGCAATGTCCTCGACACTGTCGTCGGCGCCGAAGCCGGATGGCTGATGCGCACCCTGCTCCACGACACCGGAGCCCTCCTCGCCTAGCACCGCGACCTGTGACACGAATATTTCCAATGCGGTTCGCTCACCCACCGCCGCGACAGGACCCCGGCGTTTAGGATTCGCGATGGGATCGGGGGATCGAGGGGACACACGGGTGACTCGCACCATTCCCTTCCCCGATGCAACCCCTTCGTCATGACGGTGCTCTCACACCGTTACTGGGACGAAAGGGGGCGAGAACGGGCGTAGTTCCACCCCTCCGGACGCGCCCGTTCTTCCTGACTCCGGCTCCCATGCGGCGGTTCTCGATAAGCCTCTCGCTCGCGAACACCGATGCCCTTACCGGTGTGGAGCACAGCATCGAGCCGGTCCGGCTCCCCTCACGGCGGCCGGCCACGTGATGGCTCTCCAGCCAGCGTTGCTCGACTCCGCCATCGACTCTCTCCTCAGGAGGATCACCGTGTCGGCTTCCGACCATGCCTTCGAACGCTTGGCGCCGTTGACCTCGCGGCGGCGGCTCGCGTGGGCCGTCGCCGCTCGCGCCGCGTTGACCAATTCTCTTGCGGTGTCGACCCTTCTGGCCGACACCGATGTCGAGGAAGTCGCTGATCGGTTGTGCACCGAACACGAACTGTTCCAGATCCCACCAGATGTGGGCGAGCAGGCGGTGGCGGATCTCGATCGCGCCGCCGTAGTCGACGCGATGCTGGTAACGCCGGAGGATCCCGATTGGCCAACGGCCGCGGTCGCCGACCTCGAACGCGCGAATGTTCCTGCCCCGGTTGCGTTGTGGGTGCGCGGGCCGCTGCCGCTCCCGGTGTCGGTGGATCGCACCGTGGCGGTGACGGGGTCGCGGGCTGCCTCCGACTACGGCATCCACGTGGCCCACGATATGGCGACCTACTTCGCCGACCGCGGCTGGCGGGTCCTCAGCGGCGCGGGGTTCGGCATCGATACCGCCGCCCACCAGGCAGCACTGCTGTTGTCGGCACCCACCATCGCGGTCGTGGCCGCCGGGATCGACCGCGCCCGCCCGGCCGGCAACACCCGGCTGTTCGATCGGCTCGCGGACCGCGGACTGATTGTGTCGGAGTATCCGCCCGGCTCCGTGCCGACCAAACCCCGCTTCCTCGAACGCAATCGGCTCGTGGCGGCGCTCTCAACCGGCCTGGTGATCTGCGAGGCCGGTTCGCGGTCGGGAACCCTCGACACCGCGTCGTGGGCCCAGCGACTGCACCGCCGCATCGCCGCGGTTCCCGGACCGATCTACTCAGCGACTTCCGCCGGATGTCACCAGCTACTGCGTGAACGCACCGCGCACCTGGCGGCCAGTGGACGCGAGGCACTCGACATCGTCACCGATCTCGGCGCGGGGCCAGCGTCGTGACCGACACCATCACCTCCGACCTGTTGGACTGCGCCCTTGTCGCCCGCGCGCTCACCCACAACGCGCGCGGACCCCGGCTGGTGTGCCAGTCCGGACCCACGAGCGAGATAGCGGACCGGATCCGCCGCGGCCACGCCGGTTTCGCGATCCCTTCCGGTCTCGAGGAGCACGCGCGCCGCGACGCCGACCGTCTCGACGAACTCGGAGCACGGCTGATCACTCGCGACGACGCCGAATGGCCATGGCCGCGGCTGGCGCGGCTGGAGCGCGCCCCACAATCCGGCCCGTTCGCGCTCTACCTGCGCGGCCCCGCCCGCCTCGACACCCTCACCGAGCGGGCGATCACCGTCACCGGCTCCCGCGCGGCGACCGGATACGGCCGCACCGTCACCGGCCGGATCGCCGCCGAACTCATCGCCTTGGGCTGGAATGTCGTGGCGGGCAGCGCATACGGCGTCGCCGCCATCGCGCACAAAGCCGCGCTGGCCGCGCACGGCAGTCCAGTCGCGGTTCTCGCGGCCGGGATCGACGTCGCTCACCCGCCCGGACATTCCGGACTACTCGACACCATCGCCACCAGCGGACTTCTAATCTCCGAATATCCGCCCGGCACGGGTGTGACCCGGGCGCGTCGCCGCGCCCAGGCTCGCCTGCGCTGCGCTGTCGCGGGCAGTGCTGATCATCGAGTCCACACCAGGCGGTGAACCCGCCACGATCGCCGCGCACGCTGTGCGTCACCGGGTTCCGGTGTTCGCGGTGCCAGGGCCGGTGACCAGCGCGACCACCGCGCTGCCGCACGAGTTGATCGCCACCGGCCGCGCGCGCCTGATCACCAACGGCCACGACATCCACCACATCCTGAGCTGACCGCGCCACGCCGACCTGGCTGCCCGCGTCCCAGTCAGCTGTGTCGGCCGTGTCCGATTCGTTGTCCAGTGAAGGGACTGTTCATGACTCAGCCGACGCCACTACGCATGTCTGCCCCGGGTGAATTCATCGCCGCCGTGCCGGCCCTGCTCGGCTTCTACCCTGTCGATTCATTGGTCGTGGCACTGCTCGAACGCCGCCCTCCCGACGACGAGGTCTGCATCAAAGGCGTCGCCCGCCACGACCTCCCCATCACTGACAAGCGGCTCACCACCGGCGTCACGCAATTGGCCGACCTCGCCGCGCACGAAAACGCATCGGCAGTATTGGTTCTCGTCGTCGACAGCACCGCGCAACCAGCACCCGCGCCGCACAGCGGGCACACCCACATCCTCGACATCCTCGACCGTGCCCTCACCAGACGCGGTGTTGTTCTCGCGTCGGCGTGGGCGACCCGCGTGATCGAAGCAGGCGCGCCGTGGTGGAGCCTGCCCGATGCCACCGAGTCCGGCGTCGTACCCGACCCCGACGCATCGGCGCTCGCCGCCACCGTCGTCGCGGGACATCCGATCCACCGGTCACGCGAGGAACTGGCCCGCCTGATCGAGCCCGACCCGGGGGTGGCCGACCAGGTCCGCGCACTGCTCCCCGAGGTCGCCAGCCTCAGCACGCAGCGCGCGTCCGGCGAGATCACCGACACCGTCGCCATGGTGATCGAGCACATTGACACGCTGGCGGCAGGTTCGGCGCTGACCCCGGCGGATATCGCCAGGCTCGCGGTGGCCTTACGCACGGCCGCCGTGCGCCATTGCCTGCTCGGGCTGGCCGGCACTGCCCGCGTCGACGCGGCTGAACGGTTGTGGGCGCTGCTCACCCGCAGCCTGCCCGATCCCGAACGCGCCCATCCCGCGGCTCTGCTGGCGTTCTCGGCCTATCACCGAGGCAATGGAGTGCTGGCCTCGATCGCGCTGGACGCGGCCCTGGCCTCCGACCCACAACACCGGTTCGCCCGCTCCCTCGACGCCGCGTTGCTAGACGGCACGTCCCCGCCCCGACTCGGCGCGGTCGTCACCCACGCGCACGACATCGCCGACGCCCTCGGCGTCGATCTCCACCACTGACCAGCATCGCCTCTTTTTCTCGTCTCCTCGTTTCGTCCCCGATCAGAAAGGTCACATTTCATGCCGTCCGCGAACTCTGTCCCGACCCTGTCCCGCGCGGAATTCAATCGACTCGAACACCGTGGCGCCGCCGGCGCGACCGCCACCCTCGCCGAGATGGATTCCGCCGTCGCCGACCGCTGGCGCGGCGTGCACGCCGGGTGGCGGGGCCGCCACTGGGCCTACCTCGACGACGAGCACGGCGTGCTGCGCCTGCACCCGATCAACGTCACCCGCACCTCGAGCCAGGCAGCCGCCTGAACCACACCCCAATCCGGTTCACCGTCCAGACAGGCGCGGCCACACCGTCATCCAACCGGTGGGGCCGCGCCGTTCGTCATCTCCTAGGAGGTCCCCCTTTGAGTTCGACCACCCTCACCGTCGTCCCCGACATCGAACCCGACGCCGACCCCACTCCGCCCACCGCGACCGACGCTCAGGCTGCCGACGAGCACCCTGACTCGCAGCCCGCGCCCACCGACACCGGCGACGAAGACACCCCCGACCGGGCGCCGGTCCCGCCGAACGCGACCGCGGCGTATATGGATCCGCGGGAGTTGGTGATCGCGGAAAACGTGCGCAAAGACTTCGACGTCGACCAGCACCCCAAGCAAGCCGCCTCGATCCGCGAATTCGGTGTGGGTACGCCGGTGTTGGCCGAACGCGAACCCGACGGCACGGTGCATGTGATCGATGGCCAGGTGCGAGTGTTGATCGCCCAGGCCGTCGGTGTCACCCGGGTGCCGGTGTGGATCACCGAGGCGCCCACCGAGATCGATATCAAGCAGCGGCGCATCGATCGCACGATGGTGCAGATCAATCTCAACGAGCGACGGATCCCGTTGACGCAGGCCGACTACGCCGCCGGTATCGCGCTCATGCTCGATCTGGGTGCCTCACCGACCCGGATCGCACGGGGGCTGCAAAAGGCCAAACGCGCCGACGTGCGCAAGCTCGCCGCGGTCGGTCGTTCCGAAGCCGGACGCAAGCTCGCCGACGACGGCCAGTACAGCCTCGATCAGCTCGCGGTCATCGCCGAGTACGACAACCTCGGCGACACCGACGCTGTGGAGAAACTGACCTCGGCTACCCGCTATAACTTCGGCTACACGGCCAACTCGATCGCCGGGGACCGCGAGGAAACCCGGCGACGTCTGCACGCGTCACTGCCGTATGCCGCTTACGGATTCGGGGTCCTCACCGACGAACCCGGCGCCGACGACGGATACCTGGCCGTCAACGACCTCGTCCGCTCCGACGGCGAACCGGTCACCGACGACGACGTGTACGCCCATCCGGCGCAGTGGCTGGTGTGGGTCGACGTCGAGGAAAACAGTGAGCTGGTCGACACCGCCACCGGCGCGCTCGTCGATCCGGACACCGTCGACTGGGACACCCAAAACGATACCGACACCGAACCCGGTGACGGGTTGCGCCGCGCGGATGGGCTGGCGTGGCGTGACCGCTGGATCCCGGCCTACTACCTGCTCGCCGACCAGCTCGACACCGCTGGACTTCGGCTGGCTGTTGCGCAGGCTGGCGACCCGCAGGAGGCCCTGGCCGCCGCCGAACGCGCGGCGGAGGCGCGGGAACAATCGCGGCTGGCGCGGCGCCGGGTGCGGGAGCTGAACAAGCGGGGCGTGGCCGCGGCCGAGCGTCGCGAGGATTTCCTCGCCACGTACTTCCAGCGCACCAAACCGCCGACGCAGGGCGCGCATTTCGTGGCCGAATATTTGGCGCGGAATCTGGCGCCGGGTGCGTTGCAGTTGGTGACCAAGCTGCTCGGTATCGGGTTCTCGACCGAGGAACTGGTGAAAGTGATCGGTTCGGCGTCGGTGAACCGGGCATTGGTGCTCACACTGGGCATGGTGCTGGCCACCCGCGAGGCCACGCTGGACAAGAGCTTGTGGCGCACACGCTCGGAGGCCACGTCCCGGTATCTGCACCTGCTCGCCGACATCGCCGGTCCCGGCGACGATTTCGCGTTGGTCGAGGTCGAACAGGCCGCCGCGGGCGACATCGACTACCGCGACATCCCCATCGACACATAACCAGAACCCGGCCCTGCCGCACTGTGGCAGGGCCGGTCCTTGCATGCAATCCGATCCCGTTCACTGATTGAGGAGGACGTCCATGGCCGGTGACACGGTGATGACCGTCGTAGGAAATCTGACCGAGGCGCCCGAGCTCCGGTTCACTCCCGCTGGCGCGGCGGTCGCCAATTTCACCGTCGCCTCGACACCGCGATATTTCGACCGCGACGCCGGTGAGTGGAAAGACGGCGATCCGCTGTTCCTGCGCTGCAATCTGTGGCGCCAGGCCGCGGAGAATCTCGCCGAGTCGCTGACGCGCGGTGCGCGTGTCATCGTCACCGGGCGACTCAAGCAGCGTTCGTTCACCACCCGCGAGGGCGACAAACGCACCGTCGTCGAACTCGACGTCGACGAGGTCGGCGCCTCCCTGCGTTACGCCACCGCGACGGTCACCCGCGCCACCGCACACGGATCCGGCGGCCCGCGGACCCGACGCGCGGTCACCACGCACCGCGACGGATTCGGCGACCCCGGCGCAGGATTCGAGCAGCCGTCGGCTTCTCCGTCGGAGAGTTCGGATCCGTGGCGGGAGCCGGCGATGGCCGGGGCCGCCGCGGGTTTCGGCGGCGACGCGCCCCCGTTCTAACGCACTGCTTCCTAACGCACTGCCTCTCTAATTCCATTTGCTCGGCTCGCTCACCCCGCCCGGAACCGTCGGTTCCGGGCGGGGTGAGTTGCGTTGTGGGGCGGGGGTCTGGCCGGTCGCGGTGACCAGCCATCCGAGGGCTACCAGGGCGGGCTGCGCCGCGCGTGACGGCCCGCGCCCGGCGCGCACGAATTCCCCGGCGCGCCGACCCCACGCTCTCCCGCCGGCCGGGGTGGTGTGCGCGGGAATTCGCCCGCGCACGCCCCGGCGCGTTCCGCCCCCAACGCGCGTCGTGTCCCGCCCCGGTTCTCGCGCCCTCGGCTGGTCACCACGACCGGCCCGACACCCGCATGGTCGATCACGGGGCCGTACCGGTCCCAGCGGGTGCTCGCCTCATCTTCGATTGACGACAGGACGAACTCTCGTGACCGAAACCAGCGCCTTCCTCGACGCCATTGCCCACCTCGACTACGCCATCACCAGCGACCGCCGCGCAGCGCGCCGCACCTTCACCACCGCGCTCACCCACGCCACCCCCGGCGAACGGGACGTGCTCGACGCCATGGTCGACACCTTCACCCTCTACCCGTATCGCAGCGCGCTGCTGCGCCTGGAAGCCGCGTTCCGTCACGACGAACCCAAACGCGCACTGCTGGCGCGGCTGCTGCCCGACACCGACCCCGGCCTGTATGTGCGCGAGCGTGCCGAACGGATCGCGCTCCTGGAACAGCGCGCCCGCACAGGCGACAGCAGCGTCGATGACGAAGTCTTCCGCGACTACGCCCCTCTCGCGGCCGTCGAGACCGAGCGGACCTCGATCCGGTTGTGGCGCAACCCGCCCGCCCGGCTCTTCCTCGCGCCGTCACGGCAGACCGACAAGTCACGGATGACGCCCGAGCGGATCACCGCGCGTGTCCGTGCCCGCGGCAAGCGCCGCCCCGCGCTCATCGAACCCGACGTGGTCACCGCCTACGTCGCCGACACTCTGCACCGCGACACCATGGCCGGTGAGCTCGCGCGTAACCGCGCCAGCGAGCAGCGGTTCCGCGACCTCGGCCTGCTCCCCGAACCCGCGCCGTCGTCGTCGGAGCGCGTGCAGGGCGCGCAGCCGCGCAGCGATGACGATGTGCGGGCACGGTGGGATCTCGAGTTCGTGCACCACGTCGCCGAACAGCACACCCACGCCGCCGCAGCTGCCGAGCGCTCCCGCCGCGTCTCACATGAGGAGGCGCTCGCCTACGCCGATGCCCGCACCGGTGTGCGTGGAGATCTGCGGCCGGAGTTGCCGTTCCAGGGCAACAGTGTGGACTACACCCGCGAGGCCATGACGCCGATCTCCGGGTGGCGCTGCATCGGCTGCTTCATCGAACGCTCCACCGTCGACCAGAACCCCCTCCACAGCGACGGCGGCCGGTGGCGCAGCGACGACGGCCTGTGCGACTACTGCCGCAGCGACGACCGCGCACCGCGCCTGCCCGAACTGCCCACCGGCTTCACCGCCACCGACCTCGCCCGCACCTACTGCCGGTTCCTCACCACCACCTACCCAGGCGCCGCTCCCGCCCTGCTGGCCGAGACACGCCGACGTGCACCGCGCTGGCTGACCACCATCATCGACGAGTTCGTGCCCCAACCCGCACACGCCGAGCACGCCACTGGTGCGGAGGCCGACGCTGAAGCCGGTGCGCAGGCGAAGCCTGTGACACGCCGCCGTCGCGGCCCGGTGACTGGTGCGGGGCAGCGCCAGGCCCGCTGCGAGGGATGCACCCGCATCCGCGCCATCCACGACGACGGGTTCTGCACCGAGTGCCGCGTCTGGCTCGGCCTCGTCACTCCACCCACCCGCCGAACCGTCGCCGCCTGACACAGGCGAGCGTCGCGCTCCGGTCCGTCGCGGTGACGCCCCACCCGCGACGGACCGGCCACCAACCACCGCCCCCTGCAAGGAGTTCCGCATGCACGACCTGCTCATCTTCATCGTCGGACTGCTCATCGGCCTCGCCCTGTCGGGCCACCCACTCATGACCGTCCCCGACACCCCCGTGCCGTGCGACGGCCAGCGCCCACACGACTAACCCGATCGCGCCGCGCAACCGCAGCGCGGTCCCGATCGCTTGCGTCCGCGTGGGGTCTGCGACAACCTGCCCGCAGGCCCCACCGCCACATCCCACAACCACTCCCACTCATTCACCACCACACATCACCCACACACACTCACACCACATATCCCCTCACACCCATAACCCCATATCCTCCATAACCCCTCACCCCCACACACTCACTCACCCATAGCAGACCTCATGCATCGCGGAATCTGAGAATTTCCTTACATCGTGGGGAAATGACGCGTTTTGATACAAACTACCTCCCTTCGAAGTCTGGAAATACTGGGTGCACTGGGCTTGTGATGGATAGGTGACCGCGACGCTTCACAAAATTCTCGCGGGCGACAGTTACCGGTATTACCTTCGTCAGGTCGCGGCGGCCGATGCCAGCGACCGCGGACCCGCAACCCTCTCGGACTATTACTCCGCCCACGGTGAACAACCCGGTATGTGGTGGGGCAACGGACTTGCCGCCCTGGACCTCTCACCCGGTGACGAGGTCACCGAAGCGCAGATGCGGGCGTTGTTCGGCCACGGCCACCATCCCGACGCCGACGCGATCACCGCACGCGTCATCGCCTCCGAAACCGCGAAAGGAACCAGCCTCAAAGCCGCAAAGGAAATCGCGGAACGCGCGACACGTTTAGGTAGCCCATATCGCACCTATTCCGGTGACAACGAGTTCCGCAAACGCTGCGGCAAGGCGTTCGCCGAACACAATATTGCTGCCGGAGTCGACGCCCGCGCGGCGATTCCCGACGAGGTTCGCGCACGGATCCGCACCGACGTCGCGACGGAAATGTTCACCGAACACTACGAGCGACCGCCATTGGACGACCGCGAGTTGTCCGGGTTCGTCACCAAGATGTCGCGCCCGAAATCAGCGGCGGTCGCCGGGTTCGACCTCACTTTCTCTCCAGTCAAAAGCGTCTCCGCGCTCTGGGCCATCGCACCCCTCACGGTGTCCCAGCGCATAGCCGCAGCGCACGACGCCGCCGTGGACGACGCACTGCGATGGCTGCAAAAGCATGGAGTCTTCACCCGGGCGGGCCGCAACGGGGTGCGTCAACTCGATGTCGACGGCATCATCGCCGCACGGTTCGTTCACCGCGAATCCCGATGCGGGGACCCGGATTTACACACCCATGTCGTGCTCGCCAACCGCGTCCGCGGTGCCGACGGGCGCTGGCGGACCCTGGACGCGGCGCAGATCTACCGGCTGAACGTGACGATCAGCGAGATCTACAACACCCGCCTCGAACACCACCTGCGCGCCGACCTCCGGGTCGAGTTCGCCGAACGCGCCGGCACCAACCCGAACAAACGCCCCATCCGCGAGATCGTCGGCATCCCTGAGGTGTTGATCCGGTACTGGTCACGCCGCGACGCCGCCATCCGGACACGGCTGGGCGCGCTGGCTGTCGAGTTCCATCAGCAACTCGGGCGCGAGCCCACCGCGGCCGAGATGTGGAATCTCTCCCAGGTCGCGACCTTGCAGACCCGCCCGGCCAAACACCTGTCGCGGTCGTGGGCCGAGCAACGCCGCGACTGGCGCACCCAAGCCTCCACCGTGCTCGGGGACCACACCATCCTCGACCAGATCGTCGCCACCAGCATCAACCGCGCGGCGCCTCCCTCACCGACGGTCGGCGAGGATCGCGTCGCGGATATCGCTCGCGAGGTGGTGGAGGTGGTGTCGGGACAGCGGTCGGTGTGGCAGCACCACCACATCCGCGCCGAAACCGAACGCCGCATCCGCGCCCTCACCGGCCGCGACACCTGGGCCGACATCGCCGACGCAGTTGTCGCCCAAGCACTCTCACCCCGCCATTCACTCGCCCGCCAAGACCCCGACATCGCTGCCGAACCCGACCTCGCCACCGTGCCCGCACCGTTCCAGCGCCGCGACGGCGCCAGCGCCTACACCCATTCCGGCACCCAGACCTATACCTCCGCCCGCCAACTCGACATCGAATACCGCCTCACCGAACTGTCGGTCCAACCCGGGGGACGCATCATCGACGAGCGTTTCGTCACCGCCGCGATCGCGGCCTACAACACCGATCCCGCCCACAAAGGAAAGAAACTCAACGCCGGCCAGACCGCCATGGTCATCCACTTCGCCACGTCAGCGGCGCGCATCGCGGTCGCGTCCGCCCCGGCGGGCACCGGGAAAACCACCGCCATGCGCGTCCTCGTCGATGCCTGGCACGCCTCCGGCGGAACAGTGCTCGGCCTGGCCCCCGAGGCCGCGCCTGCCGCGATCCTCGCCGAAGCCACCGGCGCCCTCGTCGAAACCGTCGACCGACTCCTACACATCCTCGACCGACACCGACCACGCAATGACCCCGAAACCGCGCCATCGGCTGGCGGTTTCCCCGCCGCCGTACCGATGTGGGTCCACCAGATCGGCGAACTCACGCTGGTGATCGTCGATGAACATGTCAAGCTGTCGGATCGAAAACGGCTGCGATTGTTCGAATTCCTCACCGCCCAGGGGGCCACCGTCCGGTGCGTCGGCGACGACAAACAACTGCCCTCGATCGACGCCGGCGGCGCCGGGATAGAAGGCACCCACGCCCCCGACGCGATCACGTTGACGCACGTGGTGCGCTTCGCCGACACCGCCGAAGCCACCGCCGGCCTCGCACTGCGCGACGGCGATCCATCAGGTCTCGGCTTCTACCTCGACCACCAGCGCATCCATTCCGGCAGCGCGGCCACCGTCGCCGACAAAGCCTACGGCGCCTGGTTCGCCGACCGGCACGCCGGACGCGACGCGATCATGCTCGCCCCGACCCACGACATCGTCACCGACCTCAACGACCGCGCCCGCGCCGACCGCCTCGCCCGCACCACCGAAAGCGCCTCGGCCACGACAGAATTGAGTGACGGGTTGACCGCGTCTGCCGGGGACATCGTCTGCACTCGCCGCAACAACCGCCGCCTGGCCCTCGGGGAACGCGACTGGGTTCGCAACGGCTACCGCTGGCGTGTCGACACCGTGCACGCCGACGGCAGCATGACCATCACCCACCTGCGTCCCGGCGGCCGGCCCGGCGGGGCCACGGTGCTTCCTCCCGAATACGTCGGTCTGCATGTGCGACTCGGGTATGCGATGACGATCGATTCCGCCCAAGGCACCACCGCCGACACCTGCCATACCGTGCTCACCGGCGGCGAATCACGCAACCAGCTGTACGTCGCGATCACCCGCGGAATCCACGCCAACCACCTCTACGTCCCCACCACCATCGATGGCAGCGAAGCCTCCTTCTGGACCGAACCCGCCATCCTGCCCCGCACCGCCGTCGAAGTCCTGCAACACATCCTGGCCCGCGAGGCCACCCACACCAGCGCCCACACCTCCCTGCGCGACGCCCTCGACCCCTACCGCCGGCTCGGCCGCGCTGTCGACATCTACCTCGACGCCATCGGCGTCGCCACCGAACACACCCTCGGCCCCGACACCCTCACCCAACTCGACCAGCACGCCGAAACCCTGCTCCCCGGACTCACCGACGCCCCCGCCTACCCCACCCTGCGCCAGCACCTGGCCATCCTCGCCCTCGCCGGCCACGACCCCGCCACCGCGCTACGCGAGGCCATCGACGACCGCGAACTCGACACCGCAAAAGACCCCGCCGCCGTGCTCGACTGGCGCCTCGACACCAGCGGCGCACACTCCACCGGAACCGGACCCCTACCCTGGCTGCTCGGCCTGCCACACCAGTTATCCGACCCGGAACTGGCCGACCAGCTACACGCACGCCGACGCATCGTCGCCGACCTCGCCACCCAGATCACCACCGACGCCCGAACCTGGACCGCCGCCACCGCACCGGTATGGGCGCGGCCCCTGCTCGGCAACCGCGAGCTCATCGCGGAGCTGGCGGTGTGGCGCGCGGCCAACCACGTCCCCGACACCGACCTACGACCCACCGGCCCCACCCGCTTCCCCACCCGCGAACGCGACCACCACACACGCCTCACCGCCCGGGTGACCGATGCACTCGGGGACCTGCACACCGCCACCCACACCTGGGAGCCACTGGTCAAACGCCTCGACACACGCATCACCAGCGACCCCTGGTGGCCCGTCCTCGCCAACCATCTCGACACCGCCGCCGCGGCCGGACTCGACATCGACACCCTGCTCACCGACGCCGCCGCAACCCGCGCGCTGCCCGACGACATGCCCGCCGCCGCCCTTTGGTCACGCCTGCGCCTCGACCCCTCCGCACTCACCACCCACACCGGACCACCCCTACGTCCCGACTGGACACCACACCTGCACGACATCCTCGGCCACGACCTCGCCGAACATGTCATCACCGATCCCGCCTGGCCGCGCCTGGTCGCCGCCATCGATACCGCACCCAACGACTGGACACCCCACGACCTGCTCGCCACCGCCCACGAGCTTCTCGTCACCGCCACCGACGACGCGACAGCGCTCCCCCGCGCCAATCGACTCGCCACCGCGCTGGCCTGGCGCATCGAAATACTTACCCACCCAGCGCCAGAATCCGAAAACCCCCACCCCGCAACCGGAACAGCGACCGCCATGACACCACCGACACCCGAGCCCCACGACGCCAACCCAAACCACGACGACAGTGTGAGTCCGTTGCCCGCCGACATCGTTCACGCGATCGGCGACCTCGTGTCCTCCGCCAGGATCGACGACGCCCGACAGACCTTCACCCGCCTCACCGCCCGCCTCGACAACACCGAACGCGAACTCCTCCAACGCGTCATCACCACCCTGACCATCCGCGCCTACCCGGTCGCGGTCGCGCGGCTCCGATGGGCCGCCGACCGCTACCCCGAACACCGGGCATTTATCCTCGCCGCAATCCCTGCCACCGACCCACGCCTCCACCAGCCACCTGCCAACGCGCGGTCCGGCCGCGAACCGCGCACCGCAGCACGCGATCAAGACGAATACATGGACCCCGCACGACGGCGGCCACCCCGTCCCGATCTCGGCCGCGACGTGTTCGACATCTACACCCAATCCTTCGCCGACCTCGACGCCGACCCCACCCACCTACCCGTCCCCGAAGGAACCGGCGCCACGCGCCACCGGCCCGGCAAAGAGGCACCAGAACGCTCCGACACCACCAGCTTCCTCGCCGGCACCGGCCACACCGTCGACTACGACCGCTATGCCGTCCCCGACCACCACGAACTCCCCTGCCTCGCCTGCGGACTCGAACGCGCCCGCACCGACACCCACCAACACCACTGCGACGACGGACTCTGCAGCACCTGCCGCGACGACAACCAACCCGGCATCCCCGCCCACGGCCCCGCCGATCACGTCGCCGCCCGCTGCGCATTCATCACCGACCGGCACCCACCCACCGCGGCACTAGCACTACTGCGGAAAGACTGGCGCCACACACGAAACCCGGCCGACCGCGCGACCATCGAAGCCTTCGCAGACGCACTCCTGACAGCCGAAACGCTGGCCAGCCAGAACAATTCAACGCAAGTCCTGGACGGCGACACAGGGTTCGATCCGTCTAACCCGACTCACATGCTCACCGATACCGAACTCGTCCAAGCGATCGGCACCCTCGAACTCCGCATTCAACTCGCCGACGACGAGACCACCATCTACGGCCCAGCACCCGCCAACACCCACGCAGGCGACCCGATCGATACCGACTGGCTGGAAGAAGAACTCACCGAACTACACGCCGAACGCACACGCCGCGCCCACCTCACGCCCGACCAAGCCACCACCGAACACGCACAGCGCGCCAACCGCCACGATGACGCCGAGTGGTGGTCTGCCGTCGAACACCCCGGCCTCGACACCAACGTCGCCGAAACTGACAGCCGCGAGCTCTAGCACAATCCGATCACCTAGATGCAGCTCAACCTCGTTCGGACCCGTTGACCATGCGGGCGGCTCCGAGGGCGCCTAAGCGGATCAATGCGTCGATGGCATCGAGCAAAGCCGAACGGTCGTCGGGGATATCTGTCTGCGTGAGACCCCGGACGATCAGCTGGCTCACGTGATTCGATTCGGCCGCTGCACGAATAGAGATGTCACCACGCGCCACCAGGGCGATATGCATTCGCCCTTCTCACTCTCAACGTACATCGGGAGGTGTTGACTGCGCATCGCCGATCCGGTCAGGCCGGGCGCCGGGATCGTTCACCACTATCCCACGCTGGCCAAGTAGAAGCGCGGGGATCGACGGCGCTTACGCCTGAAACCGGACGACCCGGATCATCCGCCTTCAATCCATAGTTGTGGTCTTTCGGACGCGGCGGCTCTGGGAGCCACGGTCAATCCAGATCCTGCCGCACCGGGTGTGGCATCCGCGACACCAACGTTGATTTAAGCTCGCCCCGCATCGAATTGCGCAGAATACAACGAGATCTGGCATAGGGCCTGCGGTCGGATGATGACTCGATTATCTGTCGCCTGGCTATCACAGGGCTGAGGGCGGCCAAACGGGCACGAGGAAAGCCGGCCGAGTGAGTGAGCACCACGCCACGTGCGAAATCGCGAACGCATTTGGGACGACGTCCTCAACCCGTGAGATGGCCGAGACGGAACGCATCGACCAGTGCGCCGCCGAATGCGTTGTGGACCGCGAACACTCGATCTCCGAAGGGTTGGGCCGCCCGTTCCCCGAAGCGCCGGCCGAATTCACCGGCACGCCTTCACCTCGAACTGATGTCCAGGTTGGTGATGGGCATCCGGACTGGTGAGTCAAGTCGCTGTCGGCGGGTGAAAGGATCGGACATCGCCGATACACCGTGACGGCAACCGCCCTGAGCGACAATGGATTAACGGCCGCAAGGCACGTCGTGCGATCGGAGATCGATGCCATGAGTGAGTTCCAACCCACAAGCGCACCGTTCAAGCCCCATTATGTGGAGTACATATGCGAAGAATGCGGTAAGGAAACCGCCGTGAACCTGCGCACCGGAACCGTCAACGGCCACCATCGCCCCGGCACGCACAATCAATGCGACGAATCAGGACGCTTCATCGTCGAGCCTGATGGAAGCTTCGACAACCAGCCGCGCCCGCCACGCGCGGTCCCGGTTGAGGTCACCGAATGCGCCGAGTGCGGTCAATTCGTCGGACACGACCGAGACCACAAGCGCACCTGCTCGGTCGTTGCGACAGTTGACGTGCGCCCGTCCACACGATCCACCAGCGTCCGTGTCGTTCGCGGCGGTCTGCCGACTCTTGGCAAACGGCACTGACTACCCCCATCATTGAGCCTGGCTTGCTCGATTCGGCGGACCCTGGCATCCGGATGCGCGGCGCCGATAGCTGCTCGGGCGCTAGAAGAACACCCATGAGTGCCGATATCGCACAGTGGCGCCCTCGGTCTACAAACGCGGTCGCTGACGGTGACCGCGTAGTGGGCCGAAATACCACAGGGCGGCAGGCTATCGGCGACGAGGCGTGAATCATGCTGAGTAGGAGTCTTTTTCGGCGCTTAAACACGAACCGAAGGGAATTGCGCCACTTTCGGACAAGTTGTGGTCGATCGTGCGTAGCAGCGGTCTCGAATGCGAGACTCGAGCCTTCCGCTGGCCGGAGAGTGGAGTTCACCGACAGGCTCCCGGGGGAGATCGAAACGCTTCGCCCGACGGTGCCCCGCCCGTGCCGGTCGTCGACGTTGGCAAAGCCATCCCTACGAGTCACCAACCCGATTTCGGCGAAACAAGATCGCGGTGGTGGTCAAAGCCAGCGGTCCGGAGCTCACCTGCGATGTCTCCGCCTCTCACATGGATGTTGCGCATGGCCGACAGCAACTGGCTCGAGCTCGTCGAGGTGGGCTTATGGACCAGAGGGGACACGGCCACGTTTCGGCCACCCGCTCGTGCCGGGCCAGTTCTCTAACTTCTCGCGACGCGCATCGGACTTGAACGGCTATGACAGGTCGAGGTGCCGGTTCATTGCCATCGCCGCATCGGCCAGTTCGGACAGCTCGATGACCGTTACGCCCTCCTGCTGAAGCTTTTCTACGCCCACGCAGTCCTCGACGAACGTTGAGGGCTCGCGCCAGGCGATGACCACTTCAGGGATCCCGGCCTGGAGAATGCGCTCGGTGCAAGGCATCCGGGTTTTCGTCGCGCGCTCGGAGCATGGTTCGAGGGTGCTGTAGATCGTGGCGCGAGAGAGCCGTGGATCATCCACGGCGAGTTTGTTCAGCGCGGACTCCTCGGCGTGTACCTTTTCATCGGTCTCACGGGAGTAGCCTGTTGCAATTTCCTCACCGTCCACGACGATGACCGCGCCGACCGAGAAGGCGCCCTCGACGACAGGGCACTGCTCAGCGAGTTCGATGGCTCGGTTCATCCAGCGCTTGTGGTCGTTTTCGCTCACGAGTCCTCCTTGGGGTGGTAACGCAGCACGGCGACATCGCCGATCTGTGTGACATCTACCAGGCGCATGCGCCGGGTCGGTCCGCCGGGATATTCAGCGGGGCGGAGGAACCGCGGCGCGGAGCTCTCGCCGACGAGCGTAGGACCGATGGCCATCAGCAGTTCATCGGCCAGGCCGGCGGCCAGGAAAGCGGTGTGGATATGACCGCCACCCTCCACCATCAGTTGGCCGATCCCGCGGACGCTCAGGTCATTGACGAGGGCGGCGAAGTCAACTGTCTGACCGAGGGGCACGATCTCGGCCAGGTCGGAGAGACGTACTGCCAACTTCTCAGCGCCCGCGACCGTCGTGTAGATGATGGGCTTTTCGTCAACGCCGTGATGCCAGAACTTGGCTTCCGGATCGAGGTCGCCGCTGGTGCTGACGGTGATCTTGCGCGGAGTGGCCAGCTTTCCCGCCGCGAGTCGAATTGCCTTGCGTGCTTCGCTTTTGACTGTCAACCGTGGGTTGTCACGTCGTATCGTCTCTGCCCCCACAAGAATTGCGTCGGATTCGGCGCGCAACTGATCGACCCGATCGAAGTCGGCCTCGTTGGACAGCATCAAACGTTGCGGGCTGGTGTCATCGAGATACCCGTCGACGCTGGTCGCAACCGAGAGGAGAACGTGCGTGCGGCTCACGTGAGCGACCACTTCTCAGCAGCGGCGCGGAATCCGACGATCTCAGGTTGCCTGCTGCCCGGATCCAGCATGCTATTCACCGTACGCAGGTTGTGCAGGATGCGCTCGGATCCGGTGCTCACGCCGATGTCGATTACGGTGGAGGCGAGTTTGGCGGCCGCTTCTGCTTCACCTGCGCGGACGTAGGCCACAGCTTGTCGTGCGATGTAGACCGCCTGGTCGCGGGTCTGCCCCGACCGCATGCCGCTGATTGCCTGGCTGAATTGGTCGATCGCGCCTCGGTAGTCGCCCATCGCGACCCGTCCCTGCGCCTGGTGTGCGTCGATATAGGCCTGATCGAGAAAGAAACCCCATGACGGATCTGCATTGACGTCCTCAGCCAGGTGCCGGGCACGGTCGAACGCAGCCTCGCTACCAGCGTTGTCCCCTATGAGCGCACTGCCCTGACCGGCGAATGTGTACGCCACAGCGCCGAACCGGGTTCCCGGCGGGGCCGCACGATCGGCGGCCTCAGCCAGTTCGCGTGCTTCTACGCCGTCGCCCATGTCGTTGGCGATCTGTGCCTTGCGGGTCAGTACCGCCGCGATCGAATACGGATCGCCCAGCTGGTGCGACCAGGTAAGGCCGCGGTCGGTCCAGTGCTGGGCGCGGCCCCAATCTCGGCAATCCTGGTGCAGCCATGCAGCGAACTCGGCGTAGAGCACCCGCATACGTTGCATTCCTGCTGGATCTCCGAATCCCGCGCGGCGCAGTTGTCCGATTCGCTCGATACTTTGCTCGACCAGAGGGATGACGTCGCCGGCGCCGTGCAGGTTGTCGCTTTCGATCAGTGACAGGCGCAGCTTATGGAAGTGGTCGAGCCGGTCGATTTCTGGGGAATTCGCCAGGACGGCTGCGGGTTTGACGCCAGCGGCTAACGCGAGCGCGCTCACCCCGATTCCAGCGATTACCGTGCGACGTGGGAGTGACACGAGAATGACCTCTCCAGCGGCGGTTCGGGCCGGAACCCAAACCAGATCAGCTTCATCAGCACCCATCACAGTCGCGTGACCGAGGGTGTCGTTGGCCAGCGTAACCGTTACAGGCGAAGAGCAATCCACCTCGTCGTGGTCGATCGCAGTGGCACCCAGGAGGTTCGCGAACCGCGCTGTCACCGCATCGGACGCACCAGCAAGCACTTTGTCCAGCTGACGTTTGCTCGATGGACGTAACGACGCCGCCGCACCGGCTGATTCCCAGCCGTCGACGGCGCGCGACGAAACTTCTACCCGTCGGGCGAACTCCTCGATCGTGAGTTGCATGGCGGAACGCAATGCCTTGACCTCGATACCGGTCCATCCGTAAACGATCATCGGCCCAGCTCCCCTGCTCATGCCGTGTTCTAGATCGAAAAGTACACCTCCCCCACCGAGCCGTCACGTAGGCAACCGCGGGCGATTGGAAGTTGCGCGAAAGCTGCGGAATTACTTCGTGGTCAATGCTTTCGGCCGGAGCAACCCTCATACCAGGCCCCGCCGCCGGATCGAACCGGCACCCCTTTCGTCCGTCGATCAATCCCACAGCGACGCCGGATCGACGGGCGAACGGATCTTCGGCGGCGGGTGCCGTTCACACACTAGATGGGAGG